>DATJVW010000395.1:0-6317 GCA_035501675.1 Burkholderiales bacterium
GGGCTTTCCATCTTGCGCTATCGCCGGGGAAGGGGCAGCTGCTCCTGGAGAAAGCCGTCCGCAAAGCCGCCCGGCTCGCCAGCTATGCCGCTCGAGGCGCCGTCGACCCGGCTTACCCCGCCTGCATCGAGCCGCTGCCGCAGGATCACCGCTTCCGCAGCGAGGCGTGGCGGCGCTGGCCGTTCACCGTGATCTATCAGGCGTTCTTGCTCAATCAACAGTGGTGGCACAACGCAACCACCGGCATCGGCGGCGTGTCGAAGCATCACGAGCAGGTGGTTTCTTTCGTGGCGCGGCAGCTGCTCGATACGGTCTCGCCCGTGAACTTCATCGCCACCAATCCGGAGGTTCTCGAGACCACGGTCCGGGACGGCGGCCAGAATCTGGTCCGCGGCGCCCTCAACTTTCTCGAAGATTGGGAGCGGACCGTCGGCGGCAAGCTTCCGGTCGGGGCGGAGCGCTTCCGGCCGGGCGAGCAAGTGGCCGTGACGACGGGTCAGGTCGTGTACCGCAACCGCCTGATCGAGCTGATCCAATACGCTCCGACAACGGATCGGGTCCACGCCGAGCCCATCCTCATCGTGCCGGCCTGGATCATGAAGTACTACATCCTCGATCTGTCGCCCGCCAACTCGCTGGTCAGGTATCTGGTCGAGCGAGGCCACACGGTCTTCCTGATCTCCTGGCACAACCCTGGAGTCGAGGATCGCGATCTCGGCATGGACGACTACCTCAGACGGGGTGTTCTCGACGCGCTGAAAGCAGTCCAGGCGATCGTTCCGGAGCACAAGGTGAACGCCGTCGGTTACTGCCTGGGCGGCACGCTGCTGTCGATCGCCGCGGCGTTTCTCGCAAGGGAAGGCGGCACGGCGCTGAGCTCGGTCACGCTTCTGGCCGCGCAGACCGACTTTACCGAAGCCGGCGAGCTGATGCTGTTCATTGACAACAGCCAGCTCGACTATCTCGAAGACATCATGTGGGAGCAGGGCTACCTCGACACGAAGCAGATGGCCGGCGCATTTCAGCTGCTGCGCTCCAACGATCTCGTTTGGTCGCGGGCGGTGAACGAATACCTGTTGGGACAGCGCCCGCCCATGACCGATCTTATGGCCTGGAACGCCGATGCGACGCGCATGCCTTACCGCATGCATGGCGAATACCTCACGCAACTGTTTCTCGACAACGATCTGTTCGAGGGGCGCTACAAAGTCGACGACCGGCCGATCGTCCTGAGTGATATCCGCGCGCCGATCTTCGCGGTGTCCACTGAAAGCGACCACGTCGCCCCGTGGCGCTCGGTCTACAAGATCAATCTTTTCGGCGAGACGGACGTGACCTTCCTGCTGACCAGCGGCGGCCACAATGCCGGCATCGTGAGCGAGCCCGGGCACACGGGCCGGCATTTCCGGCTCGCCCGTCGCGTCGCAGGGGAGAGATACGTCGATCCGGACACGTGGATCGACGCGACCCCGGCTGCCCAAGGGTCGTGGTGGCCGGCATGGGCCGACTGGCTGGAGCGACTGTCGAGCGGGCGCATTGCACCGCCCCCGATGGGAGCGCCTGGATATCCGCCGCTGGGTCCAGCACCGGGTATGTACGTTCTCGAGCAATAGGGGTCGCGACCACAACCGCAGCCCGGTTCTGGTGCGAAATTCCCCGTGCTCACGTCGAAAGGAGCAGCCGCGGCACACTTTGCAACAGATCTCAACCCGCTGGTTTTGAGAGCTCCAATAGCTCGACCACGTTGAGCCGGAGGGCAAGGCGGACGAGCTCGATGTCGGTGGCGATGCCCAACTTTCTCTTGATCTGATAGTGGCAGTTCGAGACGGTCTTGGGGCTGATGTGCAGGGCGGTTGCAATCTCCTCCGCCGATTGAGCCTCCACGAGCATCCGTAGAATCTCGAACTCGCCAATCCGCGCTAACGCCTGCCTATTGCTCACGTTTTAGTCAAATCTGGAAAGCAAAGAGCTTGACAAGTGTACGGTTTAGCCGTACATATTGCTAGCGATAACAGGGCGCGAAAAATGCGCATTGCGGGGTTTCGGCACAAGGGGTTGCAGCGGCTTTACCTGAAAGAGGAAGCCAAGGGCGTTCCCCCGGTTATGGTGGACAAACTGCGCAAGTTGCTGCTGGCGATGGACACCGCGAACAGTCTCGACCAACTTGACCGCTTTCCCGGCTGGAAGCTGCATCCGCTCAAGGGCGAACTGAAAGGCTATTGGAGCCTCACGGTCACCGGTGACTGGCGACTGATTTTTGAGTATGACGCGGGAGGCAATACCGCCTCATCGCTGGATTTAATCGACTACCACGGCAAGTAACACGAAGCGCAGGAGGCAAAACTATGGCGATGAAGAACCCCCCGCATCCGGGGGAGTTGATCCGCACCGAGATCATCGGGGCTTTGGGACTGAACGTGTCGCAAGCTGCAGAGGTCCTCAAGGTGCGCCGTGCGACGCTTTCCGACTTGCTGAACGCGAAGGCCGCGCTGTCGCCTGACATGGCGTTACGCATTGAAAAGGCGTTCGGCACCGACATGGATCACCTGCTGCGCATGCAGGTGGCCTACGACGTAGCGCAGTCGCGGCGGCGCAAAGATATCGACGTGAAGCGCTACGAGCCCGCCTGAGGGTATCTATCGCTGCAGCTCCCGCAGACTACCAGCCCGGTGGCATGGTTCGAGGGTGCAAACGCTGCGCACGAACTCGCAGAGTACACAGCCACGGGCGCCTAATATCATTAGCGCTTGTACTGATGTCTCGCATGAGATCGCAGATAACCCGGGACGACCGCATCGCCGCTCTCGAGGCAGAGTGCGCCAAGCTTCAAGCTGAGAACGACGCGCTGCGAGCCATCGTTCACGGAGAGAAATCCGGGCGCGCCGTCGGGGGTCGCGCCGAGACGACGCAACTCGACGCAGCTGAGACCTCGGTTCGCCATGACTCTCCCACGGCTGACAAGGTCGCACTGTTCCGCTCGTTGTTTCGCGGGCGTGAGGACGTTTACGCTCCGGTGGGAATCGAAGGCTGGGCGCTCCGGGTATAGTCCCGCATGCGACAACGAGTGGTTGTCTGGGGTCTGCGAAAAGCCGCGGATCAAGTGCGCGGATTGTCCCAACCGCGCGTTTCTTGCTGTTTCCGATGACGCCGTCTACGAGCACCTCTCCGGTCGCCGGGTTCTCGGGGTCTACCCAATCCTGCACGACGACACGACATGGTTCGTGGCCGCCGATTTCGACGGGTCGAGCTGGCGCGACGACGCTATGGCATACGCCAGCAGCTGCCGCGAACTCGGGATGCCACCCAGCATCGAGGTCTCGCGTTCCGGTGAAGGCGCGCACGTATGGACCTTCTTTGATTCCCCGATCTCGGCGGGCCAGGCCGGGCAGATTGCCAGCGCGGCCATCACTCGCGCATGCGCGGCATCGCACCCTCGCCTTTGCGTCCTATGACCGGCTGTTTCCCAGCCAGGACACCCTGCCGAAGGGTGGCTTCGGCAACCTGATCGCCTTGCCGTTGCAGCGAAAGGCCCGGGATCGCATGGCGAGCGCGTGCGAATCGGTAGAGGCAGGTACGCCACTCGCTGTCGGCAACTCCCCACCCTGTCGCACCGCTGGAGGATTCCATGAATCGCGTACCTGTTGACCGCAATGGCTCTCGCTACCGCGACGGCTGGTGCCGAGGACCTTGAGGCCTGGCTGAATCAGATCAGTCAGAAAGTCCCGGCGAACTTTTTCGTACAGCGCTTCTGATCGCTATAATCTGGCACTGCGGGCCCACGCCCTGGACCGCGGATCGTCTGGTGATATTGAATAACCATCAGATACTGAGGCTCCGACCAATTTGAAGATCACGAAAATCCGAACCACGCGTCTCTATGACCAGTCCAGCGCGCCATTCCAGGATTCAACGATGGCGCGGGCAGCTAACGGCTTGGCCTGGATGTTCGTTGAGCTTGAGACGAACGCCGGCATTACCGGCATCGCTTACTCGGAAGGCGCGGGTCCGGTCCGAGCCTTCATTCACGAACAACTTTCAGACCTGGTAGTCGGTGCAGACCCATTCGAGACCGAGAAGATCTGGAACGACATGTTCTGGCGGGTGCGCGGCAACGGCCGGAAAGGCGCCGCGTTCCAGGCCATCTCCGCCATCGACAACGCTATCTGGGATATCAAGGCGAAGGCGCTGAAGGTCCCGCTGTACAGGTTGCTCGGCCCGGCGCATGAGCACGTGCCGGTCTACGGTTCCGGCGGCTGGACAAACTACACGACCGAAGAGCTCGTTCGTGAGCAGCGCGCGTTCGCTGAAAAAGGGTTCACGCGGATGAAGATGAAAGTCGGCAGAGACTTCGGCCGTGCCGAAGACGAGGATATCCGGCGGGTCGCAGCGGTACGCGAGGCGCTGGGCGACGAAGCGACCATGTACATCGACGCCAACAATGGCTACTACGCTAAGCAGGCCATCAGGCTTGCCGAATCGTTTAAGGAGTTGAACGTCGGTTGGTTCGAAGAGCCGGTGCTGGCTGACGACATCCCCGGCCTGGCGCAGGTCGCGGCCAACACAACAATCCCGGTCGCGACCGGTGAGCACGAGTACACGAAGTACGGTTTCCGTGACCTTATTACGGCGGGGGCTGTGGACATCGTGCAGGCAGACATCGGACGCGTGGGCGGCGTGACGGAGTGGATGAAGATCAGCCACATCGCGGCTGCGTTCAATCTGCCAGTGGCCCCGCACGCCTACTGCCTGCAGCACTTGCACCCGGCCATGGCGACGCCGAACCTGATGGTCGTCGAGATGCTGGGGATCGAGTGGGACCCGATGGTCAAGTGGCTCGTGGATCCGCCGATGCCGGAAGGCGGCTATTGGAAGCCGGACCCAGAGCGGCCGGGCAACGGCATCGAGCTCAATCCGCACGCGGTGGCACAGTACAAGCTGGACTGAAGCATCCGTCGCGTCACGTTTCGACGGCCGGCGTGACGTGGAAAGAAAGCGTCCCCGCGACCTGCGTGATGCGCTCCCGAAGGCGGGAACGAACTCGACGACACGCTCTAGATTCGCGCGGATGGCGCCGTCGCTCCGCGGGTAGGCACCCATAACCGTTTGCGGCCCAGCTCGGGCGCGCTTTGGGAGCCCCTGCCACGGGCTCGCGGGCCAAGTTTTGCCTGGCTTGAGCCGTACCGCGACAGGTGATACGGTTCAATTTCCTATTCCGTCGAACCAAGGGAGGCGATCGTCGTGATAACCGTCCTTCATGAACAGCGCGAGACGCGCTTGCCCGATGCGATCGCCCACGGCGACGAATTATGGCTTGACCCCGCGGCCATCGAACAGGCCACGGGCTGGTCATGGAAAGCCGAGGGCCTGTGTCACGGGGACGTGTGCGTCCCATTGCCAAGCGCGCACGCGGGCAAGTTCGCGCGCGGCGGTCGCCTGAACCTTGCTGCAATGTGGCGACACAGCGGTCAGCCTGTGGTGCACGACGCCGCGTCGAGCGTGTGGGTTCTCGGTAGCGGCGCTGCGCACCGCAGTGCCGCGCTCGCCACGCTGCAGGCGCCGGACTTCACATTACCCGATCTCGACGGCCGTTTGCACTCGCTGTCGTCGTACCGTGGTCGCAAGGTCTTCCTCGCAACCTGGGCTTCCTGGTGAGGGTGCCGCCTTGACTTGCCCGTGTGGCAGTCAGTGTTCGGCGAAATGAAGGATCATGGTTTCACGGTGTTGGCCGTTGCGATGGACCAGCCCGAGACCGCGCGGCCGTGGATCGAAGCGGCGGCGGCTACTTACCCGTGCCTGATCGATCGTGATCACCATCTGGCCGATCTCTACAACATGGTGAACGTGCCTCAGGCCGTGTGGATCGACGAGGAAGGCCGCATAGTCCGCCCGCCTGAGACCGCGGGATCGATGGACGCGTTCCGCGCGATGGATCGCAAGACCTTCACGATCCCCGATGAAGTGATGGCCGAGCGCAACCGCGTCAAGACGCAGTACTTCGACGCCGTTCGCGATTGGGTGCGGCGTGGCTCCGCGAGCGTGCACGCGATGAACGCGACCCGCGCTGCGGAAAAACTGAAGCTGCCCGATGCGACGATCGCCGAGGCGCACGTACGGTTCCACCTTGGGCGGTATCTGCTGCGCGAGGGACGGGAAGCCGAAGCGCAAGTGCAGATGGCCGAGGCCAGTCGGCTGCATCCGGATTCATGGGCTATGTGGCGGCAAGCGGCGGCGAAGGACACACGCGGGCTGGCGTCGGGGCCGGAGTTTTGGAAACGGGTGGATGCGCTGGGGAGCCGGTATTACTACCCGCCGGCGGA
>DATJVW010000396.1:0-3445 GCA_035501675.1 Burkholderiales bacterium
GTGGCCGATAACAACGGCAATGCGGTGTGGAGCTGGGAGGGCGAGCCGTTTGGCTCGATGCCACCCAACACGAATCCGAGTGGCTTGGGGAACTTCACCTTGAACCTGCGCTTTCCAGGACAGTACTTCGACCAGGAGACAGGGCTGCATTACAACTACTACAGAGATTACGACCCCAACACGGGGAGATATATCGAGAGCGATCCGGTTGGGCTGTGGGGAGGCAGTTCTGCGCCAACAACGAGCCTGTCTTCGCAACCTGCGTTGCATGTTGTGACACCCGTAGGCAGTACCTCTCTAGCCGGACTCATCACCTTTGCATCGAGCACCAATTGGTCAGGCTCGCGTCAAACCAGAACGCTTGGAGCGCTGATCCAAAACTCACAAAGCTGGTATCCGTTGCGGTGGCGCACGCTAGCCGGGCCTGGACCGTCCGTGGGCCGAGATACTGTTCCGAGGAGACCTACACGGCGGCTCGGCGTGCCAGAAGCAGACAGTTCGCTGGCCCGCCGACTCGCCCTCCCCCGCGAACGGGGGAGGGATCAGGCGCAAGAGGTGTGTCAGCGGATGCCCTTGTCGATCAGCGGCACCAATCCGCCGATCGTCTTGGGCGTAACCACACCCGCACCGGTGTTGGTGCTCAGGCCAGCAAAACCGTACTTCTTCGACAGCACGCACTGCGTGACAGGCAGGAAGCCCTGAAGATAGAGCTGCTGGTCGAGCGTGACGCTGATGTAGCCCTTCTTCAACCCGTCGATCGTCGCCGGCGACAGATCGATGCCCCCGACGATGATTTCGCCTGGCTTCTTGCCTGCGTCTTGCAGCGCCTTGCCGATGAAGGCGGTGACGTTGCCGTGCTGCGTGCCGATGGCCTTGAGGTCGCGATGTTTCTGGATGTACGCGGCCAGGATCGGCACCGCGAGCGAGCTGTCGTGGTCCACTTCGGGGCTGATCTCGATGTAGTCGACCTGCAATCCGGCCGCTTTGAGCGTGTCGTACAGCCCCTGGTCGCTCTTACCACGCTCGGCCTGAGCGCGCAGGCCGTATTCGAGGGCCTTGTCGCCCTTCTTGAGCCCGCCGTACTCGATCATCTTCTGCGCCGTCAGCTTGCCGCCTTCATATAGATCGACGCCGGCGTAACCGAAGCCGTTGGCGGTGTATTGATCCTTCAGCTTGGTGAGCGGCGAGTTGCCCGAGGTGACGACGATGCCTCGCTTCTCCGCGTCCGCCACCAGTGCGGCGAAAGCGTCGTTGCCGGGATGCCCCATGATCTCGATGCAGCCGGGCGAAGCGGCGAGCGCCTCTTTGAACTGGTTCAGCATCTTCTCCGGCTGCCAGCCCGAATATTGCTCGACCAGCTTCACCCCAAAGGCCGCCGCCGCAGCACGGGCGCCGTTGGTACGCGGCAGGGTAGACCCGTCGCCGGGGTTGCCTCCCATCTGAAAATACATGGTGATACCCGAACCGAGCGGTTCGTCGGCCTGCGTCGGCAGGCTGGCGGCAGCCGTCACCACGCCGATCAGTGCGATAGTCGGTGCAAGTGCTTTCATCGTTCTCCTCCTTTGCTGACTACGGACTTCCTGACCGGCGCCATCGCGGCACCGGCCCCCCGAACCCCCCAGTTCTTTGGCCAATTATGAGGGCGTTTTCCGCTCCGATGCGAACTTTCCATAGACGGTGCGCAACGCAGTGCGCCCGCGCTCGGGCTCCTCGATGAGGAGATGCCCGACCACTGCGGCCAGGAACACGATGCCGACCACGGCGCGCACCCAGAACCCCTGCAGCCCGGTCGCCACCAGGCCCGCCTCCACCATCCCGATGATGAAGGAGCCCGCGACCGTGCCCACCACCGACGCCTTGCCGCCGAATACTGATGTTCCTCCGATGAATACGGCGGCCATCACCTCCAGCAGATAGCCGCCGCCTTGTGTGTTGAAGAAATTCTTGTTCTCGAGCGTGAGCAGCACCGACGCGAAAGCCGCCATCACGCCCATCAGCACGAACATGCGGATCTTCTCGCGCGCCACGTTCACGCCCACGACTTCCGCGACCTTGGCATTGTCGCCGATGAACAGCAGGTGCTCTCCGAAGCGACGCCGGTTGAGCACGAGCCACAGCGCGACCGCAACGGCAAGGGCCCACAGCGCCTGCACCGGGAAAGGCCCGATGCGACCGACCAGGAGGCGCCAGAGGAAGAGCTGGTCGACATCGCCGAGCGAATAGGACAAGCCCTGCGACAGCACCGTGGTGAGCCCGCCCCACAGGAATTGCGTCGCCAATGTGGCGATGATCGACGGGATGCCGACGCGGGCGATGAGAATGCCGTTGACGTATCCGACCAGCGCGCCGCTCGCCAAGGCGAGAACGAAACCGATCCACGGGGAGCCGAGCTCGTGGATGCAATAGCCCAGTACCCAGCCCGACAGGGCGATGATGGAGGGAAAGGAAAGGTCGATCTCGCCCGCTGCAATGACGAGCGTCAGGGCCACCGCCAGCACCAGCAGCGGCGGCACCGTCGCCAGAAACGACATGTAGATTCGATATCCCAGAAACACCTCGGGAGCGGAGATCATGAACGCGACGACCAGGACGATCAGCACGGCGACGATCGGCAGCCCTTCGATCCCCAAGACACGGATCCTGGCCGAATCAGGCGTTGCCACGGGCGTGCCCCTCATGCAGCGCGATCATCTGGTTGGTCAGCTCGGTGAGACTGATCGCGCCCTTGGCGAACTCCCCGACCACCTTGCCGCGGTCGAGGAGCACCAGCCGGTCGGCAACCTCATGCACATGCGCGAGGTTGTGCTCGATGTAGATGCAAGCATGGCCTGCGGCCTTGACGCCTTCGACGAAGGCAAGCACCTTGCGCACTTCGCTGACCGCCAGAGCCGTCGTGGGCTCGTCCAGCACGATCAGGTCGGCCTGGAAATACATGGCGCGGGCAATCGCGATGCCCTGCCGCTCGCCGCCCGACAGGTCGCGCACGGTGGAATCCGCCGTGATGCCGTGCCCGCGGAAGCCGATCGCCTGGCGCAGCAGCTGGTCGGCGATCTGCTTCTCCTTGTCGACGTCGATGAAGCCGAAGCGTCCCGTGATCTGCCGTCCGACGAACAGGTTGCGCCACAACGGCTGTTTTTCCCCCAGCGACTGCCCTTGATGCACGGTCTCGATGCGCAGCTCGTGGGCCATGCGCACCGAATAGTCGTCCAGATCGATCGGGCTGCCGCGCACCCAGATGCTGCCCGCCGTCGGCCGCAGAACACCGCTCACGATCTTGATCAGGGTAGATTTCCCGGCGCCGTTGTCGCCCAGAAGACCGACGATCTCGTTGCGTCCGACCTCGAAATCGACCTGCGACAGCGCCTGTACCTTGCCGAAGGTCATGTCGACCTTTTCCAGGCGCACGATGTGGCGCCAGCCCGGCGCAGCGTCCGCCCGCGCGGCC
>DATJVW010000397.1:0-2690 GCA_035501675.1 Burkholderiales bacterium
TTCGGTTACGAGGTGCTCCTGCAGACCGACGCCTTCTTCCGCACGGTGATCGCCGCGCCCGAGTTCCAGAAGCCGATGAGCACGGCCGAGTTCCACTACCGTGTCGGAGCGTACGTCCGCGAACGCGAACGGATGCTCGGCCGGCCGCGCCGCTCAGTGCTCGGAGTCGCGCATGAATTTGGGGTTCCGATCTACACGTCGTCACCTGGTGATAGCTCGATCGGCATGAACGTTGCCGCATTGGCGCTGCTGGGCAATCGGCTGGCCTTCGACGTGTCGCGCGACGTGAACGAGACGGCGGCAATCGTTTTCGCTGCGAAGGAAGGCGGTGGGAAGAGCGGCGTGCTGATCATCGGCGGCGGCTCACCGAAGAACTTCATCTTGCAGACCGAGCCGCAGATCCAAGAGGTCCTCGGAATCGCGGAGAAGGGCCATGACTACTTCCTGCAGATCACCGATGCGCGCCCGGACACCGGCGGACTCTCCGGTGCCACTCCGGGCGAGGCGGTGAGCTGGGGCAAGATCGATCCGCAGGCGCTGCCGGACACCGTGGTGTGCTATCTCGACACCACGGTGGCCCTGCCAATTCTGGCGGCGTACGCCATTGCGAACCACGCGCCGCGCACGCCCAAGCGGCTCTACGACCGTCGCGAGGAAATGCTCGACCGCCTGGCACGCCTCTACCGGGAAAGCTCGGGGAGTCCCGGCACGGCGAGCCACTGAGCCCGCCCGGACATGGGTAAGCCACCGAGCGGTTCGCCCGCTGAGCGAGCTCATCCCCCCTGCCCCCTTCTCTTGGCAGGGAGTGTCGATTTTCTCGGCAGCAGCCCCTCGATACGGCCCCTGAGCAAACGGGGCCTACTCGGGGCGAACGGGTTCGCAAGGTGCTCTTCGAAGGATTTATTCCGTTCACCCCGAGTAGCCGCCTTCTCTTGGCGGCGTATCGAGGGGCGCAGCTGTTTATCGACAGTAATCATGAACCTGCGGTTCACCCTGCACCATGAAAATAGGCTACAGTCCACGAGTTCGCGAATGTGGTCGACGTCGTCAAGTGACTGGCACGGCAAGTCCGCCGACAGTAGGACGTGGGAGCGTGCGGCACCCCGCACTGTTGCCATTGAGCACGCCGAGCAGACTCGGAATCATGCAGCTCCTCCGCACCGCGAGCGCATAAGGAGGTCGCGTGATGGAAGAAGTACTCGATCGGTGCTGTGGTCTGGACGTGCACAAGAAGACGGTGGCCGCTTGTCTGCGGGTACCCGGCCCCGACGGCAACCCGCGCGAAGTGGTGCGCACGTTCGGCACCACCACGCACGAGCTGCTGGTCTTGCACGACTGGTTGCGGGCCAACGGGGCGACGCACGTGGCGATGGAGTCCACCGGTGTATACTGGAAACCCATCTACTACGTGCTGGAGGACAGCTTCACGGTGTGGTTGGTCAACGCGGCGCATCTCAAGCGGGTGCCGGGCCGTAAGACCGACGTGAGCGACTGCCGGTGGATCGCGCAGCTGCTGGCCCACGGGCTGTTGCGGGCCAGCTTCGTGCCGCCGCGGGAGATCCGCGAGCTGCGCGATCTGACGCGGTACCGCAAAACGCTCATCCAGGAGCGCACGCGGGAGGCCAACCGCGTGCACAAGGTCCTGGAGGACGCCAACATCAAGTTGGCCAGCGTGGCCACCGATATCCTGGGCGTATCGGGACGCGCGATGCTCGAGGCCCTGTTGCACGGAACCACCGACGCCGAGGTGTTGGCCGAGCTGGCTAAAGGACGGCTGCGGCAGAAACTGCCGGCGTTGCGCCAAGCGCTGACGGGGCGCTTTCGTGATCACCACGGGTTCTTGGTCGGCCAGCTGTTGGCCCATCTCGACTACCTCGACGAGGCGATCGGCCAGCTCAGTGAGCGGATTGCCGAGGTCCTGCGCCCTTTCGAGGGCCAGCTGAAGCAACTGATGACGATCCCGACGGTCAAGCGCCGGACCGCTGAAGTCATCCTTGCCGAGGTGGGCACGGACATGACCCGCTTCCCCACGGCCGCGCACCTGACGAGTTGGGCTGGGCTGTGTCCGGGCAACAACGAAAGCGCCGGCAAGCATCGCAGCGGGAAGACCCGCAAAGGCAGCAAGTGGCTGCGCAGCGCGCTCATTGAGATCGGCCAGGTGGCCGGGCGGATCCCCGACACAGCTATCGGCGCTCGGTATCGGCGCCTCCAACGGCGGCGCGGCAAGAAAAAGGCGGTCGTCGCGGTCGGCCGGCATATTCTGGAAGTGAGCTTCCATTTGCTGAGCACGGGGCGTACCTACCACGAACTCGGGCCAGACTACTTCGTGCGCGCGCGCGCCGATCAAGTCAGACGCCGCAGCGTCCGCATGCTCGAACGTCTCGGCTATCAAGTGACGCTCACTCCTCTTCCCGCCGCCGCATGATGACCGGATGCTTCGGACGCAGGGGATTTTCTGAGCAGTCCCGCCACCGGAGGGGGGACAGGCAACCTCCTTCTCTTCCACGGTTGCTTGCCGGCCCCAGGTGGTCCTAGAATCGCGGGCAGCCCAAGGTTGTGCGAGCAGCTCGCACAGAAGGGAGAAATTATGGAGCCATCGAGAGCCTTCGAGGTACGGCAACTACTAAAGGCCTACCGCAAAGGGCTCGTCACTGACGAGCTGTTTGCCGAACAGATGGAGGACATCTTCG
>DATJVW010000398.1:0-13936 GCA_035501675.1 Burkholderiales bacterium
TGGGGACGCTATCGGGCGGGGAGCGCCAGTGCCTCGCGATCGTGCGCGCCATCCATTTCGGAGCGCGGGCGCTGATCCTGGACGAGCCCACCGCCGCGCTCGGCGTCAAGCAGACGGCGAACGTGCTGAAGCTCATCGCGAATGCCCGTTCCCGCGGCATCTCGGTGATCTTGATCACGCACAACGTTCACCATGCTTATCCGATCGGCGATTCGTTCACCGTGCTCAATCGCGGACAGTCTCTGGGCACGTACGCCAAGAGCGAGATCGGCAAGGACCAGCTGCTCGACATGATGGCCGGAGGCGTCGAGATGCAGAAACTGATTTCGGAGCTGGAGGGCGTGCGGATCTGATCCTTGTGCTCGCCGAACTACCCCATCTGCTCGCACCACCCCGTCGCCCCGCGGCAAGCGCGGGGCGCCACCTCTCCTCGAGGAGGAGGGCAGGAATTGAATTTTCCCCTCCTTACCAAGGAGGGGTGCCCGCTTGCACAGCTGCGCGGGCGCGGTGGTTGGCCGGTGAAGTGATGCAATAGTTCGCGGTCTACTCAGTACACGTTATGGAGAACAGCACCCGTTTCGCTCCCTCGCGCCGCCTGGACGCGATCTTCCACGGCCGCATGGCGATGGACCTCTATGCGCAGCAGCTCGGCGCCCGGCTCGAGGACGCCACCTCGTTCGCCAGGTACTACGGGGGGTCGTCGGCCAACCAGGCGTTTGGCACTTCGCGCCTCGGGCTCAAGAGCGCGATGCTCGCACGCGTCGGCGATGACCACCCTGGCCGCTTCCTGGTTGAAACGCTGGCGCGCGAAGGCTGCGATGTGTCGCACGTCAAGGTCGACCGCGAGCGGCTCACCGGGCTGGTGCTGCTCGGGATCAAGGACCGCGACACCTTCCCGCTCATCTTCTATCGCGAGAACTGCGCCGACATGGCTGTCTCGCCCGGCGAAGTCGACGAAGCGTTCATCGCCTCCGCCAAGGCCTTCGCGATCACCGGCACGCACCTCTCCAGGCCGCACACCGCAGCCACGTGCCGGCATGCGCTGGCGCTCGCGCGCAGCAACGACGTGCGCACGGTTCTCGATATCGATTACCGCCCGGTACTGTGGGGCTTGACCGGAAAGGCGGACGGCGAGAACCGTTACGTGGCGGATCAAGGCGTATCGCAACACCTGAAGGCGATCCTGGGCGAGTTCGACCTGATCATCGGCACCGAAGAGGAATTCCGGATCGCAGGCGGGAGCGACGACATCGAGGAGGCGTTGCGCGGCGTGCGGGCGCATTCGAAGGCGCTGCTGGTGGTCAAGCGCGGCGCCAATGGCTGTGCGGTGGTGGAAGGTGCCATCCCCGACTCGCTCGACGCGGCGCCCAACTTCGCCGGCTTCCCCGTCGAGGTGATGAACGTGTTGGGCGCGGGCGACGCCTTCGCCTCCGGCTTTCTGTACGGCTGGATCCGGGGCGAGCCGATCGATGCCTGCGCACGCTACGCGAACGCGTGCGGCGCCCTGGTCGTTTCGCGCCACGGCTGCGCGCCGGCCATGCCGACCCGGCCCGAGCTCGACTATTTCCTAGCCAACGCCGAGCGGCTTGTGCCGCGTCCCGGGGAGGATCGCGGCCTGACCCGGCTCCATCGCGTCAGCGCTCCGCGGGTGCACTGGGACCCCGTGTTCGTCCTCGCCTTCGACCACCGCCGTCAGTTCTTCGAGGTCGCGCAGGAGGCCGGTGCGGACGAGAGCAGGCTGCCTGCGCTCAAGCGGCTGCTGGTCGATGCGGTGGCCAAGGTCGAGAAGGAGCGAGCGCTGTCTGGCCGGATCGGCGTGCTGATCGATGACGTGTACGGGGCGGACGCGCTCGATGCGGCGACCGGCCGCGGTTGGTGGATCGGGAGGCCGGTCGAGCAGCCGGGCTCCAATCCTCTGGTCTTCCAGCACGGGCGCTCGATCGGTACCGAGCTTGTACGCTGGCCTGCCGAGCACGTCATCAAGTGCCTGGTCTACTATCACCCGGACGACGCGACCGAGCATCGCCTGGAGCAGGAAGCGCAGGTCAAGGCGTTGTACGATGCCGCACAAATCTCGGGCCACGAGCTGCTCCTGGAGGTGATCCCGCCACGACAGGGGGCAAACGGCGAAGACATCATTGTCAGGACGCTCAAGCGCTTCTACAACCTGGGCGTCTTTCCGGAATGGTGGAAGCTGGAAGCGCTCTCCCCCGTGCAGTGGCGTGCTGTGGACGCCTTGCTCGAAGAGCGCGATCCTTATTGCCACGGCGTGCTGGTGCTCGGGTTGAACGCGCCGCTGCCTGAGCTGAAAGCGAGCCTCGGCGACGCGCGCGAGGCGCGGAGCTGCCGCGGCTTCGCCGTGGGGCGTACGCTCTGGGCCGATGCGGCGCGCGGCTGGTTATCGCGCGCGATCGGAGACGCGGCGCTGGTGGCGCAAGTGGCGGACAACTTCGCCGAGCTGGTTGATGCCTGGCCGAAACGTCAGCCCGCGCCAAGAACCGGGACGTACTAGTAGCCGGTAAGACCGACTGCCGAATCACCTCATGCACGCTCCCTCTCCCCCTGCGGGAGAGGGTAGGGGTGAGGGGTCAGCCGCCCAACAGAGTGAGGTACACATGAACAAGACACTGCGCTTGACGATGGCGCAAGCATTGATCAAGAAACTGGCATCCTATCGGGTCCAGGTAGACGGCCGGCAGGTGCCGTACTGCGCGGGGATGTGGGCGATCTTCGGCCACGGCAACGTCGCCGCTATCGGTGAGGCGCTCTACGCGCATCGCGAAGCGCTGCCGACTTACCGCGCACACAACGAGCAGGCCATGGCGCACACGGCGATCGCGTACGCGAAGGCGAGCTTCCGCCGCCGGATCATGGCCGTGACCACCTCGATCGGACCGGGCGCGACCAACTTGATCACCGCTGCCGCGCTCGCGCACGTGAATCGCCTGCCGGTGCTTTTCCTGCCCGGCGATATCTTCGTCTCGCGTGCGCCGGACCCCGTGCTGCAGCAGGTCGAGGACTTCCACGACGGCGGCGTCTCGGCCAACGACTGCTTCAAGCCGGTGTCCCGCTACTTCGATCGCATCGTCACGCCCGAGCAGTTGCTCAGCACGCTGCCGCGCGCGATCGCGGTCCTGAGCGACCCGGCCCTGTGCGGGCCGGTGACGCTTGCGCTCCCGCAGGACATCCAGGCCACGGCGTACGACTATCCGTCTGACTTCTTCGAACCGGAGACGGTGACCTTCCGGGCCCCGCCGCCGGATGCGGGCGAGCTCGAGCGAGCGGCGGCGATGATCCGCGCAGCGAAACGGCCGCTGCTCATTGCAGGCGGTGGTGTGCTGTACTCCCAAGCCAGCGATGCGCTTCGCACATTCGTGGAGCGTCATGGCGTGCCGGTAGCGGAAACACAGGCGGGCAAGTCGTCGCTGCCCTGGGACCATCCTCTGCAGATGGGCTCGATCGGCGTCACCGGCTCGCCGGCGTCGAACGCCCAGGCGCGGGAGGCGGACTTGGTCCTGGCGGTCGGCACGCGCCTGCAAGACTTCACTACGGGATCGAATGCGCTCTTTCCGAAGAGCCGGGTGCTCGGGATCAACGTCAACGCGCTGGATGCGGTCAGGTTGCACGGCGTGTCGCTCATCGCCGATGCGGGCCAGGGCCTGCGCGCGTTGTCCGATGCGGCTTCCCAATGGCGGGCGGAGGAAGCGTGGACGGCACAGGCGAGACAGCTGGGCGCCGCCTGGCGCACGCGCATCATGGCCCTGACCTCGCGCAAGGACGGCGAGCGCGGAGGCAAGCTCCCCTACGAGGCCGACGTGATCGGGGCTGCGCAGCGCTCGCGGGATGATTCGCCGAGCGGCGACATCATCGTGTGCGCTTCCGGGACGTTACCGGCCGAGCTGCACAAGCTGTGGCGCGCCGGCGCGCCCGGCGCCTATCACCTGGAGTACGGCTACTCCACGATGGGCTACGAGATCGCCGGTGCTCTGGGCGTGAAGCTCGCGAAGCCGGAACGCGAGGTCGTCGTGCTGGTGGGTGACGGCGCTTACTTGATGATGAACAGCGAGCTGGCCACCTCGGTGTCGCTCGGGCAGAGGCTGGTCGTGGTGCTGCTCGACAACCACGGCTATGGCTGCATCAACCGGCTGCAACAGGCCTGCGGCGGCGCGCCCTTCAACAATCTGCTCAAGGATTCCCGCCATGGGCCGCAGGGGCTGGCGCAGATCGATTTCGAGTCGCATGCAAAGAGCCTCGGCTGTCTCTCGGAGCATCCGCGCTCGGTGGCGGAGCTGGAACAGGCGCTGCGGCGCGCCCGCGCGGCGGATCGCACCACCGTGATCGTCATCGACACCGATCCGAATCAGACCACCGAAGACGGTGGCGCCTGGTGGGAGGTCGGAGTGCCCGAAGTGTCCGAGCGCGAAACCGTACGCGCCGCGCGCGCCGCCTACGCGAGCGAGAAGCAGGCCCAGCGGGTGTGAACGTGGCGAACAGATTCGACGTGCGCATCGGCATCAACCCGATCGGGTGGATGAACGACGATCTGCCCTCGCTCGGCGGCGATACGAAGCTGGAGACCGCGCTGTCCGAAGGCAAGGAGATCGGCTACGAAGGCTTCGAGCTCGGGAACAAGTTTCCCAAGGAGCCCGCGGCGCTGAAGGCGAAGCTCGGCGAGTACGGCCTGGCGTGCGTGTCGGGCTGGTATTCGGGCCGGCTCGCAAAGCGCTCGGTCGACGAGGAGATCCGCGCCGTCGGACCACACCTCGAGCTCCTCGCCCGCAACGGTGCGAAGGTGATGGTCTATGGCGAGGTCCAGGACAGCATCCAGGGCGACATCGACACGCCTCTGTTCAAACGCCCGCAGTTCGCGCGCGAAGACGAGTGGAAGGCCTACGGCGAGCGGCTCACCGCCTTCGGCCGTCATCTGCTCGCGCTCGGCGTGCGCCTCGCATACCACCACCACATGGGCGCCTACTGCGAGACGCCGGACAACGTAGACACGCTGATGCGGCTCACCGGTGGCGAGGTCGGGCTGCTGTTCGACACGGGACACATGGCCTTCGCGGGCGCCGGGGCGGAAGGCGTCGTCGCGGTGCTCGAAAGGCATCTGGCCCGCGTGTGCCATGTTCACTGCAAGGACGTCCGGCCTCAAGTGCTGAAGCTAGCGCGCAACAACGGCTGGAGCTTCCTGCAGTCCGTGTTGAACGGAGCGTTCACCGTTCCTGGCGACGGTGCGATCGACTTCTCCGCAGTGCTGAAAACGCTGTCCCGCGCCGGCTACTCGGGCTGGTTGGTGGTCGAAGCCGAGCAGGACCCGGCGGTAGCCCCGAGCTTTGCCTACGCGCAGAAGGGCTATCGCACGTTGAGAGGCATCGTCGATTCGATCAACAGGCGTGCTGACTAGAGACCTTCGGGAGACCCCCACGCATTTTTCTCCCCTCCTAGGAGGGGTGGCACGCCAAGCGTGACGGGGTGGTTATGCATTTCTATCGATGCTTGCGTATCCGAGAGCGAAACGACTTGCAGTAGGAAGCAAACATGACCCTCCTAGCCAAAGCCAACCGAACCGGACGCGACATCGTTCGTGTCACGCCCGAATCTGCTCACTGGACCCACGTCGGCTTCAGTGCGCATCGTCTCGCACCTGGCGAGGCCATGCGCATCGACGAGCCGAAACGCGAGGCCTGCATCGTCGTGCTGACCGGCAGGGTCACGGTGAGGGCGGGGCAGCACACCTGGGCGAGGATCGGCGGACGCAGCAGCGTGTTCGACGACGAAGCCCCGTATGCGGTGTATCTGCCGCCTGGCTCGTCGGCGTCGATCGAAGCAGACGAGGGCGCGGAGATCGCGGTGGCGACCGCGCCGGCGCAGGGGAAATATCCAGCGCGACTGATCGAGCCCGGACAGATGAAGCGCTCGGTGCGCGGCAAGCACGCCAATACGCGCTACGTCTGCGACATCCTGCCCCAGACCGAGCCCGCCGAGAACCTGCTCGTCGTGGAGGTGCGTACGCCGTCGGGCCACTCGTCGTCCTATCCGCCGCACAAGCACGACAGCGATGCGATTCCGGTGGAAAGCTCCCTTGAGGAAACCTACTACCATCGGCTCAACCCGCCACAGGGCTTCGCGTTCCAGCGCGTGTACACCGACGACCGCTCGCTCGACGAGTCGCACGCGGTCGAGGACCAGGACGTGGTCATGGTGCCGCGCGGCTACCACCCGGTCGTCGTGCCCTATGGCTACGAGTCCTACTACCTGAACGTCATGGCGGGTCCGAAGCGCACCTGGCACTTCAAGAACGACCCCGCACACGAGTGGATCATCGATAGAGACCGCTGAGTCCGGCCGGTCAGTGCCGGCTCGGTCGGTTTGGAAGAATGCCTGGCTACGAACCATTAGGGGGGTCGTGGGTTCATCCTGCCGGGCGCGCCAGTACTTAGCTTTACTTCCTAGTGCGCGGTGCGTGAGATTCGCGTGAGTTCTACGCACCGCGTACGACCTTCAACGGGGTGGTTGGCGGAGTTTGCGCCAACCTTTCGACTGCCTCGAGCAACTCTTTGAGCTCCGCCGGCGAGTAGTGAATCGTAATATCGTCGTTGTTGTGACCGAGCAGCACCCTGCGCGTCTCCAGCCCCACGCCTGCAGCCCGCAAGCGCCTTCAGAAGGTGTGTTTGAGGTCGTGCACGCGCACAGGCAGTGATCCCGCAGGGGCGCAGCTCAGCCGCAGAGCGAATTGAGCCGCGGGTTAGCTCGTGTGCTTCGCGCTGGGAAACAGAAAATCCTCAAGCTTCAGTGATCTCCGAAGAAGACTGTCGGCCTCGGGAACCACCGCGCAGACCGCGCTCAACAGGCTGATCGCGTGAAGTGCCGCGGCGGACGATCCCGACTAATGTCTCGGGAGTAGGTGGGTTCTGGCGTCAGAACCAAGCGCAAGGCGCGGCGAGCGTAATGTCACCACCGAGGCCGGACTCCGCATGTCCCGGCGGGGGTTTCGCGCAGAAGTGGCCGAACCGGGTGGTTACTTCCAGTGCACCGTCGGAAAACCGGCGCTCGGCCACGATGGGAGGCTGCGCGAGCGCGTCGCGAAACTTCTGCATCAACTGATCCTGTGTTGGTTCTGGATTTATTTGCTCGCTCTCAATGGGTACCACCGGAGCCTCGGCCGAAGAGTGTGCCTGCGCCGCCGGCTGCGCTTCGTGCGCAGGGCTGTGGACGGTGGGAGCATCCGCCTCGCGAGGCTGCGCGTTACCCCAGTACATCGTCAAGCATGCGAGTATTGCCACTCAAAAGGCTTGCTTGGACTTTCGCGATGCGCGTTCTCGCGGCTGGAGGGAATCGATATTCGCCCTTGATGGCATTTGGGCTGGCGTCAGTTGTCGCATGGTTATGCTTGCATATGGGGGCGCCGCCGCGCCGATCAAGTCGCGATTCGAATCGGCGAGCGGCGCTACCGGCCCTGAGCAAAGACACCATTGCGGACCGAAGCGCCCGCGAAGTTGCCACGTCGCCGCGATCGTCAATGATTCAATCGGGACGCGCGGTCTCCAGAGCCGCTTTCGGAAACCGGCTGTTCGGCGGCGGGCGCGAACGAGGAGCGCTCACCGGCAAGCTGCTGTGCCTGGGCGAGCTCCTGAGCATTGAGCCGAGCGCTGATCGCGCCGAGCCGATAGAAGAGGGCTTCGCGCGCTTCGTTGGGGACTCCGACTTTCAGCGCGGCGCCGATCCACGCGTAGGCTTCGACGTGATTGGTCTCGACCCCATCGCCCACGTCGTACATGGCCCCAAGATTCGCCATGGCCGGTCCGTAACCGAGCCGCGCGGCCTCCTTCACCAGCGACAGCGCGATGCCACGATCCTGCGACACACCGTTTCCCGTGTCGTACATCAGACTCAAGCTGTTCATCGCGCTCGCGCTGCCGCGGATGCTCGCGCGCTGAAACCAGTCGGCCGCCTCGGGGTAGCTGCGCGCAACCCCCATTCCGAAGTAGTACATCTTCGCGATGTTGATCATCGCCATCACCGAACCGGAGTCGGCCGCCCGCTGATACCAGTTCTTCGCTTGCGCGTAATCCTGCGGCGCGCCATGCCCCAAAACGTACAGCGTGCCGAGATTGTTCATGGCATCGGCGTCACCGGCCTCGGCGGCTCGCGTGTACCACTTGATCGCTTCGGCATAGCTCTGAGGAAGGCCGATGCCTTGCTGGAAAAGCACGCCAAGCCGGCCCATGGCTACCGGGTCGCCAGCTTCGGCAGCGGACTGGTAGTGGCGAGCCAGCGCCTGTTCGCCGGGTTGTCGGTTGGTTTCGCCGTCGGACGATTGCGCGCGTTGCGTCGGCTGCGATTCCTCTGTCGCTTGCGGCGCTAAGGCTTGTTGGACAGTCAGTTGCTGGACCGTTGGTTGCTGCGCCGCAGGTTGCTCGGCTGGCAACAGCCGCCCGACGAAGTAGGCATCCACAGGCGCGAGAGCGCGCTGCGGTACGTCAACGAGCTGGTAGGAGCGGCCCTCACCTGCGCTGGCAGCGGCGGCGGCGAGGCTCAACGAGAGCGAGGCGAGGATGCGGATAAGATAGCAAGTCGACGGATGCATGATTCACTCCTGTGAGAATGACGTGCTGTCGCTGAGCCGTACAGACTCACGACGCGGGCCCGTGTCCTTACTTCGCGCACGCCGGCGTCGCAGACGTGTCCCGTGCTTAGCCAACGAGCCGCCGATGGAAGTTCAGCAGCTTCTCGCCGGACTGGCGCTGCTGCTCGGGGGTCAGCGCAGCGTAAAGATCCTTCGCCGCCTGGCTCAGCAGCCCCGGCGTGACGATGGCCTGCCGAATCAACTCTCGCTTGAGATCAGCGCGCGCCGGATCGGACACGGCGCTGTTCCGCGCGGCTTGGCGAGCGGCGCTGACGCGCCCGATCCGCACCAGTACATTGCGTGAGAACGCGGTCCACTGCGTGCGCTCGTCGGCGGTGATGCCCAGATCATGCTCGAGCTGCCCCAGGTACTCCCGTGCCAGGACGACCGGATCCGGATCGACGTAACCGCCAGTACTCGATACCGCCGCTGGGTGGCTGCCGTCGAACACCGTTCGCAGCCTGAACAGCCTCAGATTCGTCATTGGAAAGCCTCCTTGCGGAAATGGTCCAGACGCCTCGCTGCCGCGAACGCGCTGTGACGTCGCTCTCGCCATCGTCATTAGACTCAGGCTGTGTAACTGGAAGATTTCACGCAGCCAGTTTCTGGTAACAATGTGTGTTCTGCGCTTACGCACAGTTGACGGCGAGCGCCGGCAACAGGTACTCGCGCATCCGCACAGCGGTCGGCGCCGAGGTTCGCAATCCGTATGGTGTTCTGATCGTGACCCTCGCACTTGAGGGTCGCTCTCGCGCTCGGTACCTAGCCGGATCGTGGTCCGGCGCGGCGCACGCGCTCAGACGTGACGCTGCCTTTCAACCAGGTAGCCCAGGCCCCGAATAGTGCGGATCACCACGCCGGCCGACTCGACCTTCCGGCGTAGCCGATGCACGAACACTTCGATGGCGTTGGGCCCGACTTCGTCCTTGATGCCGTAGAGCCGGTCGGTCAACTGATCCTTGCTCAGCACCCGCCCGGCGCTCAGCAGCAGCGCCTCGAGCAATGACACTTCCCGTGCCGACAGCTCGAGCGCGTCGGTGCCGACGAAGGCTCGGCGCCCAGCGGTGTCCAGTGTCAACGCGCCGTGCGTGATGCGGGCAGTGGCCGCGGATTGCGCTCGGCGCACCAGGGCACGCACGCGCGCCTCGAACTCCGCGAGTTCGAAGGGTTTCACCATGTAGTCGTCGGCGCCTAAATCGAGCCCGGCGACCCGGTCCTCCACCTCGTCGCGGGCGGTGAGGATCAGAACCGGTGCCGAAGAGGGGCGCCGGCGCAGGCGCCGCAGTACCTCGAGGCCATCGAGTGCAGGCAGCCCCAGGTCGAGCACCACCAGGTCGAACGAGTGAACCGACAGCAGATCATCGGCAAGTTTGCCGTCCCGCGCGGTCTCCACCGCGTAGCCGGCATGACGGAGCGAACGACTCAAGCCATCGCCTAGTATGGGGTCGTCTTCTACAAGCAGAATGCGCATGATTTCCTCTATTGGGTAAGGTTGGGGTAGGTAGTTACCACTTTTCCGTATCGGCTCTCAACAGGCCAGGGCACCCTCGTCGGCGCTTTTTTTGACGGCGTCCATTCAAACGCACGAGGCGCGCTGGCGTGCAAACCTGCACCGTCGATCGTTCAAAGTTCCCCGGAGACTACGGCCGAGCGCGCAGGCCATCACGCGCATAGCGCACCGGCGCGATCAGCCGCTTCCATGACAGCCCTGGCGGATTGAGTAGCATATCTCCAACGGGGCGCATGGAATATCTCGTTGTGCGGTAGATGTTATGCATAGCGATTTATCTATGTCCCACCTGGGCACATGTCGATCACGCGGGACGGCTTGCCGATTGCAGCGCGTCCGTTGCAACGCCTGGTTGGTCGGTCCTTCCGAGCACGATGAACGCAACACTGCCCTTGCTCTTGCATTTTGCTTCGTACATGCGTTTATCCGCGGCAGCGACCGCACTGGCCACCGACATGAGTGGATCCAAGAACGTGACGACGCCGATGCTACAGGTGACCTGAAATTTACTCGTCGTGAAGGCCGTCTCAAGCTCTAGTGTGAGGTTCGCCATAACCCGCTGCGCGCCGTGGCTGTCGGTATTGGGCAGGATCACTGCGAATTCGTCGCCCCCAAGTCGTGCGGCGGTGTCTGCATTGCGTACTGAGTTTTTCAACACCCGGCCTGTTACTTGCAGCACCCGATCTCCCTCGGCATGACCATGAGTATCGTTTAGGGTCTTGAAGTTATCCAAGTCAAGGTAGGCAAGCGTTATCGCGCTGTTGTAACGCTGTGCCAGTGCAAGGTCGTGCTCCAGTCTGTCGTGGAAGGCACGCCGGCTGTACAGTTTGGTCAGGGCGTCGGTCTGTGCTAGATGCCTCTGATGGACATAACTGGCTCGCAGAGCCGTTAGCAGCAATCCGGTGGCGAGAAAGAATCCAAATCGAACAATGGAGTCCCAAAACATGATCGCCGGGTGAGAATATTCGAGACCAGTGGCGAAGTCCGTGATTGACCAGCTCACACAGCAAATCGCCGCGACAGCAATCCCGGGCCAACGTCCGGCATACCACGCCGCTACCGCGACGGGTCCAAGGTAGAAAATGGACACTGACACTTCATATCCTGTGAGATAGTCGACATATCCGACAATGCTGACGCCGCACCCTGCCACAGCCAGGATCCTGGCGCGAGTAAGGCCAGCCAGGTACCGGTGCAAGCCCGCGAATGCGCGCATCAGTCTCTGGCCGTACAACGCAACGCGGTTGAGGGGGACGCCGGCACATTGCTCGCGAGGCTAGACGACGCGTCCTGGCGCGTTCGCCTCAAACCGCAGCATAGACCCGTGCGCTGTGCCTCCACCCAAGCGTCCACTACTGGATCGCCCGAGAGGAGCTCCGCATCACATTCATTGGTCTGGGAAGGGAAGTCGTCGGGCCGCCCGCGTTAGCCAGCCGGTTGAGGCGAAGTAGTGCTTCACCGAAAACGTACGGCGCCTCTTTGATCACCACGCGGGAGCCGTCATCTAGCCCTCTGGACGCGACGCTCAGCTCGGTGAAAAGACAGTCTATTCTTCGCCTCACATCGTCTCGAGAAGCCAACGGTAACCTGGTTAGCTGTGTCGACCGGCCCATCAGTTCGCGACCCAGTTGCGCCTCCCCGAGGTAATCAGTCAACAACAAGTAGATCTCCTCTTCAGTCCTGGCTTCGCGGACAGCCTGGATGATGATCATGGCTTAAGCCGACCTGCCTTGGCCTCGCTGGTCCAAGCCGAGCAGTGCAGCGAGGGAACGTGCCAGTCAACCGGCCGCAACATCGGCAAAAGGGTCATTGGTGCTCTCCTCGATATGCGAATGGATTGGTAGTTCACGGATTGGACCACGCGCGTGTAAGCGGAATGTTGCAGAGCGGTCCTTTCTTCATCGCTGTTGGCGAAGCTGTATCGTCGCTCGCGGCCTGGTTGACCTCGAGATGGTCATACTCCATACGCTCCTGCGCTGGCGGGCAACTGCCCGCCGAGGGCTCCACATCAACCATCCTCGCAAGCCTAGGCGCGCAGATAGTGCGCTTCATTGCCGAACTCTTCGGGCGCACGGCACTGAAGAATCCTCCCGGGCACGACAAGCGTACGCTCTGGTTGTTCTATCTCAAGGCACGCTTGCGCTTCCCCTCGAATTTCGCCTTGCGGCGTTAGCGTTGTCGCATTGACGTTGACTGAAGGGAGGAGACGAAACGGATCACGACCCAGGAGTACACCGCGCAGTTCAAGGCCCAAGCTGTGGGGATGGTGAAGAGCGGCAAAAGCGTGCTGGAAGTGGCGCGAGCGCTGGGGCTGGTCAAGCGGACGCTGCACAGCTGGGTCCAACCGGTGATAAAGCCGATACACTTCCTTCCTGTCCCCCGGTCGGCTGCCTTCCCAGATCCGCTCCCATCCACTGTCGGGCTGATACACCTGCCTGGTAGAACCTTGCACCAGCAGTATGTCGCACGAGCGCGCGTTCGACCGCGCCTCGTCGTCGCGGTAGGTCAAGATATCGGCAAAGTAGTGAAGCATCGCCCGCTGTGGCTCGCCAAGGTTGTGCGATGTCATGCATCGGTAATCGACCGGAAGCTGCGCGCTTAGCTCGACGATCATTCGCCGGTAGCTGTCGCCGGTGTCCAGGTAACGAACGAACAGGACAGCGACCAAGCCCCAGACCGCCGTCATACCCGTGACCCACATCACAGCCGGTCTTGCTTTGATTCTGGGGAAACGGAGCACCACCCAGAGCCAGCCGGCCGTCAGAGCCGCCGCGAAGCCAACCTTCGCGACATCGAGCTGCGGAACATATGACGGCTGGAACAGACTCAAGCGCTCGTGGAGAGCAGCGGGGACGGACAGGTCCAGGGCCGCCCATGAGAGCCAAACGGCAAGCCCAAGCGCCAGGAACACCGCGACGGCCCCAGTCGAAATGACTTCGGTCACACCGCGTCGCAGGGACAGCAGGCCAGGGACCGCCAACATTGAGACGGGAAGCAGTAACGGCAGAACGTACACGTCGCGTCCCTGACGCGATAGGCTCAGCACTCCGCAGATTACCGCGCACTCGGCGAGCAGCAACAGCAGTTCCGGCCGCGCCGCGATATCGCGGCGTGCCCTCCACACCACGCCCAGCGCAAGTGGCCATGCCGGCAGGGCGGACCATACAAGAGTGACGAGGACATAAAGGGGCTGACTGTTTGGGCCGAGCGTGTTCCTGCCGAGGAAGCGCCCGAAGTTGTTGTCCCAGAACCAAACCAGGAACAGCTCCGGCGAGCGCTCGTAAAGCATCGCTGGCCAGATTACCAGCCAGGGCAAGCTGGCCAAGCAGGCGACGAGAAGGCTGCGCGCGTACTCGCGCGAGCGCCACCGATCGGAGAGCAGCGGGAGAGCGACCACGAGGATACCGAAGCACCCCAGGGCGAGCAGCCCCTTCGACATGAATGCGAGACCGACGCCAGTGCCTAGCGACGCGCCGCCGACATACGGCCGCCGCATGCCGAGCGCCAGCCCATAGAACGCCAGCGCGAACCCTGTGAGTTGCGCGACGTCGGTCACGAGCAAATGTCCGTACAGCAACAATCCCGCACTGCTGGCTAACATGAGAGGCGCCACCCAGCCTTGGCCTTTCCCCAAGAGCTCCCGGCCGGTCAGACCGACTACGATGAAGGTCAGCGCCATATAGAGTCCGGTGGCAAGCCGCGCAGCATCGTGAAGCGGCAGCACTGCGCCAAACGCCTTGGCGGTGAGCGCTGCCGTCAAGTAGAAGATCGGCGGCTTCTCCATGAAAGGCTCGTGCGCG
>DATJVW010000399.1:0-10582 GCA_035501675.1 Burkholderiales bacterium
GAAGAGCCCTCGAGATATCGACTGGGTGATCATCCGCGAGAACAGCGAAGGCGAGTACGCCGGCCACGGGGGCCGCGCGCACCGAGGTCACCCCGAGGAGGTCGGAACCGAGACCGCGATCTTCACCCGCATCGGCGTCACCCGCATCATGCGCTTCGCCTTCGAGCTGGCGCGCCGCCGGCCGCGCAAGCTGCTCACCCTGATCACCAAGTCCAACGCGCAGAAGCACGGCATGGTCATGTGGGACGAGATCTTCTACGAAGTGGCAAGCAGCTACCCGGATGTAAGCACCGACAAGATGCTGGTGGACGCAGCCACCACGCGCATGGTGCTCAAGCCGCAGACGCTGGACGTGATGGTTGCAACCAACCTCCATGCAGATATCCTCAGCGACCTGGCCGCCGCGCTCTCCGGCAGCCTGGGCATCGCGCCCACCGCCAACCTCAACCCGGAGCGCAAGTACCCCTCCATGTTCGAGCCCATCCACGGCTCGGCCTTCGACATCGCCGGCAAAGGCATCGCCAATCCGATCGGCACGTTCTGGACCGGCGCCATGCTGCTCGAACACCTCGGAGAGAAGCAGGCCGCGGCGCGGTTGATGGCGGCCATCGAAGCAGTCACCGCGAAGCACGTCTTCACGCCCGACCTGGGCGGCAATGCCAAGACGAAGGATGTGACCGAAGCCGTGTGCGCGGCGATCGATTCGGTCACCGTACACGCGTAGCGCGGCAGTTGGGCCGAGTCCGCGGCTAGACCTTCACCACGTCCAGCGTAGCGTAGCGCCCGCCGAGGATGTCGGCCGACGGCAGTCCCCACCACCGCTCCAGCACGGTGGCATAGAGAGCGCGGAAG
This sequence comes from Burkholderiales bacterium, assembly GCA_035501675.1. Taxonomy (GTDB): domain Bacteria; phylum Pseudomonadota; class Gammaproteobacteria; order Burkholderiales; family SHXO01; genus SHXO01. The sequence goes on from DATJVW010000399.1 coordinate 853, forward strand.
TCGACCGCGAACGCCATGTTTCCGTTGCCGTCGAGACGATTCAGCGCCGGTGGCGGGCCGTGCAGGCCGCCCTTGACCTTGCCGCCGAGCACGAAGTGCGCGTTGGCCGTCCCGTGGTCGGTGCCACCGCTCTGATTCTCCTTCGGGCGGCGGCCGAACTCGGCGTAGCTCAGGATGAGAGTGGTGTCCCATTTGCCCACCTCCACCAGCGCCGCCTTGAAGGCGGTCAAACCTCCCGCGAGTTCCTGCAACAACCTGCTCTGAGTCGCGATCTGGCTGCTGTGCGTGTCGAACCCGTTGAGCGACACTTTCACTGCCGCAACCCGTCCTCTGCCGCCGATCACCTGCGCTGCCGTCTTCAATGCGTTCCCGAAAGGGCCGGGCGGAAAGGTCGTCTTCAGCTCGATGTCGACGGTTAGCCTGGAGGCCGCCTGCTGGATGTCGCGCTCGACTTTGAGAATGTGCTCCAAGGCAGGATTGCGCGAGCGTCCGGTATCGGTGACCAGGTCCGCTTGCCGCAAGAATCGTTGCGGGTCGGCCAGCGCCAGCGCGCGCGTAGTGCCGCCCGACAGAGGCCCCATCTCCTGGCTCCCCACCACCAACCCGTCGGCGGCGAAATCCGACGCCACCGGATTACGAGAGAACACCCGCGCCAGCCAGCCCTGGTCGAGATACTGAGCGGAGTCGGATGCCGTGTCCCAGATCTCGATGGAGCGGAAGTGGGACAGGTTGGGTTGCGGGTAGCCCACGCCCTGCACGATGGCCAGCTCGCGCGCGCCCCACAGGGGCATCAGCGCCTGCAGGGATGGGTGCAGCCCAGCTCTGTCGTCGAGCTTGAGCACCTGGTCGCGCGGCACGGCCAGCCGCGGCCGCAGGGCGTAATACTCGCGGTCGGCATACGGAACGACCGTGTTCAGGCCGTCGTTGCCGCCTTTGAGCTCCACCAGCACCAGAAGCCGATCGTACGGGGCACTGCCCGCCGCAAAAGCCAGCTCGGGACCCACGGCGATCCAGCTCAGCGCGCCGGCCGATTTGAGAAAGTTGCGGCGGTTCATGATCGTGGCTTCATCCCATTCGCTCATTTACTTCAATTGGTACACGGGATCCTGGGTCAGCGCCCGGATGAGATCCATCCCCTGCATGCCCGGGTCGATCGGATTGACCGGCTCGATCAACAGCACCGCTCGCTCGACGGCCCGCGGATCGCCGCCGAATGCGGCCATCCACGTCTGCTCATCGAAGTGGATGTCGGTGAGCGCCTTGATAAAGCGATCGCGCATCTCGGGGCCGAGCTTGCCCGGGTTCCTGATCCCTGGGCCAGCGCCACCGCGCAGCGCCGCCATCATCGCTTGCGGCTCGGTGCGCATCTCCTGCGCACGGAACAACCGCTCCAGGAACTGCTTGCGCGCGAGCAGAGTGGTGGAGTTGATCCAGGCCTCGCCGCCTGGCCACCCCTTCACATTGGGCGGCGCGAACAGGTTCTGCCCCAGGGCCGCTGTCAAGAGTGCGAACGGCGTCAGCTCGCCCGTCTCCACGCGGAACAGCTGCAGGGTGCCGACCGTCAGCTCCACGGGCGACTTGACCAGCACACCGCGGTTCTCGGGTGCGTACAACGCGGGGCATGTCAGCAGTCCGCGCAGCGCGACCTTGATGTCGAACCCGGAAGCTCGGAAGCGCGCGGCGACGCGCTTCACCTCGACCGGATCGGGCTGCGGAGAGACGAACTCGCGCCACAGCTTCGCGGTGATGAACTCCGCGCTCTCGGGCCGCGCGAGCAGGATGTCGAGCACGTCGTCGCCGTCGAAATTCCCGGACCGCCCGAGCACGGTCTTGACCCCGTAGTCGTGCTGAAATGGTCGGAACTTGAACTGCCCGGTGTCGGGCTCGATGCTCCAGCCGGTGAACGCCCGGGCCGCCTCTTTGATGTCGGTTTCGGAGTAGCGCCCTTCACCCAGCGTGAACAGTTCCATCACCTCGCGCGCGAAGTTCTCGTTCGGCTGGCCTCTCCGGTTCGACGCGTTGTCGAGGAACACGATCATCGCGGGGGCCTTGGAAACCGCGTGTAGCAACTCGCCGAACCGCCCGAGCGCGTAGCGACGCAGCAGCGTGTTCTGCCGGTACATGAGCACCGGCGAGCGCACCTTCTGCTGGCTGGAAACGAAGTGGTTGTGCCAGAACAGGGTCATGCGCTCCGTGAGCGGCGAGGGGGTGCGCAGCATCTCCTCCAGCCACCAGGCGCGGAGCTCCAAGCTCTTCACGAGCTCGCGCTGCAGGAAGGCCTTCTTCTCTTCCTCGGGAAGCTGGCGCAGCCGCCGGAATGACGTGAACTCGCTGCTCCAGCCGGGTGCGGGGGTCACCGCGGTGGTGCGTGCGCCTGCGAGCAGGCGCTCGACCGCCTGCTCGCGCGTGAGCCTCGAGAACACCCGCACGTCGTCAGCGGTCGCGGCGAAGCCCGTGCGCGTCAGCAACAAGCGCGCTTCGTCTTCGCCCATCGGCGAGGGAACCCCGAGCGCCGGCATGGCCGTCGCGATGGCCCAGCTCAGGGTAATGACTCGTATCAGGTCGCGCATCGGTGACGCTGCCGCGTGTTGGTTCCAGTCCCAGTTAACGGCGGACCGGCTCGCCTGTTGACCCGCGCCGGCGCGATCTGCTCGAACCATTACAGTAAAGGGCGCCGCGGCGTCGTAAGGATCTGCTGCAAGGGGTAAAGCTCTCGTAAGGAATCCGAATCAGCCCGTCGCGGCGTGCCGTGCAGTCGCCAGGGAGCGAGCCTTGCAAAAAGGTATCATCTCCATGGCCGCTACGAGACCCGAGGCACCCTATGCAAAGAACGCTTGAACCCGAAATCATGGCCGACGAGCAACAGGCGCTCGTCTATGCGCAAGCGGACTTCTCGAGCTCCAACCAGTGGTATGTCGACCACTTGCTGGCGGACTATCCGGACCACCTGGGGAGAGTGGTCGACATCGGCTGCGGACCCGGCGATGTCATGCTCAGGCTCGCGGCGGCACGTCCAGGCGTTCGCATCACGGCGATCGACGGGTCCGCTGCAATGATCGACCTGGCCCGCAAGGCGGTGCGCGCGGCCAACCTGCAGGCACGCGTTACGGCCATGCAGGGTTACATTCCGGGATTGGCACTGGAGGAGCATAGCTTCGATGCCATCCTCTCGAAGGACCTGCTGCACCACTTGCCCGATCCCATGGTGCTATGGGACGAGGCGAAGCGATTGGGACGGCCGGGCGCGGCGGTGTACGTGATGGATCTGATCAGACCGGCCACACCCCGGGATGCACGCGACATCGTGGAGACGGTCGCGCCCGACGAGCATCCGATTTTGAAGGAGGATTTCTACAACTCGTTGTGCGCGGCGTTCACCCTCCAAGAAGCCGAGGCTCAGGTGAAGCGGGCGGGCTTGCCGCTGGAAGTTGCCCAAGCAAGCGATCGGCACATGGTCATTAAAGGGGTGCTGGCGTGAGGGGCAAGCAGCGCAGGTGAAGGAGTCGAAGCGTAACGGGGACCCGCTCACCCCGACACACCCATTCCGGAAGCATCGACCTTCCTCTTAGGATTTCAAGCACCCGGTGCGGTCGGTTAACCCTGCCACGGTTGACAGATCGACTTCCGCCTTGTAATGTCTCTTGCACTACATTCTGCACTACAAAAACGATGGCAGTTCTCAGCCTGAGGCTTCCGGAGGATCTGGACGCGAAGCTCGAAGAACAGGCACGCCTGTCGAACAGACCGAGATCGGAGCTCGCCCGGGAAGCCATCGCCGACTACCTCGCGCGCCTGGAGCGTGAACGGTTCCTCTCCAGCCTGGAGACGGCAGCAAGAAACCTCGCTTCGAATCCCCCCAGCCGCCGCAAGGCGCTGAGCGTCGCGGAGCAGTTCTTACCCCTGGAGAACGAGGCGCTTGCGTTGGGCGAACCCGCCTCGCGCTACGGCGTGGGTCGCACCACTCGCCCTCGAAGAAAGGACAAGCGTTGATGCAGCGGGGCGAGGTCTGGGTCGCCAATCTCAACACGGGTGCCGGGGTCGGAAACATCCAGCCGGTGGTCATCTTCCAGGAAAACCGCGTCACCGTCGCCGGGCTCCCGACGGTCATCGTTCTCCCGCTGACGAGTCAGCTGCGCGAGGGGCTCGAACCGCTGCGGGTCGCGGTCCGGGCCCGGGACCGACTGACCAAGGACTGCCACGTCATGGTCGAGCAGATCCGGGCCATAGACCGTGCCCGCATTGCGGACGGGCCGCTGACCAAGCTCAATCTCGACGAGATGAGGGCGCTCGAGAGGAGCCTGAGGGGTGTGCTGGGGATGTGAGCCCCGCTGCGATCGAAGACAGGGCGCTCTCCCCTCGGCGGTTGCCCCATTTGCCCGCGCTCAGCGCTGCTGCGCCAGCTCGTCGAGGCGGTCCATGAGCGCCTTCTTCTGGTCCTCGATCTCTCGGTAGCGGGCGTACATCCGGTTCATGTCCTCGGTGTACTGCTTGATCCGGTATTCCCGCTCCGACCTCTCGCGCACCATGTCGTCGTAGTTCGGCGGCGGGTTTCCCATCGTGTAGTCGGGGGAGTTCTGTATGACCTGCGGATATTGCGCCTGGATCTCGGTACGGCGCAGCTCCTGGATCATCTGGAACTGCTGATACACCGACTGCTGCTCCTGCTGCAGAAGATTCAATTGGGATTCGAGGCGCCTCATCTCCGCGTCCGTGGCGGGATCGGCGAACGCCAGGCCCGACAGCAGCACGGCGAGCGCGGCCAACGTCTGTTTCATGTCCGGCGCCTACTTCGCCTTCAGCCCCAGGTGGCTTAGGTCGGCCAGATACGCAGGCGGCCCTATTGCGCCGGCGAGCCGCTCGTCAGGCAGCGGTGATTGCATCACCGTGTGCACCGGCACGACGCCCGCCCACACCGGCCAGCTGTGGTCGTCCTCGTCGTCGTGCGGCCAACCCGTCCGCACTTTCGCGGAGCCTTCCTCGATCGCCATGCCCAGCACGGTCGTCGCCTTGATTTCTTGAGTCGTGGCGGGGCGCAGCTGCTGCCAGCGGGTCGGGAACATCCGCTCCAGGAACTTCTCCAGCGCCTGCGCCTTCGCGCCATCGCCCTCGATCTTGTGGGCCCGGCCGAACAGCATCACCGAGCGGTAGTTGATCGAGTGGTTGAAGCCGGAGCGAGCCAACACCAGGCCATCCAGATGCGAAACGGTGAAGCAGACGTCTACGCCCTTTTCCAGCGTGCGCAACATCCGGCTGGCGCTGGAGCCGTGCCAGTACACGCGGCCGCTCTCGCGCCAGTATGCGGTCGGCGTGACGTACGGGTGCCCGTCGATGATGTACCCGACGTGACAGAGCAGCCCCGCATCGAGAATCGATGCGATCGTGTCGAAGTCGTACGCGCCGCGCTCGCGCAAGCGCTTGATGCGCGAACGGACGGTGGGGGTCAGGTCAGTCATAGGTGCCTTGTGTCCAATGCTCGGCCACTTCAGTAGCCACGGCCGCGGTCCACGAGCCCGAGCGGCGGTTCGCCACGCTCGATGCAGCGGATGTTGTCGATCACCTGCGACACCATCAGCTCGGCGATGGCTTGTGCGGCCACATGCGGCGTGACGACGATACGCGGATGGTGCCAGAACGGATGCTCGGGCGGAAGCGGCTCGTGCTGGAACACGTCGAGCATTGCGCCGCCCAGCTGGCCCTGCTCCAGCGCCGCGAGCAGGTCGCGCTCGTTCAGGTGGGCGCCGCGCGCGATGTTGATGATGCAGGCGCCGCGCGGCAAGCGAGCGAAGGTCGACGCGCTCAGGACGCCCGCGGTATCCGCCGTCAAAGGGAGGAAATTCACCAGGATCTCGGACTGCCCGAGAAACTCGCTCAGGCCTTCCGGTCCATGAAAGCTCGTCACGTTCTCCAGGCGCCGCGGCGTGCGGCTCCACCCCAGCACGGAAAAGCCGAGAGGAACGAGCTTGCGAATGAAATCGCTGCCCAGCACGCCGAGGCCCATGACCCCCACCGTGCGCTGCGCCGCCGGGACTGCCGGCAACTGTCGCCACAGTGCTCGCTGCTGCTGCTCGGCATAACGCTGCATGCTGCGATGAAAGTGCAGCACGCCGTACAGGGCGTACTCGGACATCTGGACCGCCAGTCCCGCATCCACCATTCGCACGATGGGTACCGCGTCGGGGAGGTGTGGATCCAGCAGGAGGTGATCCACGCCGGCTCCAAGGGAAAGGATCGCCTTGAGGTTCGGCAAGCTCGCCAGCAGACCGGGCCTGGGCCGCCATACCAGCGCGTAACTCACTCGCGCGGGTTCACCCACATCCGGCCAGAGCCGGAACTCCATCTCCGGCAGCTCGCGGGCCAGCGCCTCGCGCCAAGGCTCCGGGGCATCGGTGTCGCTGTAGAACAGCAGGGACATCCTTCTGCTCAGCCGGGTTCGCGGCCTGCCGCCGGCCATCGACCGATCGCGGTATAGCGCGAGCCTTCGACGTTGAGCTCGGAGCGAACCAGGACGAACTGTTCGACCCGCCACTCGATGGGCGCGAGCGCCAGATCGATGGGCCTGCACCGCGCTTTTCGCACAACCGTGACGTGTGCCGCATAGCGCCGCTGTTCGACGCGGAATCCAGCGTCCAGCAGCGCGGCCTCGAGGCTGCCGACCAGCGACAGCAGGGGCGCGGGCGTCGCGCGGGGCCCCAGCCACGCGACGCCGTTGTGCCCCCAGCATCCCGCCGTGTCGATGGTGAAGGCGAAGGGCTGGAACGCGGCGCGGGCGCCGATGGCGCGCACGTCGTCCATCCTGTCCAGGTCGATGTCCCCGAGGAATGCCAGCGTCAGATGGATCGACTCCTGGCGGGTGGGCTTGCCTCCCATGCGGCGCTGCAGCGCGCCCCCGTGCTGGGCCAATGCGGCCTGAATCTCCGGGTCCGGCCATAGGGCGAAAAAAACCCGGGCCTGCGACGAGCCTTGCCGAACAGCCCGTTCACGCGCTTCGGCGGGCGGTGACGGCTGCACGGCACTCACGGCGCGGCCTGCGGAGCAGAGACGCTTTCGATCAGCGCGACGGCTTGGGCCGCGATGCCCTCGCCTCGTCCGGTGAAGCCGAGGCGCTCGGTGGTCTTGGCCTTGATGTTGAGCTGCGACTCGGCGATTGCGAGCGTCTGCGCGATGCACGCCATCATCGACGCGATGTGCGGCGCCATCCGCGGCACCTGCGCGATGATGGTCGCGTCCACGTTGACGATGCGGAACCCGTGCCGATGCAGCTGCGCGGCGGTGGAACGCAGCAGATCGCGGCTGTCGGCGCCGCGCAGGCTATCGTCGGTGTCCGGAAAGTGGCGGCCGATGTCGCCCAGCCCCGCCGCACCCAGCAACGCGTCGCAGATCGCGTGCAGCAGCACGTCGCCGTCGGAATGCCCCAGCAGGCCGCGCTCGAACGGGATATCGACCCCGCCTACGATCAGCTTGCGCCCCGGGACGAGCGCATGGACGTCGAATCCTTGCCCTATCCTCACACCCATGTTCTCACCCAGCGTCGCCCTTGAGGATCAACTCAGCCAGAGCGAGGTCCTCGGGATACGTCACCTTGATGTTCGCGGCGCTGCCCATCACCAAGCGCGGCCGCTGGCCGAGCTGCTCCATCGCGCTGGCCTCGTCCGTTGTGCGCGCGGGGTCGGCCGCACGCAACGCATCGAGCAGTGGAGCGAAGCGGAACATCTGAGGCGTCTGCGCTTGCCACAGCTGCTCGCGCGGCTCGGTGAGCAGCACCCGGCGCTCGCCGTCGTTGCGTTTGAGGGTGTCGGCCACCGGAATCGCCAGCAGGCCCCCAGCCTCGCTCTGCGCAAGCTCGGCGATGAGGCGGTCGATCAGCTCCGCGGTCAGGCACGGACGCGCGGCGTCGTGCACCAGCACCCAATCATCGGGCCGCACTTCCGCCCGCATCCGGTCGAGCCCATGCATCACGCTCTCGGCCCGGCTCGCGCCGCCGCAGAACAGCGGCACCAGGGCATTGCCAAACCGGGTCCAGTCGCAGCGCAGAAACAGCTGATCCTCGGGATGCAGGACGACGAAAGTGCGGCGCAGGCGCGGGTGGCCGCACAAGTGCTGCAATGCGTACCAGAGCACCGGTCGCTGGCCGATGGTCAAGTATTGCTTCGGCAGCGCCTCGCCCATCCGGGCGCCAGTTCCCGCGGCTGGGACCAGCCCAAAGAAACCCGCCATTGCGTCTCATCGGTTGTGATCGCTGCCGCCATTATCCAGGCGCCGGCGCAGCGCTGCACTCAGCTCAAGCTCATCGCCTTCCTGTAATCTACAAGTTTTGCCGCATCGATGCTCAATCTCCCCGTTCCCGCCCCAGGTTCGCGCAGCTGCGTGAGCGGCCTGCACGGTTCCAGCGACGCTCTGGCCATCGCCGAACTGAGCCGGCAGCGGCGGCCGCTGGCGGTGTTCACCAGTCAGGCCCTGGACGGCCAACGGCTGGCGGAAGAGATTCCGTTCTTCGCGCCCGGGTTGCGCGTGCATTATTTCCCGGACTGGGAAACGCTGCCCTACGACAGCTTCTCGCCGCACCAGGATCTGGTGTCGGAGCGCCTGGCCACCCTGCACCAGATCACGCACGGGGCGTGCGATGTCCTCATCGTTCCCGTGACCACTGCCCTGCAGCGCCTGGCGCCGGTGGCGTTCCTCGCCGCCTATAGCTTCTTTCTGAAGCAGGGCGAGCGCATCGTGCCGGAGGCGCTGCGCCACCAGCTGACCCTCGCGGGCTACACCCACGTGACCCAGGTGGTCTCGCCGGGCGAGTACAGCTTTCGCGGCGGCGTCATCGACCTGTTCCCGATGGGCAGTGCCCTGCCCTACCGCATCGACCTGTTCGACAACGAAGTGGAGAGCCTGCGCACCTTCGACGTCGACACCCAGCGCTCCATCTACAAGGTCAACGACGTGCGCCTGCTGCCCGCACGCGAATTCCCTACCGACGAGGAGGCGCGTACCCGCTTCCGCCAGAATTTCCGCGAGAAGTTCGAGGGCGATCCGTCGCGCAGCCAGCTGTACAAGGACGTGAGCAACGCGACGTTCCCTGCGGGCATCGAGTACTACCTGCCGCTGTTCTACGAGACCACTGCGCTGATCACCGATTACCTTCCGCCCGAGACGGTCGTGGTGCTGCACGGCGACCTCGAGGGACAGATCGAAGCGTTCTGGCGCGACACGCGATCGCGCTACGAGTTGCTGCGAGGCGACCGCGACCGGCCTCTGCTCGCGCCGCAGGATCTGTTCCTGTTCGCGGACCAGCTCTTCGGCGCCATCAAGCCTTTCGCCCGCGTCGCGCTGGTCGATGCAGCCGATGCGACTGCGATCCGGGCTCCCGTCTCGCCTCTGCCGCCGCTGCAGGTAGACCGGCGCGCCGAAAACCCACTGCGCAACCTGCGCGGCTTCGCGGAGCAGTTCGCCGGCCGCATCCTGTGCATCGCCGAGACGCTGGGCCGGCGCGAGACCATGCTGGGCTATTTCGCGGAGCACGGCTTGCCGCTGACTCAATGCGATGGGTTCGCCGCGTTCCTGGCGCGCAGCGACAGGCTCATGCTGGGGGTCGGTCCCGTGGCCGGCGGTTTCATCGCGGAGGACGGCGGCTTCGCCATCGTCACGGAGAACGAGCTCTACGCGTCTCAAGCGCGCGCCCGCGACCGCCGTGAGCCGGTCAACCGCCTGGTGGCCGAGCACATGCTGCGCGATCTCT
>DATJVW010000400.1:0-10150 GCA_035501675.1 Burkholderiales bacterium
GGCATGCCGCAAATGGCCGCAAAGCGGCCGCCAGCGCCCGAGTAGCCCGCTGGTACAAAGCGTACCCGGCTCGGATCGGCTGCATCGCTTACGCATCAGCGCATGCGTCATGTCCGGGGGCGTCTTCATGAAATATCCGGGTTAGATCACAAGCCCACCGGTCGAGCAATTCGGGCCGGGCACAATAGCGTATTGCATGCGCCCGGCGCTGGTTTGACACTGGTAGGTGCGAGTGCTACAACGAACCCGGACACGCAGAGGCCGCGGCGCGCGCAGGCAGCGCGTTGGGATGCGTGCAGCAAGCGGCCCGGGACCCATTAAGGGGGTTGCGCATGAGAAGGCCCGTTGCTTTGCTCGCCGGTTGCGGCTTGCTCGCCGCCTGTTCCAGCATGACGTTGCGCTCGCCCACCGCGAGCGCCAACCTGGGGCCGACCAAGGGCAACCAGGCGGCGGGAAACGTAATCTTCATCCAGCACGGCGAGAAAGTGGTAGTAGACGCGCGAATCACCGGCCTCACACCGGGATTGCATGGGTTCCATGTCCACGAGAAGGGCGACTGCACGGCGCCCGACGCGATGAGCGCCGGCGCGCACTTCAATCCGCATAAGGCACCTCACGCCGGCCCGGATAGCCCACAGCGGCACGCCGGCGACCTGGGCAACCTGACAGCCGACGCGAACGGCGTTGCCGTGTACCACGTCGAGGTCAGCGGCATCACCTTGGGGACCGGGCCAGACAGCATCATAGGACGCTCGGTGATCGTGCACGCCAACCCCGATGACCTGCGCACCCAGCCCTCTGGCAACGCCGGTCCGCGCATCGCCTGCGGCCTGATCAGCAAGGGCAAGGACCAGTGGTTTTGAGCGCTTGATCCACTGGCTCGAGCGCAACGGCGACTTTCCTCCCGTCGAGCAGGCGTTGCGCCGTCCCAACGGTCTGCTGGCGGCAGGGGGAGATCTTTCTCCCGAGCGCCTGCTGCGCGCGTATCGCCGGGGTATCTTCCCTTGGTTCAGCGAGGGCGAACCGATCCTGTGGTGGAGTCCCAACCCGCGCATGGTGCTGGTTCCGGGGGAACTCAAGATCGCGCGCTCCCTGGCCAAGACGCTGCGCAAAGCGGACTTCGAAGTGCGGGCCGACAGCGCGTTCGAGCGGGTCATCCAAGCCTGCGCCGAGCCGCGCCCGCGACAGCGGGGAACCTGGATCACCGCCGCCATGCAAGCGGCGTACACGCGGCTGCACGGGCTGGGCGTCGCCCACTGCGTGGAAACCTGGCGCGGCGGCGAGCTGATCGGCGGTCTCTATGGTCTGGCCCTGGGACGCATGTTCTATGGCGAGTCCATGTTCTCCCGTGCGAGCGACGCCTCGAAGATCGCGCTCGTCTACCTGGCGCGCCAGCTTGAGAGGTGGAACTTCGGACTGATCGATTGCCAAATGAACACCCCGCTCCTGGCCTCTTTCGGAGCACGGGAGATCGCTCGCCCGCAGTTCACGCGCCGGGTGGCAGAGTTGGTAAACTATCCAAATGTCCCGGCTCCCTGGGTTCTCGACGAGCTCACTGATCCGCCCGCGCTTGCGCCAACGGCCAGGTTGCGGTGAGGCGCGAGCCCTCGCGACGGCCATTCCCCGTGCGCGCCGGAGCACGGACGGCGCCAGCCCCGCATGACGCAGCTCAACGACCTGCCGTTTTCGGTTTTGCAGTTCTACGCCACGGCACCCTACCCGTGCAGCTATCTGCCAGATAAGCTGGCGCGCTCGCAGGTCGCCACCCCGAGTCATGCGATCGACACGCTGGTCTACAGCCAGCTGGTGCGCGCCGGCTTCCGGCGCAGCGGCGCGTTCACTTACCGCCCCTATTGCGACAACTGCCGCGCCTGCGTGCCGGTGCGCATCGTCACGGCGGAGTTCCGCGCTACCCGCTCCCAGCGCCGCGCGCGCAGACGCCACGAAGGGCTCGACGTGCGCATGCTCGACCTCAAATACCACCCGGAGCACTATGCCCTGTATCTGCGCTACCAGTCTACGCGGCACTCGGGTGGGGGTATGGATCACGATAGCCGCGAACAGTATCGCCACTTCCTTCTGCAGAGCAACGTCACCTCCAACTTGGTCGAATTTCGCGAGGAGGGTCGGCTGGTGATGGTCAGCATCGTCGACCGGCTCGAGGACGGCGTGTCGTCGGTGTACACCTTCTTCGAGCCCGACCTGCTCAGGGCCAGTCTAGGCACCTTCAACGTTCTGTGGCAGGTCGAGCTGTGCCGGCGCCTGAGGCTGCCCTACCTCTACCTGGGCTACTGGATCGGCCAGAGCCGGAAGATGGCTTACAAGATCAATTTCCAGCCGATGGAGGGCTTGGTCAGCGGCCAGTGGCAACGGCTCAAGCCCGCGCCTTGTTCCTGAGTCACCCACATCACGTCGGCCTGCGGCCCGACGCAGACGAAGTGCGCGGATGACGCTCCGGCGCATCAGTCTCGAGAGGCGCGGGCCCGTCTGCCTCGTGGGGCTCGACCGCGCGCCCAAGCGCAATGCCTTCGACCTGCAGATGTACGCCGAGCTGGGCGAGGCGCTGGGCGATCTCCAGCGGGACGCTCGCTTGCGCTGCGGTGTGCTGTTCGCCCACGGTGAGCACTTCACCGGGGGAATCGAGCTGCCCCAATGGCTCCCTCATTTCCGCGACGGGCGCATGCCGCCGCTGCCCGACGGGGCACTGGACCCGCTGGCGCGCGACCCCGCGCGTACGTTGTCCAAGCCCTTGGTGGCAACCAGCTGGACAGAGCGCTGGCCATCGCGGAAACCATCGCGCGGCAATCCCCGGTCGGCGTTCAGGCCACGCTCGCCTCGGCACGGCTGGCGCTGCGCGAGGGCGAACGCAGCGCCTTCGAACGCATGCTTCCCGATCTGCAGCGGGTGATGGCCACCGACGACGCGGTCGAGGGTCTGAAGGCTTTCCTGGAGCGGCGCGAGCCGCGCTTTTGACCGGTGCTGTACGCGCTGCTGCGGCCGCTGCTGTTCCGGCTCGATGCCGAGCGGGCGCACAGCTGGGGCCTGGCGATGCTCGATGCGGCGCACGCGCTCGGGCTCACCCGTGTTGCGCCTCACAAGGTTCCGTCGGCTCCAGTCCGGGTGATGGGCCTCACCTTCCCGAATGCGGTTGGCCTGGCTGCTGGCCTGGACAAGAACGGAGAGCATGTCGACGCGCTGGCTACGCTGGGCTTCGGCCATATCGAGGTCGGCACGGTCACCCCGCGTCCCCAGTCGGGCAACCCGCGCCCGCGGCTTTTCCGCATCCCGCAAGCACGGGCGCTGATCAACCGCATGGGGTTCAACAACCTGGGCGTCGACCGCCTGGTCTACAACCTGAGTCGCGCCCGCTATCAGGGCATCCTCGGCATCAACATCGGCAAGAACTTCGACACTCCGATCGAGCGCGCCGCAGGGGACTACCTCTCGTGCATGCGCAAGGCCTATCCTCTCGCGAGCTATCTTGCCGTCAACATCTCCTCGCCCAACACCAAGAGCCTGCGCCAGCTGCAGGAACGCGACGAGCTCGACCGACTCCTTGGAGCGCTCAAGGCCGAGCAGCAGGCGCTGAGCCGGTCCCACGGTCAGTACGTGCCTCTCACAGTGAAGATCGCCCCCGACCTGGCGGAAGAACAGGTCCGCGGCATCGCGCAGTGTCTACTCCGCCACGGCGTCGATGGCGTGATCGCCACCAACACGACTGTCGCGCGGACCGGCGTGGAAGGCCTGCCGCACGGCGAGGAGAGCGGCGGCCTGAGCGGTGCGCCGCTGCGCGAGCGATCCGATGCGGTAGTCCGCAGGCTGCACGCCGCGCTGGGCGAGCGCATTCCTATCATCGGGGTGGGCGGAATCATGCGCGCGGAGGACGCGGCGCAGAAGATCGCAGCCGGCGCGAAGTTGGTCCAGCTCTACAGCGGGCTGGTCTATTCCGGCCCGCGCCTCGTGGGCGAGTGCGCGCGCGCCCTCGGGTAGCGGTGGCCGCCGCGCACGGCGCGGCTGGTATACTTGGCGCCCATTTTTTCCCCGTTCGCCGAGGCCGGGGGAGAATATCCATGTTGCCAGCCGTTATTTCATGACCACCACCGCCACCCGCAGTAGCGTGTCGCGACCCACGCTCGAGCTGGGTTTTCGGCTGGCATTTACCGACTTGTACCGGCGTGACGGCCTCATGCGGTTGGACCAGCACTTCCTGGCGCACGTGCGCCAGGTGGACCCCACGCTCGCCGGCCGTCTGAGCGAGGCGCGGGCCAACCCCGACGCGCTGAGCGGTAAGCCGGAGTCGGAGCTCCTCATCGCGCTCGCGCCCCACCTGGAAGACTTCCTGTCCGAGCTGTTCGGCATCCGCGACGCGGTCACCCGTCTCGCTGCGCGCACGCATGAACTGGCGCCGCTGTATTCCTGCAAGCGTCTGTTCGTTCAGCGCAAGGCCATGAACCGCATCAAGCCGGAGGAAGCGGCCGCGATCGACGGACCGGCGCTCGAGGTTCAGCTCGCGGGGCGCATGGGGGGCAGCTTCACGGAGCTCGGCTTCGCGCGGCTCGTTGCGCAGTGGCAGGGGGACGAAGCGGCGCATGCGCAGGATCTGGATGTCGCGCTGCGCTATGCCGCCTGGGCCGTCCACACGCCCGCCGGTGGCGCACGTCATCATGCCGGCGTGCTGTTCAAGGCGCCCGCGAAGCTCGACTACTACCGTCTGGTACCGGTGGTGGCCGATGACGGCTCGGGCTTGCGCAGCTACCGGCTCGGCCACCTGCGCCGCCGCCAGGGCTTCGCACTCACCGATGCGGGCACCGACCTGGTGGGCGCGCTGGATCAAGCGAACTACTGCATCTGGTGTCACGAGCAGGGCCGCGACTCTTGTTCCCATGGACTGAGGGAGAAGACGCCAGTCGGCGGTGGCCCGGCGCCGTTCAAGAAGACGGTGTTCGGCGTACAGCTGGCCGGCTGCCCGCTGGAAGAGAAGATCTCCGAGTTCCAGAAGATCAAGACCGAAGGGCTCGCGCTGGGCGCGCTGGCGATGATGTGCGTCGACAACCCCATGGTGGCTGCAACCGGGCACCGCATCTGCAACGATTGCATGAAGTCCTGCATCTACCAGAAGCAGGAACCGGTCAACATCCCCCAGGTCGAGACGCGCACTCTCAAAGACGTGTTGGAGTTGCCCTGGGGCTTCGAGATCTACTCGCTGCTGACGCGCTGGAACCCGCTGGACCTGCGCCGGCCCTATCCCAAACCCGCCAGCGGCAAGCGCGCGCTGGTGATCGGCATGGGCCCCGCCGGGTTCACGCTCGCCCATCACCTGATGAACGAGGGCCACCGCGTGGTCGGCACGGACGGGCTCAAGATAGAGCCGTTGCCTGCGGACCTGTGCGGGGTGGGCGCGAGCGGTGAACGGGCACCGTTCAGGCCGATCCACGACGTGCACTCCTTGTACGAGTCGCTCGACGACAGGGTGATGGCGGGCTTTGGTGGCGTCGCCGAGTACGGCATCACGGTGCGCTGGGACAAGAACTTCCTCAAGATCATCCGGCTGCTGCTCGAACGCCGGCGCGAGTTCCAGTTGTTCGGCGGCGTTCGCTTTGGCGGCACGCTCACGCTCGACGATGCCTTGGACGCCGGGTTCGATCACGTCGCGTTGTGCGCCGGCGCCGGACGCCCGACTGTGCTGGAACTGCCCAACGGGCTGGCGCGCGGCGTGCGCACCGCTTCGGACTTCCTGATGGCCTTGCAGTTGACCGGTGCGGCCAAGACGGACTCGGTGGCAAACCTGCAGATCAGGCTGCCGGTGGTTGTGGTGGGGGGCGGCCTGACGGCGATCGACACGGCGACCGAGTCGCTCGCTTACTACCCCGTACAAGTGGAAAAGTTTCTGCACCGCTATGAGGTCCTGGTGGCCGAGCGAGGCAAGGCGGCGGTGCACGCGCTGTGGGGCCCGGAAGAGAACCGCATAGCCGAGGAGTTCCTCGAGCACGCACGGGCCATCCGCGCGGAGCGCAATGCTGCGCTCGCTGCCGGGCGCGAGCCGCGCATCCTCGAGTTGCTCCGGTCCTGGGGCGGGGTGACCATCGCCTACCGCAAGCGGCTGATCGACAGCCCGTCCTACACGCTCAACCACGAGGAGGTTCACAAGGCGCTCGAGGAAGGCATCGGCTTCGCCGAAGGCCTGACCCCCGTGGCGGTAGAAGTCGACGAGTTCGGACACGCCGCTGGGCTGCGCGTCAGTGTCCGCGACGCGGGCGCAGGCCAGGCGCCGGGCGCGCCACAGGAAATCGTTCTGCCGGCTCGATCGATCTTGGTCGCGGCCGGCACTCACCCCAACACCGTGTTGGCGCGGGAGGATCCGCACAACTTCCACCTGGATGGAAAGTACTTCCAGGCCTGCGACGAGCACGGCGAGCCGGTCAAGCCGGAGCACGCGAGCGCCAAGCCGCTGGCGGTTCGCGTGCTGCTGTCCAAGCGCCCCGACGGCCGCTTCGTGAGCTTCTTCGGCGACGTGCATCCGTCCTTCTTCGGCAACGTGGTCAAAGCCATGGGCGGAGCCAAGCAGGGCTACCCTGTCATCAGCCGTGTGCTTCGCGCCGTCCCAGCGGCGTCGACATTGAGCGACGCCGAATTCGAGGCCCGCCTGAATCGGGAGCTGCGCGCCAGCGTGCAGCAGGTCATCCGGCTCACGCCCTCGATCATGGAGGTGGTCGTGCGTGCACCGGCGGCCGCGCGCCGCTTCCGGCCTGGCCAGTTCTATCGGCTGCAGAACTACGAACGGCACGCGCTCGCAGTGGACGGCACGCGCCTGGCGATGGAGGGGCTGGCGCTGACCGGCGCCTGGGTCGATCGCGAGAAGGGTTTGGTTTCGACCATCGTGCTGGAGATGGGCGGTTCCTCGGACCTGTGTGCGCTGCTCGAACCCGGGGAGCCGGTCGTGCTGATGGGTCCTACCGGCTCGCCCACCGCGATCCCCACCGATGAGACGGTGATCCTGGCGGGCGGAGGACTGGGCAACGCGGTACTGTTCTCCATCGGCTCCGCGCTGCGGGCCGCGGGCTCCAAAGTGCTGTACTTCGCCGGCTACAAGAGGATGATCGACCGCTACAAGGTCGCCGAGATCGAGGCCGCTGCCGACGTGGTGGTTTGGTGCTGCGACGAGGCGCCGGGATTCGCACCGACACGGCCTCAGGACCGCGCCTACGTGGGCAACATCGTGCAAGCCATGCTGGCCTACGCGCAAGGCCGCTTGGGTGGGCAGACCATCGCGTTCAGCGCCGCGAACCGCGTCATCGCCATAGGCTCGGACCGCATGATGGCGGCGGTGGGCGCCGCGCGCCACGGGGTGTTGGCCACCCACCTCAAACCGCACCATTTCGGCATCGCCTCGATCAACTCTCCCATGCAGTGCATGATGAAGGAGATCTGCGCGCAATGTCTCCAACCGCACCTGGATCCGGAGACCGGGAGACGCAGCTACGTGTTCTCCTGCTTCAACCAGGACCAACCCATCGACCGCGTCGACTTTCCCGCACTGGCCGCGCGTCTGTCGCAGAATTCGGTGCAGGAGAAGCTCACCGCGCAGTGGATCGACCGCTGCTTGGTGCGTTTGCAGCGGCGCGCTGCTGCGGCCTGAATGCCGGGCTCGAGCCGATGTTCGCCGTCTCGTGAATTCCCCGTTGGTCGACCGGATAGACGCCCTGCTGCCGCAGACGCAGTGCAGGAAATGCGGCTATCCGGGGTGTCGCCCTTATGCCGAGGCGATCGCGCGCGGCGAGGCGGATATCGATCGGTGCCCACCGGGTGGCGCGGCGGGGATAGCGAAGCTTGCCGCGGTGTCGGGACGGCGGATCAAACCACTGAACCCTGCGTACGGCGTGGAGCAGCCGCGCACCGCCGCGTTGATCGACGAGACCCGGTGCATCGGCTGCACGCTGTGCATCCAGGCCTGCCCCGTGGATGCCATCGCCGGGGCCCCCAAGCTCATGCACACGGTGCTGCTGGAGCATTGCACCGGCTGCGAGCTTTGTGTGCCGCCGTGTCCCGTGGACTGCATCGAGATGGTAGATGTCGAAGCACTGGCGCGGCGCGGTGCTAGGGTGTGCGATTCCGGCCCGGAACAACGCGCCGCACTGGCGCGCGCCCGGTATGAGTTTCACCAGGTCAGGATGCGGCGCGAATGCGAGGAGCGCACAGCGCGGCGACCCGGGAAGGCCGCGGCTAAGCCAAAACCACTGGATGGTTCAGCGCCGTCACCGGAGTTGGAACGCAGAAGGGCGGCCGTACAGGCGGCATTGCAGCGGGCCCGCGCGCGGCAAGCCGCGCGCAAGGCCTGAGCTCGGGAAACGCTTCATGAACACCGCCAAACGGGAGGAGATTTTTCGCCGCCTGAAGAGCCTGAATCCGGAGCCGACGACCGAGCTGCAGTTTCGAACGCCTTTCGAGTTGCTCGTCTCCGTGGTGCTGTCGGCACAGGCCACGGACAAGAGCGTAAACCTGGCTACACCGCGGCTGTTCGCGGTCGCGAACTCGCCCGCGGCGATGGTTGCGCTCGGACAGGAGGGCCTCGAAAGCTACATCAAGACCATCGGGCTGTACCACACCAAGGCAAAGAACCTGCTCGCGGCCTGCGAGATCCTGATCGAACGACACGAAGGCGAGGTGCCGCGCACGCGCGAAGATCTCGAGAACCTGCCCGGGGTCGGGCGCAAAACCGCCAACGTCATCCTCAACAGCGCCTTCGGCGAGCCGACCATTGCGGTGGACACACACATCTTCCGAGTGGCAAACCGTACCGGTCTGGCGCCCGGCAAGAATGTGCTGGAGGTGGAGAAGAAGCTGCTGAAATCGGTGCCGGAGGCCTACCGCAGGCACGCGCACCATTGGCTGATCCTGCACGGCCGCTACGTTTGCAAGGCGCGCAAGCCCGACTGTCCCGTCTGCGCAATTCGCGACCTGTGCGAGTACCGCCGGAAAACCCGTGATTCGTAACTCGTGACTCGTGATTCGCGACCCCATTTCCGTGCTAAATTTTTCCGATCCACCGAAGCCTCACGAATCACGAGTCACGAATCACGAACCACGAGTCACGGATGTTCTCCCCTACCCGCGAACAGGCGCGCCGCTTTTTCTTCGAGACCTGGGCCAAATTCAAATGCGGCGAGCCCCTGGTTGGTCTGGAGCAAACCGCGCTCGGCGTGATTCTGTTGCATCCAGACTATCATCGACTGCTGGAGCAGGCCGATCGGAATCTGGACCGCGACTATCTGCCCGAAGCGGGGGACGTCAATCCCTTCTTGCACCTGTCGCTACATCTGGCGGTGGCCGAACAGCTCTCGATCGACCAACCCATCGGGATCGCTCGGTGTTATCAACGGTTGCGGGAGCGAACCGGGTCCGAGCACGACGCACTGCACGCGGCGGTGGAGTGCCTGGGCGAGATCATCTGGCAGGCGCAGCGCGCTGGCGCAGCGCCGGACGAGCGACTCTACTTCGAGTGCCTGGCGCACCGGTTGCAGACGTGATGCGCGCGCAGCAGCGCCCGTAACGGTGAGGGCCGGCAAAGCCGGCCCTCGTTCGCGCAAGCGCTGCGCGCCTAGTATTTCGAAACCAAGCCCGTCTGCCTCGAGAAATACCAGGCCACGTCCTTGATCTCCTTGTCGGTGAGCGGTTTTGCCATCGGGCTCATCATGGCGTTGTCGCGCGCCCCGGACCTGTAGGCCTTCAGCGAGTGAACCAGGTAGTCGTAGTACTGCCCGCCGATGCGCGGAATGTCGGGCGTAATCGGCTTGACGCCATCGGGGCCATGGCAAGCGACACAGGCCGCCGCTTTTTCTTTGCCGGCCTCGTAGTCTCCCGCGAGCACCGACCCACCCCAAGCGCACGTCACGCAGGCGAGAATCAGGATCAACTTCTTCATGGTGTGCTCTCGATCCCAGGCCACCGCGGTCATTTCCCGGCACCGGCGCCGGCATAATACGCCGCGATGTCGGCCATATCCTGCTCGCTCAGCCTGACCGCGATCGCACGCATGGTCGTATTCTTCCGAGACCCGGACTTGTAGTCCTGCAAGGCCTTCACGATATAGCCGGCGTTTTGGCCCCCCAGCTTCGGTACGGAATACACGTCGGGGTAGGCCGTGCGGTAGTCT
>DATJVW010000401.1:0-2721 GCA_035501675.1 Burkholderiales bacterium
ATGGCTCGACCGCGCCCCCCGGGGCCGCAACGAACCCACCTACTGGTGGCGCCACCACGACAGCTACGACAAGCGCTGAGCCAGGGCGTGGGCTTGGTCGTCGCAACCGCAACCGGCGGGAAGATCTCGCGACGGATGGTCTCCGGGCGAGCGTCCGAGCGCACCTTCCTCGGCGTCTCGGCGCTGCTCTTCGCTGCCAGTACGGTGGCCACGATCGTCTGGTGTGCCTCCATGTCGGCGATGGGCGAGATGCCGATGCCCGGCGGCTCGACGATGTCGATGGCGTGGATGCGGATGCCCGGACAGACGTGGCCCGCTGCCGCGGCGTCGTTCCTCGGCATGTGGGTCGTGATGATGGTGGCGATGATGTTGCCGTCCCTGGTCCCCATGCTGCAGCGCTACCGTCAAGCCGTCGGCAGGACGGCCGAGACACGCCTGGGTCCCCTGACCGCGCTCGTGGGCGCGGCTTACTTCTTCGTCTGGACCATGCTCGGAATGGCCGCGTTCCCGCTGGGCGTCGCGCTGGCGGCGGTCGAGATGCGGCAGCCGGCGCTGGCGTGCGCCGTACCGATCGCGGTCGGTGTGGTCGTGCTGATCGCCGGCTCCTTCCAGCTCACCGCATGGAAGGCGCGTCACCTCGATTGTTGCCGGGAGACACCCGGGCGCGGCCGTACGCTGCCGGCTGACGCCGGCACGGCCTGGCGACACGGCCTGCGCCTCGGGCTCCACTGCGCCCAGTGCTGCGCCGGCCTGATGCTGATCCTCCTGGTGGTCGGAGTCATGGACCTTCGCGCGATGGCCGTCGTGGCGGCAGCCATCACCGTCGAGCGTCTCGCACCGGCCGGTGAGCGCGTCGCGCGAGCCATCGGAGCCGTCGTCGTCGCGGCAGGGTTGGTTCTGATCGCACGAGGAGCCGGGATCGGGTGACGCGTCTGCATCGGCAGGAGAGTAGCGCACCGAGTGCGACGCGAGTCGAGCTCTGGCGCTCTATCCGCCGCGCGCAGGCGCCTCCTCAAGACCGATGAGGCCGCAGCGCCGCCAGCCGATCCGCAGGAGCCAGCTGCGCGGCACGACGACGGCCGAGCTCTCTTGCGCAACCTTCTCCCGGCAGCGAAACCCGTCGAACCACGGCGCAGACGAGCACGGGTCGATGCCGACTACGCCACGCAGGTGTTTGCGGAAATTCTGCAGCACGTAGACCAACGCACTGCGTACCTCGCGCGGGGTGCGCAGCGCGCGAACGTGATAACGATCGCCCCAGACAGCGCCGCGCCGACGGAGTGCGCGGTTCACGGCGTGCGCCACGCGAACCGCAAGGCCCCAGACCCCCCGCGTCATCGCCTGTCTGTCTAACGCCTCGACGATCAGATGCACATGATCGCTCTGCACCGAGAACTGGACGACGCGAAAGCTGCCCCGCGAGGCCGCGCCGATGGCGCGGCGAACTTCCGGAAACACGCGCGGAGCGCGCAAGCACCGGACGGGTGCGCAAGCACGCAACGTGACGTGGGCGGGATGGCGCGCGAGGTGGGCTGGGCGTGTCCGGTGCGGCACGCCGGGTCTGCGGCCGGGCATGGGTTTGCGACCTGCTCCCGCACGATGTCCACCCCACCCCGGCGGGAACGGCAACGACCCCTGGCGATCGCGGCGGCGCATTTGAATGGGCAGAGAATCGCGGACGGCGGGCCTCGCGTCAATGTAAAGCTATTCATTGTTCCCGCCATTGACGCTTCGGAAACTCGCACGCGGTCGGAACAGGAGGATTCAATCAACAGCAATCAGATCGGCTTCGGCCTGCACCGCTTCTGCTTCTCTTCGCGTGCGGCAACGCGGAGCATGCGGCACCAAGCACAAGTCCGCCGCCCTCACCGTCGACTCCGACACCCCAACCGACTCAGGTCCCGATTGGCTCTCCAACTCCGAGGCCTGGAGACCTCGATCTTTCTTTTGGTGACGGCGGTATCGTCAGGATGACGTTCGGCGGCGCGTCGAGCCGCGTGGCGGATATGCGGATCCAGCCCGACGGAAGGATCGTCGTCGCCGGAATCGCGGGTGATGCGAACGGAGCGAGAACGTTTGCTTTGGTGCGGTACGAGATCGATGGCACTCTCGATCGGTCCTTTGGCGAAGACGGCGCAGCCCAGACCTCCATCGCACCCGGGTTGCTTCCCGCTGCCGTTGTGCTCCAGACCGATGGCAGGATCGTCGTCGTAGGGTCCGCCTTCTCCACAACGTTTGTACCCAGAACGGCTCACTTCCTGCTCGCACGCTATCTTCCAGTAGGTGTCCTCGACACGTCGTTCGGACTGGACGGGATCGTGACCTTCGCGTCCCACTATCCACCCGACGAAGAGTGCGTCGACCACCGAGACGAGGAGTGTCCGGGTGAACGGAGCTTCGGCCATGTCGTTCTTTCGTCCGATCAGAAGATCGTTGCGGGAGGTTCCGTTGCTGGCGTGCTGCTGGATGTCTACCCCGCCATCGCACGCTTCACGGCGAACAGTGCGCCAGATCTCGGCTTCGGGCGTGGAGGCCTGGTCAACGAATTCCCACCGGGGTTCGTTTCCGTCGGCACAGTCGCGATCCGTCCCGATGGAAAGATCCTGGCTGCGATGACGTCCTTCCTCAGTCAGTTCACGATCGACGGGCGCCTCGATCGTGATTTCGCAGGTCAAGGTTGGCTGGATACCGCGATCAGCTCGGCGGTTCTGGCTCTCCAAG
>DATJVW010000402.1:0-10519 GCA_035501675.1 Burkholderiales bacterium
CCCGGAGCCCAACCCCGCAGCACCACCGCGGCTCATCCCCATCGGTAATCGATCTGTAAGTCCCTCCTAGTTAAGCTGGTACACGGGCAAGTCTTGCCCGCGTTCGAGCAGTCCCGTCATGTGTTGTCGTCAGCTGTGAAAAGGAGGTTGATCATGAAGAGGTTCAGTTCGCTTGGATACGGCGTTTCGTTCGCCATTGTTGTGGTGGCGGGCCTGACCTTGCTGCCGATCTCGGAAGGTTGGGCGCAAGAAAAGTGCAAGCGGTCGGGAACAAGCCTGGCCCAGGACAGCAAATACACTCAACAGCATCTGATCGATGTGGGAGACATCCCCGGCCACCAGGTTCGCATTCTTGAGCTGCACCGTACTCCCTCTAATACAAAACCAAACTGCGAAGGTTTGAAAGTCGCAGAGTCGTGGAGCCGCGGCTATTCCGATTACACCAACCTCAATGGCCGTGCCTGGGGATACGACGTCACTATTTTGGAGAATGGCGACAAGATATTTGGCCAGTGGTCTGGTACCACCCAAACGACCTTCAGCGCCGATGGCACAAAAAAGACCCTCTACACCGGTGTTACTACTTTTACTGGCGGGACGGGCAAGTACCGTGGCATACGAGGAATGAGCCGAGTTACATCTGCGTTCGACCCCAAGACCGGGTTCAACGAGACCCAGTGGGAGGACGAGTACTGGATAGAGAACTAGAAATCCTGCGGTCATGCGAGGGCGCCCTGGCCTTCGTGGGAAGCGGCGTTGAACCAGGCCGGGTGTTCCCAGTTGGCGTCGTTCAAGACATCACTGATTGGCGTTGAGATGAAGAAACATCATCAGTCAAAGAGGAGGCATACATGAAATCGAAGCTTATGTTGGCCGCAGTGACCATGCTTCTATGCGTGTCTGGTCCGCTGCTGGCGCAAGACGCTCCCGTAATGCGGGTCATCGTGGTCCAGACCGACAATCCGAGTGCCTACATCAAGGAAGTGCTGGAAACGGGCCGTGGCCACCTGAAACGCCTCGAGAGCACAGGAAATCTCCGTATCTGGAAGGCTAAGTACGCCGGAAGTAATGCCGGGAGCGTGATTGTCGCGATTGAGTACCCGAGCTTGACGGCACTGGCCGAGGACGACAAGAAGGCGGCGGCCGATCCTGCGTTGGGCGCTTGGGTGAGAAGTCTCGACAAGATGCGTAAGATCGTTTCCGACAGCCTGTACTCAGAAGCCAGGCCGTGATGCCTACGCTCTGACAGGAGCACTGGACACCGCCACGCTTCGCGCGGGGCGCCCGGTTATAGGTATCGCCGGCTCCATCCCCGTGCTGAAGCGCGCCGGCGTGTGAGACTTGTCGTCTGTTTCCGGGCTATCCTTACACGGCGCCGTTCGAGGATCTCCGGCTCAAGGAGAAGCGATGAACTACACCAGGATCTCCGCTGACTGCCACATCGACCTGCCGATGCTCGCGCCCGACATGTTCACGTCCAATGCGTCGGGAGCCCTCAAGGAGAGGATGCCCTACGTCACGGACGGTCCCGACGGTCCGTACTGGACCTCCAAGAACGGGGGCTCGTTCGGGCTGCTGAACGGTGTGGGGCCGTCCGGACAGAAGCTGGTGCCCGGGCAGAACCACCGCGTGGACATGATGGCGGCGACCGGGTTCTACGAGGACGGCAAGAAGGGCCACCGTCACCCGACCGATCCGGTTCTGCGCGCGAAGGACCAGGACCGCGACGGCGTGCAGGCCGAGGTGATCTTCGGCATCCTCGGCGCGGCGACGCGGCTCAACGACCCCGTGGCGGCGAACGAGATGTTCCGCATCTACAACGACTGGCTCGTTGGCTTCTGCAAGCACGATCCGGCGCGCTTCATCGGGCTCGCCTGCCTGCCCTACGGCGACATCGACGCCGCGGTGAAGGAGATCCATCGAGTCGCGAAGCTGGGGCTGCGCGGCGTCGAGCTGTCCTGCTCGTGGGACATGGAGCCCATGTGGCATCCCATGTGGGAGCCGCTGTGGAAGGCCATCGACGAGGTCGACCTGCCGCTGCACTTCCACACGTTCCCAGCGGTGCCGCCCAGCGTGCTGGACAAGGCGTTCGGGCCGACCCGTCGCGCGGCGTTCTTCACCGTGGTCTCCGGCTTCCAGATGAACCTCGTCAACATCCTGGCCGCGGTCATCGGCGCCGGCGTGCTGGAGCGCTATCCCAGAGTGCGCATCTCGTTCGGCGAGAGCGGCATCGGCTGGATTCCCTATGCGCTCGAGCGCATGGACTTCGAATGGGAGGACCGCTTTCGCGACCTCGGCCTGAAGATGAAGCCGAGCGACTACTGGCGGCGCCAGTGCAAGGGCACGTTCCAGTTCGATCGCATCGGCGGCAAGCTGATCGACGAGATGGGCGTGGGGTCGCTCATGTGGGGCTCCGACTATCCGCACGCCGACGGCGTGTGGCCGGAGTCGTCGAAGTACATCGAGGAGCAGTTCGGCCACCTGCCGGCCGACGTCGTACACAAGATCACCTGCGAGAACGCCGGGAAGTTCTACCGCTTGATGTAGAGGTTTGCGTCGATTGAGCAGGTTGAGGGACGGCGAGGACGCTGCTCTCACGGCCTATCTTCTCTTGCAGCATGCGCGTCATCGTCGTACACGCGCGGCCCTCGCGCCAATCAGTACCCTTCCGGCCGCCAGCTCGCTCAGGAACAAACCCAAGGGGAGGACGCGCACGGCACCCGCGTGCAGCGGCTGATCACCCAGATAGACACCCCACGCCGTAGCGACTACGCCGGTGGACTGTAACTCGACGAGCGCCCGGTTGAACTCCGGACGCCAGCGCGCGGTTGCCTTGACTTCGATGCCGACGGCATGGCGCGCGCGCGTCCAGATGAAGTCGATCTCGGTGCCGGACGGCGTCCGGTAGTAACTCAGCTCTCCACCGCAGTCGGAGTAGGCGATCTGCGCACGCAGCTCGTGAAAAACGAGCGTTTCGAGCAACGCTCCGCGCTCCGCGGGTTCCAAGGGCTCGCGCAGCCGTCGGGTCAACGCGCGCACCACCCCGGGGTCGAAGAGATAGAACTTCGGATGTTGCACTTCCTTGATCTTCACACGTGGCCGCCAGGCCGGAAGCCAGTGGCCGAGCAAGGTATCGTTCAACACCTCGAAGTACCCCTGCACGGTCGGGCGAGCGACGCCGGCATCACGGGAAAGCGCTGCCGTGTTGGTCACTTGGGCATTTGCCAGCGCCGCGACCTCCAGGAAGCGGGTAAACGTTTCCAGGCTGCGCACTAATGCTTCCGCGCGAATCTCCTGCGCGAAGTAGGTCTCGACATAGGCTTCCAGCAGGTCCACTCGCGCTGCCGCACCCCCGGAGGTGCGTACCGTCGGCAGCATGCCGAAGCGCAGCAGATCGTCGGTGGCGGGAACTGTTCCCAATTCCGCAACCGTCAAGGGCAGCATGCGCCGCATGACGACCCGTCCGGCGAGTAGATTCACGTCGTTGCGGCGCAGGCGCCTCGCCGAGGAGCCGGTTAACGCGAATCGCCACCGACGCGGGGCAGAGGTGAGCGCATCGTGAATCTCGTTCATCAGCGAGGGCAGCTTCTGGATCTCGTCGATCACCACCCAGCTGCGGGACGGCAGTGCTTCGATCTCCTGCCGGAAGAGCTGTGGGTCGCGCATCAGGCGCAATTGCTCGCGGTCGAGGAGCAGGTTGTACCAGTGGGCCTTCGGCAGCCGAGCCCGCAACCAGGTGGTCTTGCCGGTGCCGCGGGGCCCCAGCAGCAGGAATGAACGATCCGGCGGAATCAGCCTGCGTGTATACATGGCCAGCATTTTGACGGTAAATCTGCTGGCTGTCTATGCATCTCTCAGGACCATCCCCTCGCGGCCGCACAACAGAGCGGTCGTGCCGCCTCGGCGGTTGGGCGGGGTCAGAAGACCGCTTCGAGGCGCTGCCACAGACAGCCGCCTTTGGTGGCCTTGTCGATGTCCTCGAGCTGGCGCCTGTGCGCCGCTAACTCTTCCTGCGTGGCGTAAACCACTTCGAGATCCGGGATCGCCTCGCCCCACTCGGCATCGGCGCGGTCCTGCTCGGGCAGCCCGATGTCCATGATCAGCATCTCCTGACCGCGAGTCATAGCCAGATAGACCTCCCCCAGCAGTTGCGCATCGAGCAGCGCGCCGTGCAGCGTGCGCGCGGAGTTGTCCACCTCGTAGCGCTCGCACAAAGCGTCGAGGCTGTTGCGCTTGCCAGGATGCAGGTCGCGCGCCATGCGCAGGGTGTCGGTGACGGCGGTGCAGTAAGTCGCGAGCGGCCCCAATTCGCACAGCGCGAGCTCATGATCGAGGAAGGAAACATCGAAGGGCGCGTTGTGGATGATCAGCTCCGCGCCGCTCAAGAACTCGAGCAGCTCGGAGGCGATGTCCCGAAAGCGCGGCTTGTCCTGAAGGAACTCGAGGGTCAGTCCGTGCACCTGCAGGGCGCCCGACTCGATGTCGCGTTCAGGGTTGACGTACTTGTGGAAATGCCGCCGGGTGAGCTGGCGGTTGACGATCTCGACCCCAGCGATCTCGATGATGCGGTGGCCGAGCGACACCTCGAGGCCGGTGGTTTCGGTGTCGAGGACGATTTGCCGCATCGCGTAAACGCTATCCGCTCGCTCTCGAAAAGTGAAGTGGCTTAGACGATCACCGAGCGGCTGCCCGCGGTGGCAACGCCGAGGTTGGCCAGCTCATCCGCGCGCTCGTTTTCAGGATGGCCGGCGTGGCCCTTGACCCACAGCCACTCGACCTCGTGTCTGGCGGCCAGCCTGTCGAGCTGCTGCCACAGATCGACGTTCTTGACCGGCTTCCTGTCGGATGTACGCCAGCCACGGCGCTTCCAGTCGAAGATCCAGGCGCTGATGCCCTTCTGCACGTATTGGGAATCGGTAGACACGCGGACTTTGCACGGGCGCGTCAGGGCGTTCAGGCCTTGGATCACCGCGGTAAGCTCCATGCGATTGTTGGTCGTCGCCCGCTCCCCGCCGTACAACTCCTTGACGCGCCCGCCGGAGCGTAGAACAACGCCCCAGCCGCCGGGGCCTGGATTTCCCTTGCACGCCCCGTCGCTGAAGATCTCTACGACCTCGCTCACGTGTCCTGCCGGCCGCGCTTGCGCGCGCGGGCCGCCAGCTGCTCCTCGCCCTCGTGCACACGTTGCGGAATCGCGGCCAGGCTCTTGCTCTTGGCGCGGCTCACCTTCCACTGCGGCGTAATCACACGCATGCCCTGGACGCGCTTGATGCCGTGCAGGAAGTACACCCCCCCGGCGAAGGGCCACCAGCGGTCGCCCGACGCGTCCAGGAACGACAGGCGCTCGATCCAGCGCTCACTGATCACGGGCGGGATGTAGCAGCACATGCGCCCAGCGGCGATCTCGATGCCGAGCAATGCCATCCAGTCCTTCAACCGCGGCAGGTTGATGAACTGGCCGCACCACGGAAACTGCTCCCGCCGGCGGTCGAAGGCCTGGCGCGCGCCCCACAGGCTCCAGGGATTGAAGCCGGAAACGATCACGTGCCCCTCCGGCATCAGAATCCGCACGACCTCCCGCAGCACCTGGTGGGGGCTATCGCTGAACTCCAGCACGTGCGGCAGCAAGACCAGGTCAGCGCTGTTGCTGAGGATGGGAAGGGCATGGAAGTCGCTACGGATCTGCGCCGTGCCCTGGCCATCGGAGGCGAGCGGCCCGACACGGCAATGGAAGGGCATGCGATTGGCCCGCAGGAAGTCCTGCCGGCACAGGGCCATCTGCAGCGCGTTGAAGCCGAAGACGTCGGCCACCTCCTGATCGAAATAGGCCTGCTCCGATGCCAGGAGATAGGCACCGAGCGGCGTTTCGAACCAAGCCTGCAAGTCGGCCGCCAACGATCCGTTTGACATCATCAGCGCGTCGCGCAATTCCACGCGGGTTTAGAAGGGTCCGACATGAGGGGGCACAGGATAGGAGACATTGCTTATTATGGGGGAAAGCTCCCTGCCAAGCGACCGAGCTTGCCCCGGGGGGCCTCGGGCTCAGGCGCTCAACCGCGCGGCCTGTTTCTTGCGTTGCGTCCAGGCAGCACCGCCGAAAAGGTTAAAAACGCGTGAAGTTTGTTAAATAAGCGCTTGACGATGAAAGCTTTCTAAGCCTAGCATCCCATAACCGGCGCGAGCGACTAAGAACCCACCAATGATGCTGAAATCCCCATTCACTGCCGCCGTAGTCTTCCTGGTCACGTCGTCCGCCTCGGCGGCCGACATCTTGACGAAACCCTTCACCGTTATCAACTCGCAGCGGGGCGCCCCCGCCGCGACTGCTCCGAGCACGCAGCCGACGCTGCCCGCGTCACCTGCCGTGAGTGCGCAGAGCGCCGCGAATGTGCAGACTGCTCCCGACGCGCAACCCGACGCAAGCGCATCGAGCGCCGCGAGCGCGCAGGCCGTTCCCGCGACGAGCACCGACCCGTTGCTCGGCAGCGTCATTCGGGCTGCCCCGGACCCCTTGGTGGAGGCCCTTGAGCCGCCTCCGCCACCGAAGTACCGCGACCTGTGGGAGCGCATACAGGCCGGCTTTACCCTGCGCGAAATCGACAGCCCCCTCGTGGCACGGCACGAGGCCTGGTACCTCAACCGCCCCGAATACGTGCAGCGGATGATCGAACGCAGCCGGCTCTATCTCTATTTCGTCGTGGAGGAGCTGGAGAAGCGCGGCATGCCCACCGAGATCGCGCTGCTGCCGATGATCGAGAGCGCCTACAATCCGCAGGCCTATTCGCGGATGCGCGCCGCCGGGATGTGGCAGTTCATCTCGTCCACCGGGAAGAAGTACGGGCTGCAGCAGAACTTCTGGTACGACGGGCGCCGAGACGTGCTGGCCGCCACCTACGCGGCCCTCGACTACCTTCAGTCGCTGCACGACGAGTTCGGCAACTGGGAGCTGGCGCTGGCCGCCTACAACTGCGGGGAGCACGGCGTCGAACGCGCGGTCGTCCGCAACCGCGCCAGGCACAAGCCCGCCGACTACTTCAGCCTGAAGCTGCCGAGGGAAACGCGCAACTATCTGCCCAAGCTGCAGGCGGTGAAGAACATCATCTCCAACCCCGACATGCTCGACTTTCAGCTGGAGGCGGTTCCCAACCAGCCTTACTTCACGGTGGTCGACGCGCCGGGCCATATGGACGTGGTGAAGGCTGCCCAGCTCGCCGACATGCCCGTGGAAGAGTTCCGCTCGCTCAATCCCGCGTACAGTCGTCCGGTGATCATTCACGCCAACGCGCGCCAGATCCTGCTGCCCATCGACAAGGTGGACGAGTTCCACGCCAACCTGGAGCAGAATGCCGAGCCCCTGGTGACGTGGCAGACCTACAGCTTGAAGAAAGGCGAGACGCTGGAGAAGGTTGCGGCCCGATTCAACATCGGGGTGGACCGCCTCAAGGAAGTCAACGGAATCACCGCGCGCAAACGGGTGCAGCCGGGCCAGATGCTGCTGGTGCCGCTGGAGGGTGAAGACGCCGAGACGAACCTGGACGACACCTACAATCTGCGCGACTTCCAGGCCTCGCCCGAGGAATACGCCGCATGGGTGCGCTACCGCGTCCGCCCGGGCGACACGCTGTCGAGCATCGCGCGCCAGCACCACACCAGCGTTGCGCGGATCAAGACCATCAACGGCATCAAGAGCAACCAGCTTAGCGTAGGACAGCGCCTGGTGGTCTATCAGAACGCTCACCCCACGCGCCACGCCTACCGGCATCACGTCCGGCGCGTCAGCAACTGACCGCGCGCCATAGCGTCCGGCGTGCAAGCAGCCGTCATTCCCCCTTCCCGTACAGGAAGCAGCGCACGCTGTGCGTCGCCGAGACCGGCGTCGTGCCCGGATAGGCTCCCCTGCATTCTGGCATGACGTTGGGGCAGCGCGGGTGGAAGTGGCAGCCCGAGGGCGGATTGACGGGCGAGGGCAATTCGCCCTGCAGCCGGATCACCTCGCGTCTGCTAGCGGGATCGATCACCGGAACCGCGGACAGGAGCGCCCTGGTGTACGGGTGGCGCGGACTGCCCAGCACCTCGTCCACGCCGCCCTTCTCCACGATGCGGCCCAGATACATGACCGCCACCTCGTGCGCCAGGAAGTGCACCACCGAGATGTTGTGGGTGATGAAGAGGTAGGCGAGCCCCAGGCGCTGCTGAAGATCCTTGAGCAGATTCAGAATCTGCGCCTGTACGGAGACGTCGAGCGCGCTGGTGGGCTCGTCGCAGATGAGCAGCTTGGGCTCCACCGCGAGCGCGCGCGCGATGGCCAGCCGCTGCCGCTGTCCCCCGGAGAACTCGTGCGGATAGCGATATTTCATCTCGGGCGAAAGACCGACCTGCACTAACAGCTGATCCACCCGCTGCTGGCGCGTGCCCTGGCCCACGCCCAGTGCCGCCATGCCTTCCTCGACGATCTCCGCCACGCGCATGCGCGGGTTGAGCGAGCTGTAGGGGTCCTGGAACACGATCTGGAAGTCCTTGCGCAGGGGCCGCAGCGTGCCCGGCGTGAGGTTGCTCAACTCCACGCCCTCGAAGGCGACGCTGCCGGCGGTGACCGGCACGAGCTGCAGGATGCCCTTGCCCACCGTGGTCTTGCCGCAGCCCGACTCGCCCACGAGCGCGAGCGTGCGGTGCGAATGGATCTCCAGCGAGACGCCGTCCACCGCCTTCACATGCGCGACAACGCGCCGGAAGACGCCCTTGCGGATCGGGAAGTAGACCTTCAAGTCGTTCACCGCGAGCAGCGAGGAGGACGCGCCGACGCGCTCGGCGACATCCGGGGAGCCGGCGCCTGGGTGCTGCCGCACCGCGCTCTGCTGACCGCCAACCCCTGAGGTCTGAGTCCCTGAATCGTAGAGGTGGCATCGCACTGCTTGCCCGCGTCCGATCTCGATCGCCGCCGGGGCCTCCTCCCGGCAGCGCGCCCAGGCCCATTCGCAACGGCTGGCAAAGCGACAGCCGACGAATTCTTGCGACAAGGACGGTACCGTTCCGGGGATGACGGCCAGACCGCGATTGCGTCGGGCGACGTCGGGAACGGCTTCGAACAGCTTCTTGGAGTACGGATGCGCAGGCGCGGCAAAGAACGTTGCGGCCGGCGCAAGCTCGACGATCTCTCCCGCGTACATCACAGCCACGCGGTGTGCCATCTGCGCGACCACGCCCAGGTCGTGCGTGATCAGCAGCACCGCCATGCGTGTCTTGCGCTGCAGATCTCGCAGCAGCTCGAGGACCTGGGCCTGGATGGTGACGTCCAGCGCGGTCGTCGGCTCGTCGGCGATGAGCAGCGCAGGGTTGCAAGCCAGCGCGATCGCGATCATCGCGCGCTGCTTCATTCCGCCGGACATCTGGAACGGGTATTCGTCGAGGCGCCGCCGACTGTCCGGAATCCCGACGGACTCGAGCAGCTCGAGCGCGCGCCGGCGGGCCGCTTCGCCTCGCACTTCGGTCTGCCGTTCGAGGACCTCCACGATCTGGTCGCCGACCGTCATCACCGGGTTGAGGCTCGTGCCCGGCTCCTGGAAGATCATCGCGATGCGCCGGCCGCGCACGCTGCGCATGGCGGTTTCGGGCAACGCCAGCAGTTCGATGCCCTCCAGCCAGATCTCGCCCGACACCACGCGGCCGGCGTCGGGCAGCAGCCGCATGATCGACAGCGCGGTGATGGACTTTCCGCTGCCCGATTCGCCCAGCAGCGCGAAGGTCTCGCCGGCCTCGATGCTGAACGACAGGCCGTCCACCGCACGCACCGTGTCCTCGCCGCTGGCGAGCCAAGTGCTCAGGTGCCTGACCTCCAGCAACGTCGTGTTCGCGCTCACCGTCGCGTGCGCTCCTGTGACCTTAGGCGGGCTGCAACCATAGCCGGCGCCGCCGCGTCGTCATGCCGGAACGGACGCGCGGGTCGAAGGCGTCGCGTACCGAGTCGGAAAACAAGTTGGCCGAAAGCACCAGCAGAAACATGAACACGAAAGCAGCGGTGAGCGACCACCACACCATCGGGTCGCGGGCCAGCTCCAGGCGCGCGCTGTTGATCATGGTGCCGAAGCTGATCATCGATGGATCCACCCCCACCCCCACGTAGGACAGCACGGCCTCGGCCAGCACCAGTCCGCTGAACTCCATCACCACCGTGATCAGCACGATGTGCATGACGTTGGGCACCAGGTGGCGAGTGATGATGCGCCAGTCCGAGACCCCGAAAGCGCG
This sequence comes from Burkholderiales bacterium, assembly GCA_035501675.1. GTDB lineage: Bacteria > Pseudomonadota > Gammaproteobacteria > Burkholderiales > SHXO01 > SHXO01. The sequence goes on from DATJVW010000402.1 coordinate 10,246, forward strand.
CGCGGCCTCGACGTAGTCCAGCTCGCGCAGCTTGAGCGCCTCGCCGCGCAGCAAGCGGCACAGTCCGGTCCAGCTCGTGATGCCGAGAATCAGGCACAGGAACAGCAGCCGTATGTCGGCGCGCTGGCTGACGGTCTCGAACATCTCCGGGTGCAGATCCATCCAGGCCTGCGTGATCAGCACCGCCGCCGCGATGAGGAGCACGCCGGGAATCGCGTTCAAGGTCGTGTAGATGTACTGGATGACGTCGTCGATCCAGCCTCCGAAGTAGCCC
>DATJVW010000403.1:0-20904 GCA_035501675.1 Burkholderiales bacterium
CTCGACACGCTGATCGTGCCGATCGGCGGCGGCGGGCTGATCTCCGGCATGGCGGTGGCGGCCCAAGGCCTCAAGCCGGGCATCGAGGTGGTCGGGGTGCAGACCGAGCGCTTCCCGTCCATGTATTGCGCGCTGCGGGGCGTCGAACCCCAGTTCGGCAGCACCACCATCGCCGACGGGATTGCCGTCAAACAGCCGGGCCGCCTCACGCTGCCGGTGGTGCGCCAGCGGGTGAGCGACGTGCTGCTGGTGGACGAGGGCGATATCGAGCAGGCGATCGTGCTGCTGCTGGAGATCGAGAAGACCGTGGTCGAAGGCGCGGGCGCAGCAGGGCTGGCGTGTCTGCTGCGCTACCGCGAGCGCTTCGAGGGCAGGCGAGTCGGCCTCGTGCTGTGCGGGGGGAACATCGACCCGCTCATGTTGTCGGACATCATCGAGCGCGGCATGGTGCGCTCGGGCAGGCTGACGCGGCTGCAGGTAGAGTTGCGCGACTTGCCCGGGTCGCTGGCTCAGGTGACGGCGTGCCTGGCCGAAGCCAATGCCAACATCGAGGAGGTCCACCACCAGCGCGCTTTCACGCACCTGCCGGTGCGGACCGCGGAGGTCGATTTCGTTCTCGAAACGCGCAGCCACGAGCACGTGCAGCAGATCATCGAGGCCCTGGCCCGCGCCGGCTTCACCGCGCGGTTGCACAACGACTGAGAAGAGCCGTAACTCGTGGAAGACCGTGTTTCGTGACTCGCAGAAGCAGAACTCGCAACGACGACGGGTTTCTAACTACGAATCACGAATCACGAATCACGAATCACGAATCACGAATCACGAATCACGAATCACGAATCACGAATCACGAATCACGAATCACGAGTCACGAGTCACGAACCACGAGCCACGAACCACGAATCACGGACTTTCCATGGCACGAGTACCGTACCTAGACGATCACATCGATCCGGAGCTGAAGCCTGTCGCGGACCGCATACGCGCGCAGCGCGGAGGCCGGGTGCTGAATCTCTACCGGGTGTTGTTGAACAACCCGAAGCTGGCCGACGCCTGGCTGCATCTGTTCACGGTGATTCGCCAGCAGTGTGAGCTGCCGGCGCGCTACCGCGAGCTGGTCATCATGGCGATCGCCGTGCTCAACGGCGCCGACTACGAGTACCGGCATCACGCACCCATCGCGCTCGCGGCCGGACTCACGCAAGCCCAGCTCGACGCGCTGCCGCGCTGGCGCCAGTCGACCGCGTTCGACGCGGCCGAGCGAGCGGTGCTGGCCTACGCGGAATCCATGACGCGCGAAATTCACGTCCCCGACGCGGTGTTCGCAGCGGTGGCGTCGCATTTCAACCCACGCGAGACAGTGGAGCTCACGGCGACGATCGCCGGTTACAACCTGGTATCCCGCTTCCTGGAAGCGCTGAAGATTGAGCACGAATAGCAGCGTGCCCACGGGCCGGCAGCGATTTCTCCCCGCCGCGCTGCTCGCGCTGGGGCTCGCCGCCCCGGCGGTGACGACCCGGGCCGATCTTGAAGCGCTGCCGGAAATGGCTGGCGCCGCCCGGGTTGCCGTGTCCGGCGTCGGCGTCATGCTCGGCGGATACCTGTTCCAGCCGCCCGTGCGCAAGATCCCTATGCCCGCGCTGCTTCTCCTGCACGGCAATCCCGGCAGCGCGGAGGATCTGGAAAGCGCCGCCCGCAGCCTGGCCGAGCGCGGATACGTCGCGCTGGCGCTGAGCTTGCGCGGATTCGCCGGATCCGATGGGCAGGACGACTGCGGTGCACATCAGGCGGACGACGCCGTCGAGGCGCTGCACTGGCTGGCGCGCCAGCCCGGCGTGGACCGCAGCCGGCTCGGCATTCTGGGCTACGGCCAGGGGGCCCAGGTGGCGCTTCTGGCCGCGGCGCGAACTTCGTTGCCCAGGGCGGTGGTCGCCTATTTTCCGATCACCGACGTCACGCAATGGGGCGAAACCAGCGCTTACCAGAGCGTGCGAGACTACGTAGCGCAAGTGTGCCAGCCGCAGGGACCCAGCAGCGTCTCACCGCTGTTTCACGCGGCCACGATGAGCGCGCCGGTTCTGCTGATCCACGGCGCCGCGGACGACCGCGTCCCGGCGTCACAGAGCGAGCTCATGTACGAAGCGCTGCAAGCCGCCGGGCACCAATCGGAGCTGCACCTGATGCCCGGGGCCCGGCACGAGCTCACGCCGGACGAGCTCGAGCAGACCTGGCCCTGGGTCATGAACTTTCTGGCGCGCAACCAGATGTTGTCGCTGGCGGCGCGCACGCCGGAGCAACAGCGGCGGGTGAACGCGTTCACCGAGCAGGGCTGGGCGTCACGTCTGGGGCGGCGGGGAATCCAGACGATACGGGAACTGGGGCCGGTGAAGCGCGAGAAGGTCACGCTGGTGCAGAATCCTCACGTCGACGGCCGCACCGACGAGATCCGCGAGTTCTTCCTGGTCGGGCTGTATGTCAAGGCGCTGTTCCCCGGGCGCCAGCACAACGCTTACCTGCTGCAAGAGGTGGAGATCACGAAGCCGCGCTGGCGCGCAAAGTACGGGTTGAACCTGGGAACCACGCGGGAGGCGGTGGAAGAGAAGCTCGGTCAGCCCGACGGCGAGCAGGACGGCTTTCTCGAGTACTTCCACTCCATGGGCATCGGGACCGCGCGCATCTACCTCGAAAGCGAGCGGATCGTGAAGCTCGAGTGGGAATTCCGGGCCGATTGAGGAGAGCCCGAACGCACGCTCGACCTCAGGCGGGCAACACCATCTGAGTCTGAGTGACCAGAGCTACGAGCCGCCCCGACTGTGACTTGATCTGGGTCTGCCAGACCATCGTGGTCCTGCCGCGGTGGACCGGCGTCGATTCTCCTACCACACGCGAGCCCTGCGGGGCCGCGCTCAGGAAATTGGTCTTCGACTCGATGGTGGTGGTGCGTGCGCCTTCCGGCAGATTCGCGATCGTGGCGACCGCCCCCAAGGTGTCGGCGAAGGCCATGATGGCGCCGCCGTGCAGCACCTGTCCCAACGTGCACAGGTCGGGCCGCACAGTGAGCTCCGCCACGACCTTCTCGCGCGTGACCTCGAGGAACCGGATTCCGAGCAGATCCGGAAGCAAGTTCTTCACTTGCTCCTGGATCGTCGCCGCCATGTCCATGTTGGCGTCCTCCCTCACTGATCGAGCCGGATGTAAAGCCGCTTGTTGATCTTGCCTTTGTTCTCGGTGCGCAGGATCGAGAATCTGCCCACTTCGGAGGTGGCGCTCACATGGGTTCCGCCGCACGCTTGCGCGTCAAACCCCTGAATCTCCACGACCCGGACCTGTCCGTTGAAGACAGGCGGCCGGGCTTCCAACGTCCTGAGCAAGTCGTCGCGCTGGCGGAACTGCTGCTCGGGCAGATAGTACGATTTCAACGGCAGGTTGCGTTCCAGGACGGCATTGACCTTGCTCTCCAGCTCGGCACGCATCGCGGCCGAGAAGCCGTCCACCTTGAAGTCGATTCTGGAGTAATCCACCGCAATTTGCACTCCGGTGATCCATCCGCCGTAGTCCCTCAAGGCGACCGTGTTCAGGACGTGCAGGACGGTGTGGTAACGGGTTAGAGCGAGCCGTCTCTCTTTGTCCAGGATCAGCGTGGCGGGCTGTCCAAGGATGTCGGACGGCGGTGCGCGCTTGGACGTATGCCAAATCAACTCGTCGGGGTCCGCGTGCACGGACACGATGTCGAGCACCTCGTCGCCACGCACGAGCACGCGGCCCTGGTCAGGCGGCTGGCCTCCGCCGCCAGGATAGAAGCAGGTCCGGTCGAAAGCGACGCAGTCGTTTCGCACGGCGACGACGCTCGCCTCGGCTTCGAAGCAATGATCGTCCTCCAGATACAGACGCGTGGTGCCACGCGCTTGCGTTGACTGCGTGTGGGCGCCGAGCTCGGATGTCTTCAAAGGTCAGTTGCGCTGACGGACGAATCTCTGGACGCGCTTGCCGGTGTCAACGTCGCCGGTGTACAGGCTCCCTTGCGAATCGGCGGCGATCGCGTGAAGCCAGTGGAACTCTCCGGCGTAGCGCCCCGGACGGCCGACGACGTTCACCTGCCGGCCTGTGGCCCTGTCGAGGACACGGATTTCGTTGTTGGTGCCGTCGGCCACGTAGAGATAGCGCTGCCCGGCGTCCTCGGAGAAGGCGACGTCCCAGACCGATCCTGCCCCGCGTGTAGAGGCTTCCATGACGAACTCGGTGACGAAGCCGCCGTCTTTATTGAACACCTGCAGGCGGTCGTTGGCGCGGTCGCAGACATACACCAACCCGTCGTGGGATATGCGGACACAGTGGACCGGAGGGCGAAACTGTCTCGCCTCTGGCGCGGCCGGGTCATACGGCCCCAGGTCCGCGTCGTCCGGTTTGCCGCCGAACGCGCCCCAATGGCGCTTGTAACGGCCGGATTGTGCGTCCAGTACCAGGATGCGCCGGTTCTTGTAGCCGTCGGCGATGTACAGTTCCCCCGTCGCCTGATCGACGATGGCCAATGCCGGCCGACCGAGCTCGGTCGGGCTGTTGCTGTCGGCCGTTTGACCCGCGTGCCCGATCTGCATCAGGAACTTGCCCTCGCGGGTGAACTTCAGGACCTGGTGGTCGCCCTTGCCGTTTCCACCCAGCCAGACGTTGTCCTGTGCGTCGACGAAGATACCGTGCTCGTTCTCGGGCCACTGGTAGCCCTCGCCGGCGCCGCCCCAGGCCTGCAGCAGATTTCCCTGTCTGTCGAGCTCCAGGACCGGCGGCGCCGGGAAACAGCACTTCGACACCGGCGGCGTCAGCGCCGCGCCGCGCTCGTCGTCGGTCAGCGAACGCGGGCGCTGGTAGACCCAGATGTGATCGTGCGAGTCGACCGCGATGCCACCGATCTGACCCAGGATCCAGTTGTGCGGGAGCGGCTTCGGCCAGTAGGGATCCACCGAAAAGCGGGGCATGTCCTGCGCATAGGCCGTCGACCAGGCGCAGGATAGGAGATACGCGGCAGCGATCAGGAGCGTGGGACGGAAGTCCAGGCGATGCATGATTCCTCTCTAGGTGTTTGTCGCGACGCACGCGGAACCGCGCGCGGCGCTATCCCTCAACTCGAGCAACCGGCTAGGCGGCCGACGGGAAGCAGGCCGGCCCCAGCGGCTCGAAGCTCTTGTACATCAGCACGAACTCCTGGTGACCGAGGGCTTCAGACTTGGTCTTCCTGCCGTTGGCCACCTCGAGGACGAGCTCGTAGATCTCCTGGCCCACTTCGTCGAGCGTGGCGCGGCCCTCGAGGATGCGGCCCGCGTCCACGTCCATGTCGTCGGACATGCGCTTGTAGGTCTTGGGGTTGGCGCATACCTTGATGATCGGCGAGACCGCCGAGCCTACGACCGAGCCGCGCCCGGTGGAGAACATCACCAGGTGTGCGCCGCACGCGATCATCTCGGCCACCTCGGCGTTGTCGTTGATGTTGGGAAAGCCGAAGCGCACCTCGCCGTCGGGGATCATGTCCATCAGGTACAGCCCGCCGGTGATGGGTACGTCACCCGGCTTGACGATGCCGGATATGCGCGACTGGCCGCTCTTGGCGTAGGCGCCGAGAGACTTCTCCTCGATGGTGGTGAGCCCCCCGTCAGCGTTGCCGGGCGCGAAGCTCGCGTGGCCCATGGTCGCGTAGTACCGGCCCGCCTTGGCGACCGTGTTGATGATCTCCCGCCCGAGCTCGGGTGTGGCGGCACGCTCGGCCATCCAGTTCTCCATGCCGATCAGCTCGCCGGTTTCCTCGAAGATGCAGGCGGCCTTCTTCTGCACCAGACGGTCGAAGGCGCGGCCCATCGCGGGGTTGGCGGTCAGCCCCGAGGTCGCATCGGAGCCGCCGCACTTGGTGCCCACGATCAGCTCGTTGATCCCCATGCCTGAACGCGGCGTGCCCTGCAACTGCTCGAGCGTTTGCTCGATCCAGGCTTGCCCCTCGGCGATGCTCTTGCGTGTGCCGCCCGTGTCCTGGATGACGACCAGCCGCGCAGGACGCCCCGACCCGCGGATCGTCTCGAGCAGAGCGCTCTTGTTGAAACCTTCGCAACCCAGCGATACGAGCAACGCCGCTCCGGTGTTGGGGTGCGTACACAGGCGCTCCATCATCTTGTGCGAGTAAGCGTTGGGATAGCAGCCCGAGAAGCCGATCAGGTTCACGCCTCGCTCGCGGAACGGATGGACGACCTCGCGTGCGACGTGATGGGCGCATTCCACCAGATAGGTGACGATGACGTTGTTGCGGATGCCCTTGCGGCCATCCGCGCGCAGGTAGCCGGTCAGCATCACTTGGCCTCCTTGACGAACTGGCGTCCTTCCTCGAGCGTATAGGTGGGCAGGTAGTCGCTCGCGATGTTATGCGTGTGCACATACTCGCCGGGCTGAATGTCGCGTGTGGCCACCCCGATGGGCGCGCCGTACTTCACGATGCGGCTGCCGGACTTGATGGCTCGCACCGCGAACTTGTGCCCGACGTCCACACTCGCTTTGAGCACGATTCTTTGCCCGCCGATGTCGCGTTCGGTCCCCTGCGGCAGCTCGGCAGTGGCCACCGCGATGTTGTCGTCCGGCGCCAGCAGCAGCACGCCCGAGCCGTCGCTTTTCTGGAACAAATTCATCCGCATTGCCCCGCACCGGCGCTCCTCGGGGCGATAGTGTAGCCCTTCCTGCCGGCCATGGCTTGGCATGCGGTTTCGGGAAAAAAGAAGCGGAGCCCGAGGGCCCCGCTTTCAAGGAAACGAAGGAAACACGGATGCTCTGCAACACTCCGCCGGCTGGATACCGCCGGCCCTTCCTGGAGCGGGGCGCGGTGCGCGTGGAGGAGGGCGCGCGTCACGTCCTGATCGGTCTGCCTTCCCCTTCGTGCCGTCTATCTCAAGGAGTTTTCTTATGAGCAAAGTATAGGAGCGGAATTCGCCAAACCGCAAGTCAAGCATGGTCACAAGGTTGTCAACAACCTGCGACGCGCGCAGCGGGTCTGCGCAATGACGCCATCAGGTCAACGCGCTTCGCCGAATACGCGCATCTTTGCGCTTGAGCACCTCGGGTCGCAGGCGGGTGCCCAAGCCGGGGCCCTCCGGTGCGGTGATGTAGCCGTCCTTCAGGGGCGGCAGCTGCGTCACCAGTTGTCCGTACCAGTCGTGGTAGAAGGCGCGCACCACCTCTTGCACCAACGTGTTCGGGCAGTTGAGCGAGAGGTGCACGGAGGCGGTCAGCAGGACGGGTCCGGTACAGTCGTGCGGCGCGACCGGCAGCTGATAGGTTTCGGCCATCGTGGCGATCTTCTTCGCCTCGGTGAGGCCTCCGGTCCAGCCGACGTCGAACATACACACGCTGACCGCGCGCTTCTCGAACAGGTCGCGGAAGGCCCAGCGTGTGCCCAGGGTCTCGCTCGCGGTGACCCAAACATCGGTGCGGTGTGCGTACTCGGCGATCGCGTCGAGGTTGTCCATCTTGATGGGGTCCTCGTACCAGAAGGGTTGGAACTGCTCGAGCGCCTTGGCGATCTTGATCGCGGCCGGCAGGTTCCAGAGCGAGTGGAACTCGACGTGGATGTCCATCTTGTCGCCTACCGCCTTGCGTATCTTCTCGAACGGCCGCATGGCTTTCTTGAGATCGGCGTTCGAGATGTAGGTGCCGTTCGAGGCCTCCGCGTACTCGTCGAAGGGCCAGATCTTCATGCCGGTGTAGCCTTCGGCCAGCAGCGACTGGGCCAGCTCGTCGGCATACTTCATGAAGCCCACCAGGTCCTCGTACGGCTGGTACTTGCCGCTGTCGCCGGGCATGCCGAAGTTCGCGGTTCCCTGCTCCGACTTGGCGCGCACGTACTGATACCCGGCGCACGTGTTGTAGGCGCGGACCTTGTCGCGCGTGGCGCCTCCGAGCAATTGATAAATGGGCTGGGCGGTGACTTGCCCCAGGATGTCCCACAGCGCGATATCCACCGCAGAAGCGGCGCGCATCTCCGCGCCGACGGTCTTGAAGCCGAGATAGTTGTACAGCATGTGCCGGCTGTGCTTGTCGATCTGCAGCGGATTGCGGCCCAGCAGATAGGGGGCGATGGTCTGATGGATATGGGCGATGGCTGGCTCCACCGCGTAGAAGGTCTCGCCCAGTCCGACGATCCCTTCATCCGTGTGCACATGGACCCACAGCACGTTGGGAAACGCCTCCAGGTTGATGGTCTCGATCGCAGTGATCTTCATGGTGTGCGCTGTTGGTTGATGGTCGACGGCGCCCGGCGACGATATTGCGGCGCAGCGCCGAGGGCCATCAATTGTACGGCTTGGCCCGCAGGCCGGTAGGCCCGCGAGCGGTCCCCGAAAGGCCGCCAGGCAGGCTCCGGCGCGCGGGTCAGTAGCTTGCTTATTGTAAGCTAGGCAACTAAAATTACACGAATGTTCCGCGAAGACCTGTCGCGCAACTTCGCCTTCATCCTCCACGACGTCGCCCGCCTGCTGCGCACGACCTTCGACCGGCGCGTCAAATCTCTCGGCTTCACGCGCTCGCAATGGTGGGTGCTCAATCACCTGTTCCGCAGCAACGGGATCACGCAGTCCGATCTCGCCGACATACTGGAGATCGAGAAGGCAACGCTCGGCCGGCTGCTCGACCGGCTCGAGGCCAAGGGCTGGGTGCGGCGCGAAGGCGACGCAAATGACCGGCGTGCCAAGCGCGTGTTCCTGACGGAGGAGGTGGAGCCGGCCCTCAAGGCGATGCGCGCTGCGGCGGCGGAGCTGCGTCGCGAGGCGCTCGCCGGGCTCTCGGCGGAGCAGCAGGAGCGCTTCGTGGACGCATTGCTGGCCGTCAAGACGAATCTGACGAGCGCCGACAACGGCGCGCTGCGCAACGGCACGCGAGGACGCAAGGCTTGAGGATGGCCGCTACCAGAACCGCGCTGCTCGCAGTCGGACGAGGCACACGCTGGATGCTGCTCCTGGTCTTGCCGTTGGCCCTCGTTCTGACCGGCCTGTGGATGTACGCGCGCGGCGGGCGTGAAGTGGACACAGAGAATGCGTACGTCAAGGCCGACATCCTTCCAGTGAGCGCGGAGGTAACGGGACGAGTGATCGAGGTCGCCGCGCGAGACAACGAACCGGTCGCCGCTGGCGCGCCGCTGTTTCGTATCGACCCCGAGCCGTTCGAAATTGCGCTCGATCGGGCGCGGGCGCGAATGGAGGTGGTGCGCACCGAGCTTCAATCGCTGCGGGCAGAATATCGGGAAACTTTGCTCGAGCGCGGTGAGGCGCAGGAGCGCATCGGCTTCCTCGCGCGCCAGCTCGAGCGGCAGGAACTGCTCAAAGAGAAAGGCATGAGCCGCGCCGACGTCTACGACGAAGCGCGCCACAACCTCGAAGTGGCACGCGTTCACCTGGCGAGCGTGGAAGAGCGGATCAACCGCGTTCTCGCCGCACTGGCCGGCGATCCGCACCTGGCCGTAGAGCGACACCCGCGCTTTGCCGAGGCGAAGGCCGCCTACGAGGCGGCGGCCATGGATCTCGCGCGCACTCAGGTGAAGGCGCCCGCGGCGGGGGTCGTCAGCAACATGAAGCTGCAGCGCGGCGAGCACGTGGAGAAGGGGACGCCGATCTTCAGCCTGATCCAGAGCGGGCCGGTGTGGATCGAGGCCAATTTCAAGGAAACCCAGCTCACCCATATGCGCGTGGGTCAGAGCGCGCGGCTGGTGGTCGATGCCTATCCGGACGTCGAGTGGCGCGCCGTGGTCGCGGCGATCGCGCCCGCGACCGGCGCGGAGTTCGCGGTGCTGCCGCCACAGAATGCCACGGGCAACTGGGTCAAGGTGGTGCAGCGAGTGCCGGTGCGCATCCGCGTCGAGCAGCCGGCAGGGCAACCCGTGTTGCGCGCGGGGATGACCGTTACGGTGGTGGTGGACACCGGGCGCAGCCGCGGCCTGCCGCGCGCCGTGCAAGGCCTGATCGACAAGGGATACCTGCCTCGCTTTCTCGAGCCTCCCGACGCGGTCGCGCGAAACTAGAGACGCGAGGCCTGCCGCGATACAGGTGCGCCGAAGATGACGGTCACTGTCCAGACCCGGGCGCGTCACCCGGCGCTGATCGCCGGCTCGGTGATGCTGGCCTCGCTGCTGTACTCCATCGACTGGACCATTGCCGCCGTCGCGCTCCCGCACATGCAGGGGACCTTCTCGGCCACGCAGGACCAGGTCTCCTGGGTGATCACGTCGTACATCGTGGCCTCGGCCATCATGATCCCCACCGCCAACTGGCTGAGCTCGCGGTTTGGACGCAGGCGCCTGTTCCTCTGCGCCGTGACCGGGTTCACGGGCGCGTCAGTGCTGTGCGGGGCGGCCAACTCGCTGACCATGGAGGTGTTGGCGCGCATCGTCCAGGGCATGAGCGGTGCCTTCATCATTCCGCTGTCCCACGCCATCATCCTCGACACCTACCCCCCGGAGCAGCATGGGAAGGCCATGGCCTTGTGGGGGGCGGGTTGGGTGTTCGGCTCGGTGATTGGACCGACGGTCGGCGGCTATCTCACCGAATACTTCATCTGGCGCGACATCTTTTACATCAACGTGCCCTTCGGGCTGCTGGCCCTGGTGGGTGGGCTGACCTTCGTTCCCGAGACGCAGCGCGACCCCGGCCGCCGGCTGGACTGGTTCGGGTTCTTGACGCTGGCGGTGGGCATCGGCGCCCTGCAGATGATGCTGGACCGCGGCCAGCGCCTGGATTGGTTCGATTCGGAGGAGATCATCGTGCTGGCCTGTCTGGCCGTGCTCGGGCTGTATCTGTTCGCCATGCACAGCCTCACCGCCCCCGATCCGTTTCTCGACCCGCGGCTCATCGCGCGACGCAGCTTCTTCGTGAGCCTGTTGCTGATCTCCGTATACGGGCTGATCACCCTGCCGCCCATGGTGCTCATGCCCGCCTTCCTGGAGCACCTGCGCGGCTTTTCGATCGACGCCGTCGGACTGCTGCAGTCGCCGCGCGGCGCCGGGTTGCTGGTGGCGCTCATCGTCGGCGGTCACATCACGGGCAAGATCGATCCCCGCACGCTGATCGCGCTGGGGCTGGGCTGTCTGGCCGTATCCAGCTGGGAGATGTCCGGCTGGACTGCCGAGGTCGGGGAATGGCCGATCGTGTGGACCGGCTTCCTGCAGGGCATCGGCGCGGGTGTGCTGCTGGTGCCGATCCAGGTGATCGCATTCCAGACCCTCGCGCCGCACCAGCGCACCGAGGCCGCGTCGGTCTTCAATCTGGTCCGCAGCGTGTTCAGCAGCAGCGGCGTTTCGCTTGCGCTCACGCTGTTCGTCGTGACGAGCACCACGGGCCGAGCACGCCTCGTCGAGTACGTTTCCCTCTACAGCCGAGGGCTGCACTATCCCAGCGGCTTTCACACGGGCACGGAACACGGGCTCGCCGTGATCGAGCACGAGATCGAGCTGCAGGCCGCGATGATGGGGTACAACGCTGTCTTCTTGGCTCTCGCCGTGGCGGCGTTCGCGGCGCTGCCGCTGGTTCTGCTGATCGGGCGACGAGTCAAGACCGCAGGCCCCGCGAGTCCCGACCATCAAGAGAAACTTGTAATCGGGGAATAGGTCGGCTGACTGCTATCGCGCGAGCGCGACCTGTAAGGCGTACGCCCATCTTCGTTTGCCTTGGGCGCTGCGGGCCGCTAGCATGCGCTCACATGGAGTTGCGATGACCGCCGACCGACCCATCCGTCCCCGCCGCAGCCTGCTCTTCGTGCCCGGCCTGCGCCCTGACCGTTATGCCAAGGCGCTGGAGGCCGGCGCAGACATCGTTTGCGTGGACATGGAGGACGCGGTGGCGCTCGAGCGCAAGGACGAAGGCCGCAGATTGACGCTGCCCTTGTTCGCGCAAGACACCCACCCTCAGGTGGAGCCCATGGTGCGGATCAACGCGCTGTCCACCTTGCACGGTCTCAAGGATCTCCAGGCGATCCTGGAGTGCCTCGCGCCGCCGCCCTCGATCATGGTGCCCAAGGTCAAGTCGGCCGAGGAGATTCAACTGGTCGACACGATCCTGTCCACCGCCCTCACCAAACACATCCGCTTGTGCGTGATCATCGAGACCAACCAGGGACTGGAGCGGGCCCACGAGATTGCGCGCGCGTCGGATCGGATCGACTCGCTGATCCTGGGCGCGGTGGATATGTCTGCCGACCTGCGCTGCGAGAAGGCGTGGGAGCCCTTGCTGTACACGCGTTCACGGCTGGTGCACGCGGCCGCAAGTGCCGGCATCGATCTGCTGGACGTGCCGTACCTGAATCTCGACGACCCGGAGGGGCTGCGTCAAGAAGCGATGGCGTGCGCGCGCCTGGGATTCACCGGCAAGGCGTCCATCCATCCCAACCAAATCCCGATCATTCACGCGGCCTTTACCCCGACCGAGTCCCAGATCGCCAAGGCGCGCAAAGTGGTCGCCGCCTTCGAGCAGAACAAGACCGGGCTGGTGGTGCTGGAGGGGGAGCTGATCGAACTGCCGGTGGTGCGATCGATGTACCGCGTCCTGGCGATCGCCGAGCGGGTCGGTGGTCGGTGAGTGGGTGAGGGCGGAACCGCTCGCCCACGCATAGCACTGCATTCCACGACCGGGCTCCCGGACACGACCCTCCTCAGGCGCCGCCCAATGAGCGTGCCGTCCGCAGCCCCGCGAAGACGTCGTTGCGATCCGGTGTGTAGAAGTTCCGGAAGCGGTTGTGCACCAGCCGCGCGCGTGTGGCGAAGCACCCGCCGCGCAGGACGCGATGGTCGCCGAACCAAGGTTCCGAGTATTCCTTGTAGTGGTCCGGTTCGAAGCCGGGATACCCGGTGAAGTCCGTCGCTGTCCACTCCCAGACGTTGCCCAGCATTTGGCGCACGCGTGCGCGGTTGTCGATATCGGGCAGCGCACCGACATCGACCGGCTGCCCGTAGATGCCATCGAGATTGGCCGAGCCCCAGGCCGGCGGCGCATAACCCCAGGGGTAGCGGTCTTCGCCCGGGGCAAGTCCGGCCCGTGCCGCGTACTCCCACTCGGCCTCGGTGGGCAAGCGCCTGCCGACGAAGTTGCAGTAGGCCTCCGCTTCAAAGGCATTCACGTGCGCGACGGCCGCGTCGGGCGCGAGCGCCTCCCATTGGTCGAAGCGGCGGGCCAGCCACGTCTGACCCTCCCTGCGCCAGTAGCGCGGCACCTCGGCATGCGTCTCGGTGCGCCACAGCCAGCCGGCCGCGGTCCAGAACCGCTGCTGGGCGTAGCCACCCGCCTCGACGAACTGCAGATACTCGGCGTTGCTGACCTGCGTCGAAGCCAGGGCAAACGGCGCGACCGTCACGCGGTGCGCGGGTTTCTCGTTGTCGAAGGCGAAGTCGAGCCCGGCCGGTGAGCCCATCTCGAACGCTCCGCCTTCGAGCTCGATATCGCGGCGCTCGAAGCTCTCGGCCGGTTTGGGCGCGGGGAGGGTGCGGCGGCGGAACTTCGGCTCGGGCAGGCCCAACGTTTGCAGCGCCATCAACAGCGCCTCGCCATGCATGTCTTCGTGCAGCAGCGCGAGCTGAAAAAAGTAGCGCCGCTCCGGTGCGCTGGTCGACAGGGCTTCGATCGTGTCGGCAAACTCACGCGCCAGATAGTCGATCACCCGATCCCAGGTGAGCTGCGGCAACTCCCACCGACGCTCGTGCGCGATGATGGCGGAATTGAGGAGGGCATCCGCGTCGGCGAGGCGCGCGCGCCGCGGCGCCTCCCGATGCCGGAGGCGCAGGCACCAGAACTCCTGGAACCAGCCCACGTGCGCCAGTTCCCATGCCGGCGGATTGACCGTGCGCAGGCGCGGGAACTGGCGCTGCTCTGGGATCAGGTGCGCATACAGCTGCAGCGTATAATCCCGCGCATCCTCCAGCGCCGCGCGCAGCGCGGAGATCTCCCGTAACTCCCGCATGCCCCGTCCTTCGGTCTTGCTGGTCACGCCTTATCCCGCGCAGGCCAACAACGGCAACTGGCGGACGGCGTCGCGCTGGGCGCGACTGCTGCGCGAGCCCTACCGCATGATTGTACAGGCGCAGCCCGCACCGCAGCAGTTGCGCGCCGCGGACTGCCTCATCGTGCTCCATGCGCGCCGCGGTCACGCCACCTTGTGCGCTTGGCACGAGCGGTTGCCCGACCGGCGGCTGGCCGTGGTGCTCACCGGTACCGACCTCTACAGTGATCTCCCGGACAACCCGGCCGCGCGTGAATCGCTGGCTGTGGCGGACCGGCTGGTGGTCCTGCAGGAGGACGCAGTTCGCGCGCTGCCAGGCTTGTACCGGCACAAGGCGCGGGTCGTATACCAGTCGGCGCGCACGTTGCAGCCGGCCCGCAAAGCGCAGACGCGCATCGACTGCGTGATGGTGGGACACCTGCGGCGCGAGAAGGATCCCCTCACCGTGCTGCGCGCCTGGCGAAGGCTGCCTGCGGAGGCGCCGATACGCCTCACCCACATCGGCGATGCGCTGGACCCGGATCTGGGCACCGCGGCGCGCGACTTCGAGCACCGCGAGGCGCGCTATCGATGGCTGGGGGGGAAGCCACACGCTTGGACCCGTCAGGCTATCCGGCGCTCGCACTTGCTGCTGATCCCTTCGCTCATGGAGGGTGGGGCCAACGTCATCGTCGAAGCCGTTACCGCGCGTACGCCCGTGCTTGCCAGCCGGATATCGGGCAACGTCGGCATGCTGGGGCGAGACTATGCAGGCTACTTCCCCGTGGGCGACGACCGCACGCTGGCTCGGCTGCTGCTGCGTTGTGCACAGGAGCCTGCCTTCTTGGAGCAGCTCGCCGAGCAGTGTCGCGCCCGGCGCGCCCTGTTCACCCCCAGGCGCGAGCGAGCAGCGCTGCTTGCTCTGGTGCGAGAGCTGCTGTGACGTGCTCGAGGACGGATCTCGCCACTGCGATTGACACTCGGGCTCGGGTTGCTTCCGGTCCCGGGATGTCTTCTTATGCCTTGCAGTTGCATAATGTCCTCAAGCTCTTACGGAGAAATCGACATGAACGCCCCTGATGCACCACCGGTCCGCCTCACCAGCCTCTCCCACGGCGGCGGCTGCGGCTGCAAGATTGCGCCTCGCGTGCTGGAGCAGATCATCGCCAGGAGCGCGCCCGGTATTCTGCCCAGGGCGCTGCTGGTCGGCATCGAAACCGGCGACGATGCGGCGGTCTACCAGATCAACGAGTCGCAGGCGATCGTCGCGACCACGGATTTCTTCATGCCCATCGTCGATGACCCCTACGACTTCGGGGCCATCGCCGCCACCAACGCCATCTCGGACGTCTACGCCATGGGCGGCACGCCGCTGTTCGCTCTGGCTCTGGTCGGCATGCCCATCAACGCGCTGCCGACCGAGACCATCCGCCGCATCCTGGAGGGTGGCGAATCGGTGTGCGCGCGCGCCGGCATTCCCGTCGCCGGCGGCCACAGCATCGACTCGGTGGAGCCGATCTACGGCCTGGTGGCGATCGGGCTAGTCCATCCCAAACAGGTCAAGCGCAACGCCGACGCTCGCGCCGGGGACACGCTGGTGCTGGGCAAGCCGCTCGGTGTGGGTATCTACAGCGCGGCGCTGAAGAAGGACGCCTTGGGTGACGAGCGCTACAAGGCGATGATCGCCAGCACCACCCAGCTCAATACCCCCGGCCCTCGACTCGCGCAACTGCAGGGCGTTCACGCGCTCACCGACGTGACGGGCTTCGGGCTGCTCGGGCACCTGCTGGAAGTATGCAAGGGATCGAACGTCGCGGCGAGGGTAGACTGGAAGCGCGTGCCATTGCTCTCGGGCGTGCTGGACTTGGTGCAGCAAGGGCACAAGACGGGCGCTTCCGGACGCAACTGGTCGAGCTACAGCGCGCTCGTGGATCTCGGGCCCTGCGGTGAGCGCGAGCAAGTGCTGCTCACCGATCCCCAGACGAGCGGCGGGCTGCTCGTCGCGTGCGCTCCCGAAGCGGTGGATCAGGTGCTCGCCCTGTTCCGGGCAGACGACTTCGGGCAGGCAGCGGTCATCGGCGAGGTGAGCGCCGGGCCGCCGGGCGTAGCAGTCGCGTAGAGCTTTGTGGGAGGCACATGAACGTCGCAGAGAAAGAGGTGTGGGCCGAGCTGCAGCGCTCGGCCATGGAGGGGAGCGAGCGCGAGCCCGCGCTCTCCGGCCATTTGTACGATCTGGTCATCCGGCACCGCGGCTACCCCGAGGCGCTGGCGTACCTCATTGCGGCCAGCCTGGCGAACCAGGTCTTCAACGTCGTGGCCATGTCCGATCTCACCAGCGACATGATCCGTCGCGACCCCGATATCGTCACCGCGAGCCTGTACGATCTGGATGCCGTGCTTGCGCGCGACCCGGCGTGCGAGGCGGCACTGATCCCGTTCCTCTACTACAAGGGCTTCAAGGGGCTGCAGGGCTACCGGGTGGCGCACGCCTTGTGGGGCGAAGGCCGCGTCGGCGTGGCCCGCTTCCTCCAGAGCCGGATTGCGGATGTCTTCGCCATGGACATTCACCCGGCGGCGCGCATCGGGCGGGGCGTGTTCATCGACCATGGCACGGGCATCGTCATCGGCGAGACCAGCGTGATCGAGGACGACGTGTCCATCCTTCAGTCGGTGACCCTGGGTGGAACGGGCAAGGAGAGCGGCGACCGCCACCCCAAGATCCGGCGCGGCGTCATGATCGGAGCGGGCGCCGAGATCCTGGGCAACATCGAGGTCGGCGAAGGCTCCAAGGTTGCGGCCGGCAGCGTCGTGCTGGCGCCGGTTCCGCCGCATACCACCGTGGCTGGAGTGCCGGCGAAGCCGGTGGGCAAGCCGCGGGCGGATGTGCCCGCCTTCGACATGAAGCAAGATCTGGAATGACCTGGCACGTGGCCCTGGCGGAAGCGCGCTCGGATGAGCGCGCCCCTTACGAATCACGAGTCACGAATCGCGAGTCACGAATCACGGCCTCTCCAACGTGATCGCGCTGGAAAACGTCTCCAAGGCGTTCGGCGCGAGAGCCGTGCTCGCGCCGACCACCCTCGCACCCGCGCAGGGACGCACGATCGTTCTGCTCGGTCCCAGCGGCTGCGGCAAGTCCACCCTGCTGCGCCTGATGGTCGGACTGGTCTCGCCCGATTCCGGTCGCGTGCTGTTCGACGGACAGGAGGTCACGCCCGCCAACGTCGAACAGATGCGCCATCGCATCGGTTACGTGATTCAGGAAGGCGGGCTGTTCCCGCATCTGGACAGTGCCGGCAACGTCACTCTGCTCGCCGGCTACCTCGGCCGCGACCGGGCGTGGATGGAGGCGCGCGTGAGCGAGCTGTGCGCGCTGGTCCGCATCCCGCGCGAGCTGCTCCAGCGCTATCCGCGCGAGCTTTCCGGCGGCGAGCGCCAGCGCGTGGCACTGATGCGCGCGCTGATGCTCGACCCCGAGGTTCTCCTCCTGGATGAACCGCTGGCGGCATTGGATGCCATCACCCGGCGCCAGCTGCAGGGCGAGCTCAAGGAGGTCTTTGCCCGCCTCGCCAAGACCGTCGTGCTGGTCACCCATGACCTGCACGAGGCGGCCTGGTTCGGCGACGAAATCGCGCTCATGCGCTCGGGTAGTATCGTGCAGCGCGGCAGCCTTTCAGACTTGCTGGCTCGCCCGGCCGATCCGTTCGTCACCGAGTTCGTGCGCGCGCAACGTGCCGATCCGAGGTTGGCGGCCGCATGAGCCCCCGAGCAGGGGCCGGCGCAACGCGGAGCAGGGGCCTCACGTGTGGGGATGCGACCGTGGAGCCGGCCAAGGCGCGTCGCCCGCCGGCCCTCGCGCATCTCCGGGGTCACATCCCACAGGGACCCCTGTTCCGCCCTCCGACGCGCCCAGCCTTTGCGGCTGGGGATGCGAGCAAGGCGCGCCGGACGGTGGAGCAGGTTCACGGCTTTGCCGGGATGCGACCCGGGAGGCGCGCCATAAGCCCGCGTATTCTCCTGGCGCGCAGCATCCCGCTCCGCGGTCGCATCCCCGCCTCGGGGCGGGGCCCCTGCTCCGCGCTGCGCGGGCGCAAGGCGGCCAGACGCCGACGCGCGGTGCCGGATAGGCGAGGTTCTCTTGAAGAGGCGGCCGCATGAGAGTCATCTTGCTTGGCTTGTGTCTGTTGTGCGCGGCCGGCAGCACGCCGGCGCAGCAGACTCTGGTGGTCGGCTCCAAGCGCTTCACCGAGTCCTACATCCTGGGCGAGATTGCCGTGCAGACGGCGCACATGGCCGGCGCAAGCGCCGAACACCGGCAAGGGCTGGGCAACACGGGGATCGTGTTCGCAGCGCTCAAGAGCGGGAGCATCGATTTGTATCCCGACTATACGGGCACGGTGGCGCGCGAGCTGCTCAAGTCCGAGGCCTCGGACCTCGAGTCGCTCAACCGCGGGCTTCGCCCTCAGGGGTTGGGCGTCGCCGTGCCGTTCGGTTTCGAGGATACCTACGCTCTTGCGATGCTGGACAGTGAAGCGCAGCGGCTGGGCGTGCGGACCATCGGCGATCTGGCGGCGCAGGCGCAGCTGCGCTTCGGCTTGTCGCACGAATTCCTCAACCGCAGCGATGGGTGGCCGGGGCTCGCTCGCGTCTACGGGCTCCCGCAGCAGCCGCGCGGACTGGATCACGGCCTGGCCTACGAAGCGCTGGCGGCGTCGCAGATCGACGTGATGGACATCTATTCCACCGACGCCAAGATCGCGAAGTACAAGCTGCGTGTGTTGCGCGACGATCGCCGCTTCTTTCCCGATTACGGCGCAGTGCTCGTCTATCGGCTCGATGTTCCACAGCGCTTTCCGCGCGCCTGGACCGCATTGCAGAACCTGCAGGGCCGGATCAGCGCGGAAGCGATGGTGACGATGAACGCGCAGGCCGAGCTCGAGGGCAGGAGCTTCGGCGATATCGCGGCCGGCTTCCTCGCGAGCGGCGCCTCGAAGCGAGCGAACGGCGAAGGCAGAACCGGCTTCTGGCTGCTGCTGTTCGGCAACGATTTCTGGCGCCTCACCGGCCAGCACCTGCTGCTGGTCTTCGCATCGCTCGCTGCGGCGGTCGTGGTGGGGATACCGCTGGGCGTGTGGGCCGTGCGCGCGCCTGCGGCTGCGCAGCCGATCTTGTCGGCCGTGGGGCTGATCCAGACCGTCCCGTCCCTGGCCCTGTTGGCGTTTCTGATCCCGCTGCTGGGCATGATCGGCACCTGGCCCGCGCTGGTAGCGCTGTTCCTGTACTCGCTGCTGCCGATCGTGCGCAACACCCACAGCGGACTGGCTGATATCGCCCCGCCCCTGCGGGAGTCTGCGCAGGCGCTCGGGTTGCCGTGGAAGGCGCGGCTGCGGCTGGTCGAGCTGCCGCTCGCCGCGCGCTCGATCCTGGCAGGGGTCAAAACATCGGCCGTCATCAACGTGGGGACGGCGACCATTGCCGCCTTCATCGGCGCGGGCGGCTACGGCGAACGCATCGCCACCGGCCTCGCGCTCAACGACAATGCCATGCTGCTGGCCGGTGCGGTTCCGGCCGCGGCCCTCGCGCTCCTGGTCCACGCGCTGTTCGAGCTGTTCGACCGACAGCTCATTCCCGCGGGGCTGCGGTAGGTCAGCGGATCGCTACTCGAGCGGCTGAAGCTCGCCCAACAGAGTCGGGATCAACTCGCTTACGGTGGGGTGGATGCGAACGCCGCGCTGGACCGCCGTGTAGGGCAGCCCGGCGTAAAGCACGTCGAGCAGCGAGTGCACGACCTCGTCGCCGCTGGTGCCGAGGATGGCGACGCCCAGGATGCGCTGGCTGTGGGCATCGACCACGACTTTCATGAACCCGAGGGTCTCGCCTTTTTCCACCGCCCGTCCCACGCGCGTCATCGGGCGTTTGGCGGCCAGCGCTCTGGTGCCAGCGTGCTTGACCTGCGCTTCGGTCATTCCCACGCGCCCGAGCGGCGGATCGATGAACAGCGCATAGGCGGTAATGCGGTCGGTCCATTTGCGGCCGGCATTGTTGAACAGGTTGTCTGCGACGATCTCGTAGTCGTTGTAGCTGGTATGGGTGAAGGCACCCTTGCCGTTGCAGTCGCCCAGCGCCCACGCGTTCGGATTGGTCGTTCGCAGCTGCTCGTCCACCACGATGAAGCCGCGTTTGTCCGCCTCGATGTCTGCGGCCTCCAAGCCGAGGTCGTCGGTGTTGGGCTCGCGCCCGACTGCGAACAGCACATGCGAACCCATGACCCTGGGCGCACCCGAAACGCATGCAACGTTCACGGCAATGCCCGCGCCTTCCTTCCCCACGGACAGGCATTCGGCGTTGAGGCGAACCTCGATGCCTTCCAGGTCCAGGATCTCGTGCACGGCCTGCGAGATGTCCTCGTCCTCGCGCCCGATGAGCCGCGGCCCCATCTCGATGATCGTCACGCGGCTGCCGAAACGGCGATACATCTGGCCGAACTCCAGCCCGGTGTAGCTCCCGCCGATCACGATCAGATGTTCGGGCAGGAAGTCCACGTCCATCGCCGACACGTTGGTAAGGTACGGTACGGCCTCGAGTCCGGGCATCTTGGGAACCAGCGGGCGCCCGCCCACGTTGATGAAGATCCTGTCGGTGCTGAGCAGATCGTCGTTCACGCGCACCGTCTTCGGCCCCACGAAACGCGCATGGCCCAGGTACACGACAGCGTTGGGCAGCGCTCGCATCCAGCTTTCCACGCCCTTGTTGGATGCGCCCGAGACCTCGTCCTTGCGCGCCTTGACGCGTTTCATGTCCACGCGCACCGGACCGCCGATGTCCACCCCGTACTCGGCCGTGCGGCGCGCCAGGTGAGCGGCGTAGGCGCTCGCCACCAATGTCTTGGTGGGAATGCAGCCGTTGTTCACACAGGTGCCGCCGAAC
>DATJVW010000404.1:0-14738 GCA_035501675.1 Burkholderiales bacterium
CGATTTCGATGCCGGTTCCGTCGGGCAGGCGCATGTCGGTCAGGCACAGGTCAAAGTGACGCCCGGCAAGCTTGGTGGTGGCCTCCTTGACGTTCATGGCCCGCTCCACGTCCAGGCCCATGCGCAACAAGGTCAGCTCGATCAGCTCGAGGATGTCGACCTCGTCGTCGACCACCAGCACGCAGCGCTGCGGTGCCGATGCGCGACCGCCCGCAGTCCGCTCGCTCCGCTTCAAGCCCTCACTCCCCTGAACACGATCATGAACATGGCGCCCTGCGGCTGTTCGACGTACTCGAGCGAAGCGCTGTTGGCGTCACAGATCTCGCGCGCGATGTACAGGCCCAGGCCCGTGCCGCTCGCCGCGGTGGTGAAGAACGGCTCGAACAGGTGCGGCCGGATCGCCTCCGGCACACCCGGGCCGTCATCGGCGACCGCCAATTCTACCCCATTCGCCGGGTCGCCAGCGCGCACCGAGATGCGCAGGCTCCCCGGTTTGCGCTGGCAGTAACGCAGGGCGTTGCGACACAGGTTCCACATCACCTGATTCAGATGGCTGCGGTCGAAGGTGATCGTCGGATCGAGATCCACTCGGAGGCCGACCACCTCGTCGGCGAGCTTCTCGATTTGGCCGAATTGGGCCACGAAAGTGCGCAGGAAAGCGCCGAGCTGAAACGTCTCGCGATGCGCCCGGTCGCGCCGGTTCAGCTTGAGCACGTCTTGGACCATGCGGTCCAAGCGCTGGGTGTTGTCATGCACGATCTGCAGCAGCCGCCGCTGGGTCTCGTTGCTGTCGGATTCCTCCAGGAGCAGCTCGGCGGCGTGGTTGATGGCGGATAACGGGTTGCGGATCTCGTGCGCGATGTTCGCGGTCAGCCGCCCCATCGCAGCGAGTTTCATCTGCTGTGCCTCAGCCTGGATGCGGGTGAGGTCCTCCAGGAACACCACCACCCCGACGCTGCGGCTGGTTCCGACCGGCACGAAGCGGGCACCCATCAGCCTATGGGTGAGTACCGTGCGTATGGGATCGAAACCGGCACCGGGGTCCTCGCGCCAGCGTTGCAAGCGCTCGTCCAGGGCCGGCGTGTAGTCGCGCAACGTCAGCTCTCGGCCGGCCTTGGGCAGCGGTCCGAGGATCTCGACCGCGCGCCGGTTGATCTGCCGGATGCTGCCGCGTTCGTCCACGACTAGTACCCCGTCCTTCATGTCCTGGATGACAAGCTGGTTCACCTGCGCCATGTTGGCCAGGTCCACCTCGCGTTGGGCGGCAAGCTGCTCACTCGCTTCGGTGTAGCGGGCCAGGGTGTGGGCCAGCCAGGCGGTGGCGAAGTAGCCCACGCTGAGCAGACCTGCCTGGATGTAATGGCTGAAGAGTTCTTCATGCAGCAACACCTCGAAGGTGTGCTCCGAAAGGATGGCAACGCTGGCGAGCGCGGCGAAAAACAGGGTCATCCGGCCGCGACTGATGATGCCGGCGGCGGCCAGCGAGGCCAGGAGCAACAGCCCCAACCCGCTGCTCACCCCGCCGCTGCAGTAGACCAGCAGCGTCACGAACGCCACGTCGGCGACCACCTGAACCCCAAGCTGAACGCTGAAATCGGGGCGGTGTGAGGTGATCGTCGCCACGCAGGTGACGGAGAACAGGATGTAGACGACCGTCGCGTACAGGAACGTCGTCAGGCTGCGCGCGCCGAAGACCGAGTCCTCGAACACCGCTGCCGTTACCAGCAGCAGCGTCGCGACGATCAGCCGGTAGATGTTGAAGTAGAACAGCGAGCGCCAATAGGAATCCGGGTAGCCGGTGTCGGAAATTACCCCGCGCGTCCGCAATATCATCTGCTGCGCGATCATGGCGGCTAGCTCCGCTGGCGCCTAACGCTGGCCGGGCTCCTGTAGCCCCAGGCGGCGGTGCTCGTCGCTGCAAAAGAACCTGCCGCGCGAGGTAAAGCTCTCGCTGCGGGGCAGATGCACTCCGCACACGGAGCAACGGACCATGTCCTCGGGCACGGATCGGTCCCGGGGCGGGGCCGGTCGGGCGGAATCCTGGATGCTGGCATCACGGCGAAACCCCCTAAAGAACAGATAGGCGACGATTGCCAGCGCGATGAGAAGCAGGAACTTGGCCAAGGGAGATCCGCGGGAGGGTTGCAGCGGCGCTCATGATAACCCAAGCGTGTCCGGACTAGCCACAAACCCTGGCGTGGCAGGACGCTACCGCGCCCTGCGCTCCGTCACAACCGCGATCATCGCGGGCACCGGCAGGATGAGGCGGTGGACCACCCGGAGCCCGGTGGCACCCGAGCAGGCGATAACGAACGCGCGATACGAGCCCGGCGCTCGGTCGTCAGGTGAGTCGACGCGGGAACGGCCTGAGCGGGTTGGTCGGGGTGAGAGGATTTGAACCTCCGACTCCTGCGTCCCGAACGCAGTACTCTACCAGGCTGAGCTACACCCCGATCTAGGAGACAGACTGCAGTCTTCGCATCGATGCACCCGTTAGGTTCGGGAGCGGCGCGCCCGCCGTGCAGAGTCGACCCAGGGGCGGTCAATAGCTGCGGGAAACTGCAAAGGCGGCCAATTGTAGCAGACTGTCTCGGTAGGACGAGTGGGGCAGACTGGCTACCACTTCCATCGCGCGTTGGGATTCGAGCGTAGCCTGGCGGCGGGTGTACTCGAGCGCGCCGGTGTCGTGGATCGCGGCCAGCACCGGCTGGAATTCCTGCAGGCTGCCGTGTTCCACCGCGCCGCGGATCAGCCGGGCCTGTTCGGGTGTGCCGCGCCGCATGGCGTGGATCAAAGGCAATGTGGGCTTGCCTTCAGCGAGATCAGCGCCCAGGTTCTTGCCGGTCTGCGCGTGATCGCCCGAGTAGTCCAGCACGTCGTCGATGAGCTGAAAGGCGGTTCCAAGGTGCATCCCGTAACGTGCCAGGCAATCCTCTACTTCCGGGCGCGCCTGGCTGATAATGGCGCCGATCTGGCCGGCGGCCTCGAACAGCTTGGCCGTCTTGAAACGGATCACGTGCAGGTAATCCTCTTCCGTGACCGTCGCGTTGTGGCAGTTGAGCAGCTGCAGGACTTCGCCCTCGGCTATCGTGTTGGTTGCGTCGGCCAGCACCTGCATGACGCGCATGTTCTTCTGCTCGACCATGAGCTGGAACGCCCGGGAGTAGAGGAAGTCGCCCACTAGAACGCTGGCCGGGTTGCCAAACAGGGTGTTCGCGGTGGCCTGGCCGCGGCGCAGATCGGAATCGTCCACCACGTCGTCATGCAGCAGCGTGGCCGTATGGATGAACTCCACCACCGCCGCCAACTGATAGTGCGCGCTGCCGCTGTACCCGCAGGCGCCGGCCGCCAGCAGGACGAGGGCCGGACGCAGGCGCTTGCCCCCTCCGTTGATGATGTACTCGCTCACCTGTCGGATGAGCGCCACGTCCGAATGCAGGCGGCGCCGAATGACCTGGTCCACGGCACCCATCTCCTCCGCGATCAGGCGCTGGACCGGTTCGAGGCTGACAGCGGACATGATGGAGGCGGGGTCGGGTTGGCCGGTGTGTGCGGGACAGGGCAAGGATACCACTGGTATGTCGCGTGCCGACGGGCTAGAGTCTGGAAACGCAAGTTTGACCGGCTTGGTAAGTGTCTATATACTCCGCAGTTTTCCGAAAAGCCTGGCGGCCCGCGCGTAACCGGGGCGCGTTAAGAGGGCGAGATCATGTATGCGGTTATCAGGACCGGTGGCAAGCAGTACAAAGTTTCCGCCGGGGAGAAGCTGAAGGTTGAATCGATCCCAGCCGAGGTCGGATCGCAGATCGTGCTCGACCAGGTGTTGATGGTTGCGGACGGTGAAAGGGTCATGACCGGCACGCCGCTGGTGCCCGGCGCGGCGGTGAAGGCTACGGTGGTTTCCCATGGGCGCGGCGAGAAGATCAAGATCTTCAAGCTGCGCCGCCGCAAGCACTATCGCAAGACCCTGGGCCACCGGCAGAATTACACGGAAATTCAGATCAACGGGATCACGCAGTAGAGAGGACCGAACATGGCACACAAGAAGGCGGGCGGCAGCTCGCGCAACGGACGCGACTCCAACGCCAAGCGGCTGGGGGTGAAGCGCTTCGGCGGCCAACTCGTTTCGGCCGGCAGCATCATCGTTCGTCAGCGCGGGACACGGATCCACCCGGGCGAGAACGTGGGAATCGGTAAGGATCACACCTTGTTCGCGAAGATCAACGGCTACGTGAAGTTCGCTGTGAAGGGCCCGCGCAGAAACCAGACGGCGATGATCGTCCCGGCTCCTTGAGCGCCTGATCTCGCCGTCCAGAAGCCCTATCATGCGATAGGGCTTTTTAGTTTCTGACGCGATGAAGTTCATAGACGAAGCGCTGATCGAAGTGCACGCCGGCAAAGGCGGCGACGGAGTGGCGTCGTTCCGACGCGAGAAGTACATCCCGAAAGGGGGACCGGACGGGGGCGACGGCGGCCGCGGCGGCAGCGTCTACGCGTTGGCCGACCGCAACATCAACACGCTGGTCGAGTACCGCTTTGCGCGCATCCACCGTGCCAAGGGCGGAGAGAGCGGGCACGGCTCGGATTGCTATGGCAAGGGCGCAGCGGACATCGTACTGCCCATGCCAGTGGGCACCGTAGTCGCCGACGTCGATACCGGCGAGACCATCGCCGACTTGACGCAGCATGCTCAGCGCGCGCTCCTCGCCAAAGGGGGCAACGGCGGGCTGGGCAATATCCATTTCAAGTCCAGCACCAACCGCGCGCCGCGCCAGTTCACCCTCGGCGCGCCAGGCGAATCGCGCCGGCTCAGACTGGAGCTGAAGGTGCTTGCCGACGTTGGCTTGCTGGGCTTGCCCAATGCGGGCAAATCGACCTTCATCCGCGCCGTCTCGGCAGCCCGGCCCAAGGTGGCGGATTACCCTTTCACGACCCTGCATCCCCATTTGGGGGTGGTACGCGTCGATGTGAACCGAAGCTTTGTCGTCGCGGACATCCCCGGGCTGATCGAGGGCGCTGCCGAGGGCGCCGGGCTCGGACACCAGTTTTTGCGCCACCTGCAGCGGACCCGCCTGCTGCTGCACATCGTGGACCTTGCGCCTGTGGATGAGGGCACTGACCCGGTACGAGACGCCGTTGTCATCGTCGAGGAGCTGCGCAAGTACGACCAGGCGCTGTTCGAGAAACCGCGCTGGGTGGTGCTGAACAAGGTCGATCTGATCCCGGAGGCCGAGCGCGATGCCCGCGTCCAGGCGTTTGTCGACGGCTACTTCGGCAAGCGCCGGCGTACACGCAAGGCCAGTTCGGCTGGGGACCGGCCGCACGTTTTCGCCATCTCAGCCCTCACCGGTAGCGGCTGCCGCGAGCTGAGCTTCGCGGTGATGGAATTCCTTGCGCAATCCGCCGATCCGACGACACTCGAGGCGTCGGAGCGTGCCGCGACGTCACAATAGCGAGGTAGCGACATGGCCTCCGTTCTGGCGCCGGCCAAGCGTCTAGTCGTCAAAGTCGGCAGCAGCCTGGTGACCAATCGGGGGCTCGGTTTGGACCACGCGGCGTTGGCTCAGTGGGCCGAGCAGATTGCGGAGCTGAGGCGTCAAAGCCGTCAGGTGCTGCTGGTGTCTTCCGGGGCCATCGCCGAGGGCATGCAGCGGCTCGGCTGGAAACGGCGCCCGCGTCAACTGCACGAGCAGCAGGCCGCGGCCGCAATCGGTCAGATGGGGCTGGTGCAGGCCTACGAATCCGGCTTTCGCAGACATGGGTTGCACGCCGCGCAGATCCTGCTCACGCACGAGGACCTGGCCGATCGGCGCCGGTACTTGAACGCGCGCTCGACCCTGCGAACGTTGCTGGCGCTGGACATCGTCCCGGTGATCAACGAGAACGACACGGTGGCCATCGACGAGATCAAGTTCGGGGACAACGATACGCTGGCCGCGCTGGTCACGAACCTGATGGAAGCCGACGTGCTCGTGATCCTTACCGATCAGCCTGGGCTCTTCACGCGCGACCCGCGGCGGCATCCCGATGCCACATTGGTCGTCGAGGCCAACGCTACCGACCCCGAGCTTGAGCGAATGGCAGGGGGGGTCGGCAGCCACATCGGCAGCGGAGGCATGCTGACCAAGGTGCGAGCCGCCAGGCGTGCTGCGCGCAGCGGCGCGCACACGGTCATCGCGTCGGGCCGCGAGCCCGACGTGTTGTTACGGCTGACGCGAGGCGAGATGATCGGCACGCAGCTCATCGCCCAAACCATGACGCTCGCAGCGCGCAAGCAATGGCTGGCCGACCACCTGCAGGTGCGCGGGCAGCTCAAGCTCGACGCGGGTGCCGTGCGAGCGCTCGCCCAGGACGGCAAGAGCCTGCTGTCGATCGGGGTCGTGGAGCTGAGCGGAGATTTTGAGCGAGGCGAAGTGGTAAGCTGTCTGGATCCCGAGGGCCGCGAGATCGCGCGCGGGTTAGTCAACTACAGCGCGGCAGAGACGCGCCGCATTCTGCGCGCGCCCAGCCACGAGATCGAGGCCCGGCTCGGCTATATCGACGAGCCCGAGCTGATCCACCGAGACAACTTGGTGCTTCTCTAGCAGCACCAAGTTGCGGCGGAGGCCAACCTGAGCGCCGAGTGGCGCTCAGATTAAGCGAGCTTTGGCGCGCGGCCGAAGCCACAATCTCGCCGCGCTGTAGCGAGGCCAGATTAGCGGCGCAGGCGAACTTGCCTCCGGCAACTTGAGCCGCAGCCACAGCTATGGTGCTGATATGAGATACGCATTTCCCGCTAGTCTCGTCGTCCTGGGTTTCGCTTTGTCTTCCCCCGCACTCGCGGGCCCCGACATACGCGAGGGCTTGTGGGAGGTGTCGCTCGAAGCGGAGGCGGGCGGCCAGCCGATGACCACCGCGCCCATGGTCATGCGCCAATGCATCACCAACCAGTCCATTCAGACCCTGATGGCGCAGATGGGCGGGGCCGGCGCCTGCCAGATCTCTGATTTCCAGCAGAGTGGAAACCGCGCGCGGTGGAATCTCACCTGCGCAGGGGAACCGCAGGTGAGCGGAACCGGCGAGACCGAGATCGGCGGCGACCAGTTTGTCGGTCGCATGGATCTGGTGGTCACCATGGGTGGCCAGAGCCTTCCCATGGCGCAGAAGTTCCACGCCCAACGCGTGGGGGAGTGTCAGTAAGCCGCAGAGCGGGACGCTGCGTCGCTCGGTTTGACGGACGCCGCTCGCCGCCGCAGCACCACGGAGCAAGAGTCGCTACAGTTTTGGCATCGTGGGATTGCGGTCGTCCTTGGGCGGCGGGTTCTTCAACAACCGAACCAGCTTGGCCGCGTCGCCCACAGGGGCCACGGAAGACACCCCGCCGGCACACATGTAGTCGTGGTACAGCGTGCCCTTGTAGTCGTTGAACTTGAGGTCCTGGATGCGCCGCCACTCGGGCGCCTGCTCTATCGACCAGGTGTGGTCGCTCCGGCCGTACGCATAGTCCTTCCAGTCGCGGTCACTGCAGCGCAACCCGGAGAACGTCGCGTTCTCGGTGCCTTCCGGGACGCGGATGACGAGGGCGAACCGCACGACGCGATCCGGGCCCACGGTCAGTGAGGAAGTGTCGATAAAAAAGCGGTTGCTCGTCTGTCCGCGCAAATGAAACTCGACCAGGTCCGACTCCTTTGGGTACGGCGGCGGCGGCACATTGGCTTCGACCCAAGGCTGCTCTTCAGGCACGCCCGGCAGCGGTCCTTCCTGTTTGCCGCGCGGCGGGGTTCCGCGTGTGGGCTCGGTGGGGACGTGCGAACAGCCGAACAGCATGAGCAACGCGCCAGCTACAGCCCGGCGCCAGCCGGCCGTGTGCGCGGTGCCGGCGATCATGCCTGGTACACGTGCTCGCGCGTGAGAGGATACGGTGCCGTGCCGTCGGGCTGCATCTTAATGCCCAGCAGCTGATAGATCGAGATCCAGCCGCGCGTGAAAGCATGCGCGGAACCGGCCATGTAGATCAGCCACGTGCGCAGCCGCTTCTCCCCGACCGCGGCGCGCGCCTCGTCTCGCCGCGCTTCCAGACGGTCCACCCAGTGCCACAGGGTTCTCGCGTAGTGCGGGCGCAGGCATTCGGCGTCCCACACCTCCAGGCCCTGCCGCGACATCTCCTCGACCACCGCGGTCACGTGGATGAGCTCGCCGCCGGGAAACACGTACTGGTCGACGAACTCGCCGATGCCGCCACCCAGCTCGGCCTCCCGCAGGCAATTGCTGGTGATGCCGTGGTTCAGCACCAGGCCGCCTGGCCGTAGCAGTCGATGGATCTTGCCGAAATAGGCCCCCAGATTGCGCCTTCCAACGTGCTCGAACATGCCCACGCTCGCGATCTTGTCGAAGCGCTCGTCGTCGGGAACATCGCGGTAGTCCTGCAGCCGCACCTCACAGCGCCCGCCCAGCCCCAGCTCCCGGATCCGCGCGCTGGCGTACTCGTGCTGGCCCTGGCTCAGCGTGATGCCGACCGCCTCGACGCCGTAGTGGCGCACTGCCCACAAAATCAGCCCACCCCAGCCACAGCCGATGTCCAGGAGACGATCGCCGGGCTTGAGCATGAGCTTGCGGCAGATGTGGTCGAGCTTCTGCTCCTGAGCCAGCTCGAGCGGATCGTCGGGGCTTTTGAAGTACGCGCAGGAGTACACTCGATTGCGGTCCAGCCACAGCGCGTAAAAGTCGTTGCCGACGTCGTAGTGGTGCTGGATGCTGCGGCGGTCCGCGGCCCGGCTGTGACGCCACCACTTCCACGCGTGGCTGCGCGGGTGGTAGACGCTGTGCTCTCTGGCCACGAGAGACTCGCCCACTTGAAGGACATCCCGGAAGTTCCCCTCGAGGTCGATCTCGCCCTCCACGTAGCTGCGCGCGAGCTTGCCGAGGCTGGGGTTGACCAGGTTCATGAGCGCCTGCCGCGAGCGCACGGTCAGGGTGACAGGCGAGGGCGCGACCGGGGTGAAGGCCTTCCCGTTCCATAGGCGCACGTTGAGCGGCGCCTGTACGTCCTTGAGGCGCCGCTCGATCATCGAGAGCATCCGGTTCTCTACTAGCGCGGTTGCCATACCCCGGTCTCCGTGCGCTCCGCTATTGTTATTCGGACCAGCGCAACTGGGGAGCACAGCTTATTCTACGCAGCGGCGCCCGCTTGTCGAGAGTCGGGCGGGCCGCGGGCTAGAACCTGAGATCCTTGAGCAGAGACTCTCGCACCGGGGCTGGCACCGGATCGACGGTCGCTTGATAGTTGGGATGATCCACGCCCATGCGGATATTGGCCCCAGCTTTGAGGGCCTTGCCCATGGCAGGGTCGAGTTCGAAGCGCAGGAAATGCACCGACGAGGTCTTATCCTCGGTCTCGCGCTCCAGGTCCTCGTCGGCCGCGGCATAGACCTTTGCACAGCCTTCTACCTGCACCCAGACGCGATCCTCGATGCCGATCATCTCGGCCAGGGCGTGACGGCGCTCGTCGACGTCCGCGTACTGGATCATCATCGTCGCTTTCCAGTTGTCTCCATCCGGGACCAGCGGGTTATAGACGTCCAACTCGCCCTGGATGCCGTCAGGCTCGAAGATGCGCTCCGCGCGCAGCATCTCCTGAATCTGATAGCGCATGGTCATTTCGTCCTCGAACAGCAGCGTGACATGGTCGCCGAGCTGCACGCTGCGGTTCTTCTTGTGGGCCATCACGTTGGCACGGAACTCCTTGCGAAGCTTGGAATAGGCCTCCAGGCTCATCAGGCTGTCGCGGGTGATGGCGGGCATTTTTCGCTGCCCCTTGCGCGTCTGAGCAGCGCGGGGGTTCACAGGCCGTAAGCGATGCGGATCAGCGTGAGCGGATGCTCTTTGCGGGCCTGACCGTCGTTGCCGATGCCCTGTTGAATGTGGCGGCCGGCGATCGGACAGTCGGAGCTGATGTAGTCGGGTGCAGTTCCGCCCATGGCCTTGAAGACCGGCCGGCCGATCTTCATGGACTGCGCGAAGAACTCCTTCTTCACGCCCCAGGTTCCGTCGTGTCCGGCGCAGCGCTCAACGGTATTGAGCTCGGTTCCGGGCACCAGTTTCAGCACCTCTTGGGTACGCAGACCCATGTTCTGGACACGCAAGTGACAGGGAACGTGATAGGACACCTTGCCCAGCTTGTGCCGGAAGTCGGTCTTGAGCAGGCCGTCCCGGTGCCGCAGCGACAAGTACTCGAACGGGTCGAAGATAGCGTCCGCCACCTGCCGCACGGCCCCATCCTCGGGGAACATGAGCGGCAACTCCTGCTTGAACATCAGGGTGCATGAGGGGACCGGGGTGAGAATCGCATAGCCCTGCTTGGCCAGCCTCGCGAGCGGCGGGATGTTCGCCGCTTTGAGCTTGGCGACGGCTTCGAGGTCGCCCAGCTCCAACTTCGGCATTCCGCAGCAAGCCTCCTGTTCCACCAGAACGGCGGGGATGGCGTTGTGCTCCAAGATCTTGAGCAGGTCCTGGCCGATGCCCGGTTCGTGGTAGTTTACGTAGCAAGTGGAGAAAATCGCGACCTTGCCGGGCGAGTTGGGTCCGTCCCTGGCCGGCAAATCGCTGCGCGGATGGGCGTGGTTGCGGAATTTCCGGCTCGCGTAGGGAGGCAGCACGCGGTCCTTGGCCACGCCCAGCACCCCTTCCATCAGCTTGCGCGCGGCGGGGGTACGGTTGGCCTGGTTGACGGCGTGTGCCACGACCGGGATGGTCGCCAGCCTGCCCACCCTGTCGGTGCTGGACAACAGCTTGTCGCGGAAGGTGGCCGCGCCCTTCTTGTATTTCACCGCCTTGGCCCGCAGCATGAGGTGCGGAAAGTCGATGTTGAGCGGATGCGGCGGCACATACGGGCACTTCGTCATGAAGCACATGTCGCACAGGTAGCACTGGTCGACGACTTTCCAAAAGTCCTTCTTGTCGACCGCGTCCAGCTCGCCTGTCCTGCTCTCGTCCACCAGGTCGAACAGCGTCGGGAAAGCGTTGCACAGATTGAAGCAACGCCGACAGCCGTGACACACGTCGTACACGCGCTCCAGTTCGTTCAGAACCAGGCCCTCGTCGTAGAACGCGGGTGTTTGCCAGTCGAGGGGGTGCCGCTTGGGCGGCTCGAGGCTGCCTTCTCGCATGGGGAGCTGGGGTCAGGAAGCGCAGGCCACTAAGGCGCGAGGCCCCGCGCCTCGCGCTTGCGGCGGACCTCAATCCGCCAGCGCATCCAGGGCCTTCTGGAAACGGTTGGCGTGGGAGCGCTCGGCCTTGGCCAGCGTCTCGAACCAGTCTGCGATCTCGTCGAAACCTTCCTCACGTGCCTGCTTGGCCATCCCCGGGTACATATCGGTGTACTCGTGAGTCTCACCGGCGATGGCGGCCTTCAGGTTCTCGCGCGATTTGCCGATCGGCAGCCCGGTCGCGGGGTCGCCCACCGCCTCGAGATACTCCAGGTGTCCATGTGCATGGCCGGTCTCGCCCTCGGCCGTCGAGCGGAACACGGCGGAGATGTCGTTCTGCCCTTCCACGTCCGCCTTGTTGGCGAAATACAAATAGCGGCGGTTGGCCTGCGATTCGCCGGCGAACGCTGCCTTCAGGTTGCCTTCGGTTTTCGTTCCTTTCAGTGCTTTCATGAGGATCTCCTGGCCCGTTGAGTTGTCGGCAACCGGCGAACGGCCGCTGCAAAGGATGCAGCGCCGCCGACCGGAAAGCGAGAAGTTAGACTAAGTCTAACCCATGAACGCAGTATAGGAACCCGCTCTGCCGATGTCAAACGACGCGTGATTGAAAGTTCGCCCGCGCCTCACCCGGGCGTTCGATAGCGCCCAGTCAGTCGCCGGTCAGTTTTTCAGCGCTTCTTGAACCCGCTTCGCGAACGTGTCGAGCTGACCGAGATCGAGCCAGCGCGTTACCACAACCAGGTCATGGTCGCGGTCGATCCAGATCACGTTGCCCCCCGAACCCAGAGCAAAGAAACTCGATTCGGGCGCGCTCGGCACGGTCCTGCGCCCGGTGTTGAGCCACCAGAGATAACCGTACTGGGGTGCGACATCGGTCGCCGTGGTGGCCATCTGGACCCAACGCTCAGAGATGATCTGGAGCCCGTTCCAGCTACCGTTGCGCAAGAGCAAGTAGCCGAACCGCGCGTGATCGCGGGTGCTGGCCCACAAGCCTCCGCCCCAATGGCTGCCGCCGCTGACCGATTGGACTGCCCGCCCGTCGAGGTCGGTATAGGAGTTGCGATAGCCGTACCAGACCCAGGTGTCGCTGGCGCCGATGGGGTCCATGACGCTCTCCTTCAACACTTGCGGCAGCGGCTTGTGCCAGACTCGAAGCAAGGACAACGCGAGCCGGTTGACCCGTACCTCGTTGTACTCCCAGAAGGCACCCGGCTCCTCCAGCCGGCGGCCGTAGCCGCCGCGGCGATCCGCGACGTCGGGCTTGTCCCACAACACGCCTTCCCACTCGCTAGTCTGGTTGAGCATCATGCGCCAGGTGATCTTGCTGTTGTGCGGGCTGTCGAACCCGCCGTCCTCGACGTACTTCCACAACGGATCGTTCACGTCCTTAATCAACCCGCGATCGACCGCCAAACCCGCGATCGTGGACAAGTAGCTCATCGCGACGCTGAAGCTCATGTCTACACGATCGACGTCGCCCCATTCGGCAACGATGTAGCCATGACGCACGATCATGCCGGCGGGCCCGCCCCGCTCCTTGGCCTCGCCCAGCACCTGTGGATACGGCTCCTTGGCCACGTCTGCTTCGATCTGAGCGCGCAGATCCCGCGACCAGTTCACCTCGTGGCCTTGGGCGAACTTGACGGCCTCGGCCAACTTGTCCGGGTCCATGCCGACAGCATGAGGCGCGCGCCTGTCCCACTGGTCTCCGGGCCCCGGGTAGTAGATTTCGCCAGACTGCGCGGGAGTCAGCGCGAGCAGCCCCAGCAACAGCGCGCCGACACCGCTCGCCTGGGGCCGGCGGCGGTTTCCGATCATCTCAAGTCCTCTGCGCATGGACCATGACCGCGACGCTACGCTGCAGGCCCGCAGCGGGCCGCCCCCGTGTCCGGTCGCTCGTCAAGGGGGACGCGGCACCACCCCGCCTTCTTCTACGCCGGGTGCGTGACACGCACCCCCGAAAACGGGTAACTTGTCGCGTTTCCGGCGCAACGCTTTCGGCACCGACGAGAAAATGCTCATAAGACCCAATATCGGCCTGACGACTGTCGAGCAGGACGAACTCAGGGGATTTTCGCGCACCACCGCGGAGATCGAATGGCTCCTGCTGGTTCTGGCGCTCATCTATCTGGTCGCCGGCGGCGCCAACGACGAAGGCAAGGTGGCGATCAGCATGGCGTTGTTCTTCTTTGCCGCCTTCATCCTCGGCCTGCATTACGTTCGCTTCTATCGACAGGAGACACGGCTCAAGATCGCGCTCGAAACCTGGGTGATGATCTTGTTCATCACCTGGGTGGTCTGGTACGCCGGCGGGATCCGCAGCCCATTGCTTAACCTCTATCTGCTGCCGGTGATCGCCAGCGCGCTGATCCTGGGCAAGATCATGACTTTTGTCGAGATGGTCGCCATCGCGTTCTGCTTCATGGCATTGCACTACGACCCGAAAACGCGCAGTCTCGTCTCGGTCGCCTACTGGGGCGAACTTCTAGCCCTCCTCGCACCGGTTATCCTCGTAGCCTATATCACCACCATGCTGTCGGCCGACATCCGCTACGCCGTAGACAAGATCAAGCGCGTGTCGGACACCGATGATTTGACCGGCTTGTACAACATGCGCGCCTTTTCCGCCATCCTGCATCGCGCTTTCAAGCAGTCCGTCCGCCGCGCACACACGCTGTCGATCGTCATGATCGACTGCGACAATCTCAAAACGGTGAACGACACCCACGGGCATGAGGCTGGCAACCGACTCCTACAGCACGCGGTGCGATGCATTCGCGAAGAGCTGCGGGGCTCCGATGTCGTTGCTCGCTTCGGCGGCGATGAGTTCATTGCGCTGCTACCCGAGACGGAAGGCAAGGGCGCGAGAGAGATGGCGGAGCGGATCCGTCGCGCCATCGAGAGCACGAACATGGACGTCCGCGGCGGCGAAATCCATACGACGGTGAGCGTCGGAGTAGCGAGCTACCCATCCGACGGAGGCAGCCTCGAGGTCATCATCGACAAGGCCGACAAGGCCATGTACAGGGCCAAGCAGCAGGGTCGGAACAGGGTCGTAGCATCCTCGGACGCGTGAGCGCGGACTGTATGCGCTACAGGTGAACCAGACGCCTTCGAAACCACACGGCCAGCACCGCCAATGCAACGCCCGTCATTCCGAGGAGCAGACGATAGCCGGCGTATTCGACGCCAAGTCCCACCGCTGACACGCCCAGCGTCTGCCCGATAAACAAGCAAAAGGCGAAAGCGGAGACCGCCGCGCCACGCGCTTCGGGTGCCATCTCGGTGGCGCGAGTCTGCAGCGTGTTGTGAAGCATGTAGAACGCCAGACCTAACGTCGCAATGGCCGCTGCGCACGTTGGCCAGCCAGGCGCAAGCGCTAGGGCAAAGAAGCAAACCAGCAAGAGAACACCGCCCCCCGCCACCAGTCCGCGTTGGCCCAATCGAAGCAGCAGGATTCTGACGAGCACGCTGTACAGCACGCCGCCGAGGCCGAAGCCCGCCATGATGAATCCAATCGCGGTGTAGCTGAGCCCGAAGTCGTGCCGCAAATAG
>DATJVW010000405.1:0-24767 GCA_035501675.1 Burkholderiales bacterium
CGGTGACCAGCAGCGACACGCCGTCGGGAGTATGTCCCGGCGTGTGGATCACGCGCAGCACGACATTGCCCGCCCCGATCACCTGGTTGTCGCGCAGCGGCTCGAACGCGAACTTGACCAGACCGGCGTCGCTCTCGTGCAGGCAATACCGCGCGCCGGTCGTCTCCGCGAGCCTACGACCGCCGGAATAGTGGTCGGCATGCACATGGGTGTCGATCACATGTGTGATCCTCGCCTTGACCGTGTCCGCCTGTTCGGCGAACCATTCCTCGTCGCCAGCGACCACATCTACCGCGACAGCCTTGCCGCGACCGGCGCAGCCGAAGAAATAGGACAGAGATGCGTTCTGGCTCGGTCGTTGGCGGAAGAACATCGTGGTCTCCTCGAGAGTCAGAACACCAGGACCTTGTCGGCCCATACGGTCCAGCGGGCGAGCTCGTCCATGGAGCTGCGCTCCGCGCCACCGGACAGTTCGGAAGCGTCGATGCCTCGCGCATCCATGCAGCTACCGCAGACGCCCACCTGGCCCTTGTTGCGCACCACGCGATTGAGCATGAGCTGGATGTTGTAGAAGCCTTCTGCGACCTTCTGCCCGACCTTGGCACAAGCGACCGCATCGCCAAGCAGGAACACGCGGATCTCGTTCTCGGGCGTCTTCGATAGCGTGCCGGCAAGCCGCAACCCGTTATAAGAGCGTTCCGAGCCATAGGGCGGGTCGTTGAGGATGAACAGGTGTTTCATCGCCTCGCCTCAGGAAAGCTCGACGGGCAGGCCGTGAAAGCGCCATTCCGCGACGCCGTCCTCCAGCCGCAAGGCCCGGAAGCCTCGCCTTTGAAGCACCTCGACCGCTTGGCCCGCGAGCAGACAGAACGGGCCACGGCAATAGGCAACGATGGGCTTGCTCCGGGGTAGCTCGTTCAGCCGCCTGCGCAGCTCGGACAACGGAATGGAACGGGCGAAGGGAAGATGTCCGGCGGCGTACTCCGCCTCGGGCCGCACGTCCAACACGACCACCTCGCCGCGTTTCGCCTTGCCGAACACGGCTCGCCGGTCGACGGGTTCGAGAGCATCCGGGGTCTTGGCGAGTGAGCGCAAGCCCATCTGCAGCTCGAGCAGGCGTTCTTCGGCGAGCATGCGCAGCCTGACCCAGATGTCCGCCACCGCCTCGTCCGCAAGCCGGTAGTGGACGTACTTTCCGTCCCGGCGCGCGTCCACCAGTCTGGCCAGCTTGAGCTGCTTGAGGTGGGCACTCGCGAGCTTGACGCTGATTTGCGCCTGCTCCGCCAGCAGCTCGACCCTCTTCTCCGACTGGCACAGCAGCTCCAGCAGCTCGAGCCGCTTGGGGCTGCCGATCGCCTTGGTCATGCGCGCAACTTGCTCGTAGAGCAGGTCCTTAGTTTCGCGGCCCTCTCTCATACAAACATTCTAGCGTTTGTTAGATTATCTCGCAAGCTTTCGCATACCGATCGGGAAACAATCGTCTCCTGGTGCGGCGAGGCTCCATCTCTCTAGGCGCGCAATCCCAGGCGCCGCAGGACGAAGAACAGCAGGCCGTAACACGCCGCGGTGACGGCGATTGCGGCAAGCAGGCTGAGCCAGAACCCCCAGCCCCCGCGCAGGAACAGCGGCAGCGCCAGGAACAGCGCCAGCGATGGAATGACCAGCCAGAAGATATCGATGGACAGACTCGAGACGCGTGCCGTATCTGACGTATCCCAATAGAGCCAGACGAACGCCAGCAGGGAAGTGACCGGAAGCGACGCGACCAAGGCGCCCAGCAGCGAGCTGCGCTTGGCGAGCTCGGACACCAAGACGACGAGCACGGCCGAGATCAAGACCTTGATGGCGTAGTAGGTCATCGGGCCTGGTCAGTGTACCGCGTAGCGCCTGTGAAGGAGCCGGCGCGCAGCCTATTGCGCTTGCAAGTAGGGTATGATGTCACGCGTTCCCTTCGTCGACCGCCAGCGGCGCGAAGTACGCCCTGCCGTTCCGGACGCCTCATACCAACAAAGGACAGGTGACTATGCGCCTGCTGCTCATCAACCCGCGGTTCCCGGAAAGCTTCTGGAGCTCCAAGTGGGCGCTCAGCGAGGTCCTGCCGAACAAGCGCGCCATCAACCCGCCGCTGGGACTGGCCACCCTCGCAGCGCTGTCTCCATCGCATTGGGACATCGAGATCGTCGATGAGAACATCGAGCCGATCCCCCTGGAGCCCGAAGCCGACGTGGTGGGCGTGTGCGGCATGGGCGTGCAGTTCCCGCGCCAGCAGGAGCTGCTGGCCTATTACCGGGCTCGCGGCCACTACGTCGTTGCCGGAGGCAGCTTCGCGTCGCTGTGCCCCGAGCAGTACACCACACACGCCGACACCGTGGTCGCCGGGGAAGCCGAGTACATCTGGAAGGAGTTCTGCAGCGACTTCGAGCAGAACATCCCCAAGCCGCTCTACCACGAGACCGGGACCGTAGCGCTCACCGATTCGCCCACGCCGCGCTTCGACCTGCTCAAGCACGACCGCTACTCTTACACCTCGATGCAATTTTCGCGCGGCTGCCCGTTCCGCTGCGAGTTCTGCGACATCATCATCATGTTCGGCCGCAAGCCGCGCGTGAAGAGCCTCGAGCAGGTGGGGCGCGAGCTGGACGAGCTGCGCCGCTTCAATGTCCACAACGCTTTCTTCGTGGACGACAACCTGATCGGCAACCTGCCGATGGCCAAGAAACTGCTGCAGTTCCTCAAGGAGTACCAGGAGAAGCACAACTACAGGTTCAGCTTCGGCACCGAGGCCTCGCTCAACATGGCGCAGCACAAGGACCTGCTGGAGTTGTTCCGCCAAGCCAACTTCGGCTGGGTATTCATCGGCATCGAGTCGACCGACCCCGCGAGCCTGAAGGAGACCCTCAAGACCCAGAACCTGCACGAGGACATCCTCACCTCGGTGCGGCGCATCTACTCCTACGGCATCGACGTTCTCGCCGGGTTCATCATCGGCTTTGACCACGACACGCTGGAAACCTTCGAGCAACAGTACCGGTTCATCACCGACGCCGGCATCCAGTTCCCCATGATCGGGCTACTCTCCGCGTTGCCCAAGACCCCGCTCTTCGACCGCCTGAAGAAGGACGGACGGCTCAGCACGCTGGAAGACGCGCACGAGAACACTCGGCCGGCTACCAACGTCATCCCCAAGAGCATGCCGTACGAGGCGATGGTCGACGGCTACATCGCGCTCTACAAGCGCCTGCTGACGGACCGCGAGATCGCGCTGCGCATCCGCAACCAGCTGCGTTACCTCACCGCGCCTACATACGGTGGCGGCTACTCCCAACTGGATGGGCTGAAGATCATCGGGAAGCTGATCTGGAAGGGCATTCTGCCCGGGGGCGTGAGCCGGGTCTGGTACTTTCTGCGTACCATCCCCTGGCGTAAGCCGTCTCAGCTCGCCACGGTGGTTGCCGACTGGATCGGGGCCCTGTCGATGCGGGAGTTCGCCGAGCGGCGCGTGACAGTCGAGCAGACCGAGGCCAGCACCCTGGAGCGGTGGGTAGACTCCGTGCGCAAGGCCATCGGCGGCTACCTGGCGGACGGCAAGGTGACGTTGAAGCTGCATCACACCGCTGCCCCGGACCTGGCCGTCTGCCTGAAGGGCCTGCTCGACGGGCACTTCTTCAAGCGTGCGGCGCCGGGTCTGGAGCGCCTGCTCAAGCACACGCGCGCCAGCGTCACGCTGCGCGTCGAGGCCTTCCAGGGCCATCAACTGGATCACCTCCAGGGCTTGCTGCGGCGCCTCGCCCGTTACGGCGACCGCGTGCACATCGTGGTCGACGAACGGCTGCGGGCGCTGGTGCCGATCGACTCGTCGGTGTTCAACCTGGTTCTGGCGCACCGCGCCGAGTGAGCCGCACCGCTTCCTGACAAGCGCGCGTCGCCACCCGCGCGCCGGCCGAGGGCGGCAGAGCCCGTCAGCCGGCAAAGCTCCGCGCGGGGCTCAGCCGCGGCCGACGAACGGCATCTTGGTCGCCATGATGGTCAGGAACTGGGCGTTGGCGTCCAGCGGAAGGCTAGCCATGTAGAGCACGGCGCTGGCTACGTGGCTCACATCCATGAGCGGCTCGACTGCGATCGAGCCGTTTGCCTGCGGTACACCGCTCGCCATCCTTGCCGCCAGCTCCGTGTGAGCATTGCCGATGTCGATCTGGCCGCAGGCGATGTCGTGCTTCCTTCCATCCAAAGAGGTGGACTTGGTGAGCCCGGTGACGGCGTGCTTGGTGGCGGTGTACGGAGCCGAGTTCGGGCGCGGGGCGTGGGCCGAGATGGAGCCGTTGTTGATGATGCGTCCGCCCCGAGGCTCCTGGCTCTTCATCATCTTGATCGCCTCCTGAGTGCACAGGAACACGCCGGTGAGGTTGATGTCCACCACCGCCTTCCACTGCTCGAAGCCGAGCTCTTCGAGCGGCACTCCCGGCGCGCCGACGCCCGCATTGTTGAACAGCAGGTCGAGCCGCCCAAAGGCTTCCTTGGTCTTCGCGAACAGCGCCCGCACCGACTGCGGATCGCTCACGTCGGTGGGCACGGCCAGCGCTCGCGCGCCCGCCCCCGAATCCGACGCGGCTTTCTCCAGCGGCTCCTTGCGGCGGCCGGCGAGAACCACCCGATACCCGTCTTTCAGCAGCGCGGTCGAGACCGCCTTGCCGATGCCCGTCCCTGCGCCCGTCACGATGGCAACCTTGTTGTGTGAGGCCACTTGAGTCTCCTTGATTGATGCACACTCGCTTGTAGAGAGAAGGCGACCCCGATCTGTCGCCAGTTCCGGTCAGCGCGGTTATCCTATCGCATCACGAGGGCGCGTGCGGACAAGACGGGGCGCCTGGGCAAGTCATCGCGCGGCGAGGCCCGGTAGGCTTCGGGCAACCGTCGTCCGCCCTCAGTGCGCCCTTCGCCTAGGAGTAGTACATGGTTCAGACGGCACCAGTCCGCAAGGTCGCGCTCGGGCCATCGGACGCGATCTTCGCGCACCGCGAGGATGGTGCCATCCTCATTCGCTCGCCCCACGCGCTGGCGCCCTATCCAGCGAAGCTGACCGAGCGCCTCGTGCACTGGGCGCGCGTTGCGCCCGAGCGCATCTTCATGGCCCAGCGCGGCGCGACCGAGACGTGGCGCACCCTGAGCTATGCGGAAGCGTTGCGGCACGTGCGCGCCATCGGACAAGCGCTTCTGGCGCGGGGTGTCTCGGGCGAGCGGCCGGTGGCGATCCTGTCGGAGAACGATCTGGAGCATGCCCTGCTGGCGCTGGCCGCGATGCACGTGGGCATACCATACGCGCCGATCTCGCCCGCCTACTCGCTGGTTTCCACGGACCACGCGAAGCTGCGCTTCATCCTGGAGCTGCTCACGCCGGGCCTCGTGTTCGCGGCGCGTGGTGATCGATACGCGAAGGCGCTCGCGGCCGCAGTGCCCGCCGGCACGCAGCTGGTCGTGACCGAAGCTCCGGCTGCCGGCCATGCCACCACGCTGTTCGGCGAGTTTCTGACATGTGCCGCCACGGAGGCGGTCGACCGAGCCTACGACTCGGTCGGGCCGCACACCGTCGCGAAGATCCTCTTCACATCGGGGTCGACCGGTCAGCCCAAGGGCGTGATCAACACGCAACGCATGCTGTGCAGCAACCAGGAGATGCTGGCCGCGGCGCTGCCTTGCCTGCGCGAGACCCCTCCGATCATCGTCGACTGGCTGCCCTGGAACCACACCTTCGGCAGCAACCACAACGTCGGGCTGGTCCTGTACAACGGGGGCACGCTCTACATCGACGACGGCAAGCCGCTGCCCGGCGTGTTCGAGCGGACGGTGCGCAATCTGCGCGAGATCGCCCCCACCGTCTACTTCAATGTGCCGCGCGGATTCGAGGAGCTGGTGCCGTATCTGCGCCGCGAGCCCGCGCTGCGGGAAAGATTCTTCAGCCGCCTCGGCATGCTCTTCTACGCGGGAGCAGGGCTGTCGCAACCGGTGTGGGATGCTTTCGAGGAGCTGGCGGCGCAGACCTGTGGCGAGCGCATCTTGTGGATCACGGGGCTGGGGGCTACGGAGACTGCGCCTCTCGCCACATGCGCCAACTGGGAGGCCGGGCGCTCCGGGATGATCGGCCTGCCCGCCGTGGGCCAGGAGATGAAGCTCGTTCCGGTGGGCGATAAGCTCGAGGCCCGCTTTCGTGGCGCGAACGTCACGCCAGGCTATTGGCGACAACCCGAGCTCACTCGCGCTGCATTCGACGACGAGGGCTATTACAAGATGGGCGACGCCGTGCGCTTCGCCGACCCCGTGCATCCCGAGAAGGGCCTGCTGTTCGACGGCCGGCTGGCCGAAGATTTCAAGCTCTCCAGCGGCACATGGGCCAGCGTTGGCGCCCTGCGAACCCGATTCATCGCTGCCGGAGCACCCTACGTCCTGGACGTGGTGATTGCAGGCCACGACCGCGACTACATTGCGGCGCTCGTGTTTCCGCGCCTCGACGACTGCCGACGGCTGTGCCCCCAATTGCCGACTCAAGCTCCGGCCGCAGAGGTGCTCAGCCACCCGGCGGTGCGCCGGCAGTTCCAAGACCTGCTGGGCCGCTTGGCCGGCGAGGCCACCGGATCCGCGACGCGGATCGAGCGCGCGCTACTGCTCGAAGTGCCGCCTTCGATCGATGCGAGCGAGCTCACCGACAAGGGCTCCATCAACCAGCGTGCGGTGCTCGAACATCGTGCCGAGCTGGTGGACGAGCTGTACTCGCAACGACCGCCGGCGCGGGTGATCTGCAGCGAGCGGCACCGTGCAATGACCCCGAGCGCAGCCGATGGTTCAGCAGCGACCCGTGCCCGGCTGTCCTGATCCGCGATGGGTACCCGCGCTCTGATCATTATCGGGTTCATCGGACACCGCGGGCTTGCGCTTTGAGCCTCGCCGCCCAGTGTGGTACGGTTGGATCTCCCCCGATCGGGAGAGCATTACGGGTGCATAGAACATGAGACCGATCCGGAAGCTCTGGCAGGCGCGGGACCCGCAATTCGCTGACAACGAGATCCGGGGTGTGGGGGGCGCTAGCCACGAGACGGTGACCACCCAGTCCGACCGCGAGCTGGCCTTCTGACCGGGAACACTCACAGCATGGTCGAGCCCATCATTGTCGTTCCCGACGACTTCCCGTCGATCTTCAAGGGCACGCTTGCCGAAGAGCGTTGCGCGCGTCTGGGTGAGACGCGCGTCTATACCGAGCGGGGAGCCGACCAGGAGACGGAGCTGGTGCGGCGCCTCGACGGCGCCCGTGCTGCGATCAACATCCGGGCCCACGCACGCTTTTCCGAGGCGGTGTTCGCCGCTTGCCCGCAGCTCAAGATGATCTCGGTATGGGGGACGGGCACCGATAACATCGATCTCGAATCCGCGACGCGACGCGGCGTCACGGTCTCCAGCACGGCCGGCGTCAACGCCAAGGCGGTGGCCGAGCACACCATCGCCCTGATGCTGGCCGTGGCCCGCCGCATCCCGAAGATCGACCACGAGATGCGAACCGGCGCGTGGCCCCGGGAGATGCTGACTCAGTGTCTTGGCAAGACTCTCGGCGTTTTCGGCACCGGGACAATCGGCATGCGCGTCGTCGCCCTCGGCCGGGCGCTGGGGATGGAGGTGCTGGCGTGGAGCGCTCGCGGCGACACCGCCCGTGCCGCTGCCGCTGGCGCGCGCGCTGCGTCCAAGGAGCAGATTCTGCGCGAGGCGGATATCGTCACGCTCCATTTGCGCCTCTCGCCCGAAACGCGCGGCTTCCTTTCGCAGCGTGAGCTGTCGTCGATGAAACGGCCCGTCATCCTGATCAACACCGGCCGCGGCGCGCTCGTCGAGCGGGCCGCCCTGCTGGACGCGCTCGGCCAGGGCGGGGTCTCGGCCGGGCTCGACGTGTTCCACGACGAGCCGCTCAAGGCAGACGATCCTATCCTGGCCCTGCCCAACGTCGTGCTCTCGCCGCACAACGCCGGGCAGACGCCTGAGGTCGTTCACGATGGCCTCCTTCTCGCGGTCGAGAACATAGAGCACTTCCTCCAGGGGCGGCCGACCAACGTGGTGGTGGCGCCTCCCACCAAGCCAGCGGGCGAGGGCGCATGAGAGCGATCTGGTACGAACGCACCGGAGCTCCACATGAAGTGCTGGTGGCCGGCGAGATGCCGGCCCCTCAGGCCGGAACAGGCGAGGTGCGCCTCAGGCTTGCCGCCTCGGGCGTGAATCCGGCCGACTGCTACCGGCGCCGCGGGGACCTCCCGCTGGAATTTCCTCGCGTCATTCCGAACAGCGACGGCTCCGGCACTGTCGACCAAATCGGTCCCGGTGTCTCGCAGGATTGGCTGGGCCGGCGTGTCTGGCTCTACAACGGCCAGCGCGGGCGTGCGTTCGGTACGGCGGCCGAATACATCGCGCTCGACGCGGGACTGGTCGCGCAGTTGCCGGACAACACCCCGTTCGACGCCGGCGCTTGCCTGGGCATCCCGTGCATGACCGCGCACCGCTGCCTGTTCAGCGATGGCCCGATTGCGAACCAGACCATCCTCGTGACCGGGGGCGCCGGCGCGGTGGGACATTACGCGGTGCAGCTCGCCAAATGGGCCGGCGCTCGGGTGATCGCTACGGTGAGTTCAGATACCAAGGCGCAACAGGCCGCCGCGGCAGGCGCGGATATCGTCGTGAACTACCACAACGAGGATGTAGTCGCACGCGTACTGGAGGCGACTGACGGCACCGGGGTCGATCGCATCGTCGAGGTTGATTTCGGCGGCAACATGGAAGCCTGCGTCAAGGCGATCCGCCTGAACGGCACCATCGCTATCT
This sequence comes from Burkholderiales bacterium, assembly GCA_035501675.1. Taxonomy (GTDB): domain Bacteria; phylum Pseudomonadota; class Gammaproteobacteria; order Burkholderiales; family SHXO01; genus SHXO01. The sequence goes on from DATJVW010000405.1 coordinate 8,851, forward strand.
ACGCCTCACGCGGAAACCTCGAACCGAAACTACCGGTGTCTGCGTTCATGCGCAAGAACGTAACCCTGCGGCTGATGGTTCTGAACACCTGCCCGGTCGACGCAAGGCGGCAGGCCCAACGCGATATCGTCTGCTGGATCGAGACGGGGCGCGCCATCCATCGCATCGCTGCGCGCTTCTCGCTCGAGCGCACGGCCGAGGCGCACGCCGCGGTCGAAAAGGGCGGGAAGCTGGGAACCGTGGTGGTGGAGATCAGTCCGAGCGCTTGAGGCATCTGCGATCACGCGGACGCCAGGCGGTCAGGCGCCCGCGTCCGCGCGGTATGGGGCAAGCGCCTCGAGCAGCGCTGGCGGAACGTCGACCGGCCTGGAGTCCTTGCGGCCGATCGCGATGATGACGAGGTATGCCTCCGCGGCCACCTGACCGTCGGGCTTACGCACGAGGAACTCGAGGCGGATCGAGCTGCGGCCGACGCGCCCGACCCAGACTTCGATCTCAAGCAACTCGTCCAGCCGGGCCGGGTTGCGATAGTCGAAGTGCACCTGGACGCGGGGCAGCCAGATGCCCAACTGATCCCACACGCTGGCGTATGGAAAACCCAGGACACGGAACAGCTCGGTCTCGGCGATCTCGACGAAGCGCACGTAGGCGCTCCAGCAGATGATGCCGCTCACGTCGACGTCGCTCCAGCGCACGTACTCGCGCACGCGATGCCGCTTGACGGGGCCGCCCGCGGAAACGGTCGATTGACTTGACATCGGTGTGGCTGCCTCGCGTAAGCCGCAGAATTGCCCTTGGCCGCTTGCATGTGCGCGTTTCGCATATCATAGACTGCGCCGCTTCGACGAAGGAGGCGGGCGACAACCGGCTTGACGCCGAGAAGCGCCCTGCAGTATAGAAGCTGCTCGGGCTGGTCCGCCGCGGCGGGTCATGGGAGGAGGGTCGTACATGAGTGAATCGTGGACGCGTCGCGAATTTCTGACCCGCGCCGGAGTGGCGGTCGCGGCCATCCAGACCTTCGAACACCTCGATCCCTGCTGCGTCCTCGCGGCCGATGCCGAAACTGCCCGCGAGGATCTGTTCGAGCTGAAGCCCGTCGCGGACGGTGTCTATGCCGCTATCGCGGCTGCGCGCTACAAGGTCAACTGCAACGCCGCGGTGATCTTGACCGACGACGGCGTCGTGGTGGTGGATTCTCACTCCAAGCCCTCCGCCGCCTACGCCTTGTACAGACAGATTCAGGGGATCACGAAGCAGCCGATCCGAAAGATCATCAACACGCATTTCCACTGGGATCATTGGCAAGGCAACCAGGTGTACGCGGAAGCATCGCCCGGGCTGGAGATCATTTCCTCCGAGCGCACGCGCGAGAACTTGACCCGGCCGGATGCTGGCGCGGGTGGCGTTCAGTACATCGAAAAACAGTTAGGCAGCGTCCCCAAAGAGATCGACAAGCTGAAAGACGACATCGCGCACGCGACAAGCCCCGAGCAGAAGGCCCGCCTCGAAGCCAACCTCTTGCAGGCCGAGGCCTATCTCGAAGAGTTGAAGCAGATGAAGCCGGCGCTGCCGAACCGGACGGTGGCGAGCTCGATGACCCTCAACGAGCGCGGGCGCGAAATCCAGCTCCTGCTGTTGGGGCGCAGCCACACCGACGGTGACGTGTTCATCTACCTCCCCAGGGAGAAGGTGGTCGCGAGCGGGGACGCGCTGATTGACTGGATGCCGTTTTTGAACGACGGCTACCCGGAAGATTGGGTGCAGACGTTGAACGCGCTGGAGAAATTCGACTTCACGCGGGTCATTCCCGGCCACGGGGAAGTGGTGTCCAAAGACCATTTGGCGTTCTTCCGCGGGTACTTGGCCGCGCTGATCACCGCGGTCAAACAGGCGGCCGACGACGGAGCGAGCCTAGACGAGATGAAACGAGGCATCGCCGAGCAGTTGGCACCCCAATACGAGCGGGCCATGTCCAAATACCCGCTGGGCCAGTACCGGGACCGCATCGGTCTGAACGTGGAAATGGTCTATCAAAAGGTGGTGAAGAAAGCCTGATCCGCCAGGGCAAGGCCTCACACAGTGCTCGTGTTCATCACCTTCCTCCAGCCGCGCTGCGTTGCTTGGGCTCGCGAACCCGCAGCGTCACGACGATGGCGAAGACCCCTCGCTGAATGCCTCGATCCTGGTAAGCCCCAACTCGCCTTGCGCGAAACGCTTCAATAGCGGCACGTCATCGAATCCCGCGCACGAGATCTTCACCTGGTCGATCCATGTTACAAGCAGAAGCTTGGAAGCAAGGCCCGATGATCGAAGCAACGAAAACGGTCTCGCGGGCGCCGGCGCGATGCCAACTTTATCGCGCATTGTCGTTCAGCGTGCGCAGCGATCGCCTCTGGCGTCCCTGCGCATCAAAGTTGCCGGGTGCGAGCCAAGCCTCGAAGTTTGCCCGAATGCGCGGCCATTCACTGTCAAGGATCGAGTACCACGCGGTGTCTCTGTTGTGACCCTTCACGACCATGTGTTGGTAGAAGATCCCCTCGAAGGTAAAGCCCAGTCTGACGGCAGCAGCCCGAGACGTATCGTTGAGCGCGTTGCAGCGCCACTGCATTCGGCGATAATGAAGTTCGTCTAACGCGTAGCGCAACATCAAGAACAGCGCCTCGGTCGCCTGGGGCGTACGTTGCAGGAACGGCGCGAACCAGATATAGCCCACCTCGATAGAGCCGTGGCTCGGACGAATGTCCAGGTAGGTCGCCATTCCTCCCGCGCGACCACTTGCCTTGTCTCGAAATGCGAATACTGCGCGGTCGGGCGCGACAGCCATGGCGCCAAGCCAGGCCGTGAAGGTTGCGACATCTTCGAAGGGACCGTCGGGGAGGTACCTCCAGATCTCCCTGGCTTCTGCGGTCTCGTGTGATGCGAGGTAGAGCGGCTGAGCGTGGCGCTCACTTTCCACCGGCTCCACGATGACCAGCCTGCCTTCGAGAATTCTTCGCTCTGGAGATCTGCCCGAGGGGAGCGTCTCGATCCTATCGCCGGAAACGGAGCGAACCATCGTGCCTTCCTGCTGAATCGCCTGACTCCCGATTGCTCGGCGTCGATACGCGAGCGAACATCTTAGCGCAGAGGACGACAGAGCTGTGTTTAAGGACCATCTATGGCACTCTTACCGGGAAAGCGCACACGCAGCCGGCGACGTCGAAACAATAGAATCGCGCATCGATGCGCCCGCCCCGGGATTGTGCGCCCAGTGCGCGTCAACCTCCGCGCGCACCGCACGCCGTCGACTAGAATGCGCGCATGAAAAACCCGATTGCTTTGGCGCAGGCACGGCCAGCGGCGGGCCGCGTGGCACGTAGGCACGTGGCGGTGTGGCTGCTGGTGTGCTGCGCAATGGTGTTCGCGATGGTGGTGGTCGGTGGCGTCACGCGGCTGACCCACTCCGGGCTCTCCATCGTCGAGTGGCAGCCCATCGTCGGCACGATCCCACCGCTGAGCGACGCCCAGTGGCAAGAGGTGTTCTCCAAGTACCGCCAGACCCCTGAGTACCTGAAGCTGAACCAGGGCATGGCGCTGGATGAATTCAAGCGTATCTTCTGGTGGGAGTACTTCCATCGGTTGCTGGGGCGAGCCGTCGGGCTGGTGTTCCTCCTCCCGTTGCTCTACTTCATCCTGGGGGGCGCGGTTGACCGCAGGCTCGCGGCCGGCCTGTTCGGGATCTTTCTCCTCGGGGCGCTACAGGCGGCAATGGGCTGGTACATGGTGAAGAGCGGCCTCGTAGACGATCCGCGCGTAAGCCAGTATCGGCTCACGGCTCATCTAGGCCTCGCGTTTCTGATTTTTGCAGCGATGCTCTGGACTTCGCTCGGCCTGTTGACGCCACATGCGGCCACGTACGATCCGGCGCGCGGCCGGTTGCACCGTTTTGCGGCAGGCTTGAGCGCGTTGGTTTTTCTGATGGTGCTTTCGGGCGGGTTCGTGGCGGGGATTCACGCCGGGCTGGCCTACAACACGTTCCCGCTCATGAATGGCCACGTTGTTCCACCCCAATACCTGATGCTCGAACCCTGGTATCGGAACCTGTTCAGCAACGTGGCCGCGGTGCAGTTCAACCACAGGCTGATCGCCTGGCTGCTCGCTATCCTCGTGCCGGCGTTCTGGTTGATGTCTAGAGCGGCGCGGCTCGCGCCACGCGCAAGGGTTGCATGCAACGCGCTTGTGCTGATCCTAGCGCTGCAGATCACACTGGGGATTTCGACGCTGCTGCTGCTGGTCCCGGTGCCGCTGGCCGCAGCGCATCAGGCCGGGGCGATGATCCTGTTTGCCACGTCGCTGTGGGTCATCCACGAGCTGCGCTGACCGTTGCGGTGGTCCGGCCCGTGGTCGCGCTCGGCGGGCTTAGCCGGCCAGGACGGCTTCGGCGTCGATGTCCTCGAGGGACTGCACTTCCAGTTCCACGCCGAGCTTGCGCCACTCGCGCGTTTCCTCGCGCAGGGCAGCGGCGGTCAGCGGGTTGTTCTTGAGCCAGTCGACGTCGAGCTTGAGCCGGTAGCTGGAGCCTTCGCAGTGGGTCTCGATGCCCGGCAGCGGGGCGTCGGTGCGGCTGCGGTAGAACAGCGCCGCCAAACGCAATGCAACGACCAACGCGAAGTCCACGTGGCTCTGGAGCAACCCGCGCATCTTGTCGAGCGAGCCGCGGTGAGCCAGGACCAGGTTGGACAGCCGATACTGCTCCATTTTCGAGAAGCCCGGCATGTCGGCATGGCCCAGGATGTACGCCGAATGCTTGTGATAGCCGCTGTGCGCAACCGACAGCCCGATCTCGTGCAGCTTGGCGGCCCAGGACAAGAGCTGGATCAAGTGCTCGTCTTCGGCATGCAAGTCGCCCGCAAACTGCCGGAACAGGCACAGCGCCAGGGTCTCGACGCGCGCAGCCTGGCCGGTATCGACGTGGTAGCGGCTGGTGAACTGCGCGACCGTGGTGTCGCGCATGTCGTGATGATGGAAGCGGCCCAGCATGTCGTAGAGAATGCCTTGCCGCATGGCGCCTTCGGCCGGCGTCATGTGGGGCACCTTCAGCTCGGCGAAGATGGCGGCCATGATGGCGAAGCCGCCCGGCAGCACCGGGACCCGGTCGGGGCGCAGTCCCGGAAACGAAAGCCGGCTGGCATCGCCAGCCTTCAATATGCCGCTGCGCAGCCGCTCCAGCCCCTCGGGAGAGATGCCGCCCTCGCTCCAGCCGTTCTGCTCCAGAATGTCGGCCAGTGCACGCGCCGTGCCGGAGGATCCGACCGCCTGTTTCCAGTGACCGGCGGAGAAGTCCTTGGCGATGGTCTGCAGCTCGATGCGAGCGGCGAGCTCCGCCTGCTTCATGTTGCCCTTGGAAAGCTTGCCGGCCGGGAAGAATCTCATGCTGTAGCTCACGCAGCCCATGTACAGGCTCTCCAGCTTCTGCGGCCGGTAACCACTGCCGATGATGCACTCGGTGGAGCCCCCGCCGATGTCCACTACGAGTCGCTTCTCGCCGGTCGCCGGCAGGCTGTGGGCCGCGCCCAGATAGATGAGCCGTGCCTCCTCGCGCCCGGCCACCACCTCGATCGAAAAGCCCAGCGCGGCCTCGGCCTTGGCGAGAAATTCCTTGGCGTTCTTGGCCACGCGCAGCGTGTTGGTGCCCACCGCCCGGACCGACTCGGAGGGCATTCCGCGCAGGCGCTCGCCGAAGCGCTTGAGGCACTCCAGCGCGCGCTGCTGCGAGGCCTCGTCCAGACGCTTGTCGGGGCCGACACCGGCGGCCAGGCGCACCGGCTCGCGCAGCGAGTCGAGAGGATAGATCTGGTCTTCCACCACCCGGGCGACCTGGAGCCTGAAACTGTTGGACCCCAGATCGACCGCTGCCAGGGTGGATTCAGCCATCAGGAGGGCCCCCTCCCGCGCGCGGGAGAGGATTGCGATGAGGGTAGGCGCGTAGGATGTCTCAAGCCATGATCTCCCGCTCGATCTCCTCGAGCGTCACGTGGCGCACGTCCTTGCCCTTGACCATGTAGATCACGTACTCCGAGATGTTCTTGGCGTGGTCGCCGATGCGCTCGAGCGCTTTGGCGATGAACAGGATCTCGATCGACGCGGAGATGGTGCGCGGGTCTTCCATCATGAAGGTGATGAGCTGGCGCAGGATGGCGCGAAACTCGTCGTCCACATGCTGGTCGGTGCGCACCACCTCGGCCGAGCCGGAGACGTCCAGCCGCGCAAAGCAGTCTAACGACTTGCGCAGCATCTCCAACGCGAGGTTGGCCATGCGCCGGATCTCCACGTAGCGCGGCTGCTGCACCCGGTCCACCGAGCTGATCAGCTTGGCCATGCGCGCGATCTTGGCGGCCTCGTCGCCGATGCGCTCGAGATCGGTAATCGTCTTGACCACCATCATCACCAGACGCAAGTCGCCGGCCGCGGGCTGGCGCCGAGCGATGATGGTGCTGCAGTCCTCGTCGATCCCGACCTCCATGGCGTTGACCTTGTGGTCGTTGGCCACGATGTTGGAGCACAGCTCCATGTCGCCGGTGGTGAGCGCATCGACGGCGAGCGTGACCTGCTGCTCGACGAACCCGCCCATCTGCAGAACGCGCGCGCGCAGGGACTCGAGCTCTTGGTCAAACTGCTTGGACGTGTGTTCGTTCGTCATCATGTGCCTGCCTCCTTGACCGGCACGACGGGGCTATGCCGAGCAGCTCAGTCTAGCCTCGCGACGTGACAGTTCCTTTTCAGTACCCCGCCCGGCGCTGCAAAGTCCGCGCCCGGCCTAGCCGGCGGCCATGGTCCTGACCCCGTCGTCGGTGCCCAACAGCAACAGGTCCGCCGGCCGGCGCGCGAACAGGCCGTTGGTGACTACCCCCGGAATCTGGTTGAGCGCGGCCTCCATCTCCGATGGGTTGAGCACGCGGAGCCCGTACACGTCCAGGATGGCGTTGCCGTAGTCCGAAGTAAAGCCCTCGCGCAGTTTCGGGCGTCCGCCCAGCTTCACCAGCTCGCGCCCGACGTAGCTACGGGCCATGGGTATCACCTCAACGGGCAGCGGGAAGACCCCCAGCACATCGACCAGTTTGCTCGCATCGGCGATGCAGACGAACTTGCGCGCCACCGCGGCGATGATCTTCTCGCCGGTCAGCGCTCCGCCTCCACCCTTGATCATGCTCAAGTGGCGTGTCACCTCGTCCGCGCCGTCGATGTAGACGGGGAGCTCGTCGACGGCGTTCAAGTCGAACACGCGGATACCGAGCTGCTTCAGCCGCTCCGTCGAGGCGCGCGAGCTGGATACTGCGCCCTCGATGCGCCCCTTCAGGGCGGCCAACTCGTCGATGAAGAAGTTGACCGTGGAGCCGGTGCCCACACCCACGACGCAATCCTCGGGCACGTGCGCGATGGCAGCGCGTGCTGCTGCCTGCTTCATCGATCCCGCATTCGGCACCGCTTGTCTCCTCTTGCGCCAGGTTATGCGTTAGAGCCAACGCTAGCATAGCGACACCAGCCCCTTTCTACAATTCATTGGCGGCGTTCCTTGCTGGGAGATAGCTCCGCTGTTAACCTCGCCGTTCCGGCGGCCGAGCATTTTGCCCAAGATGAAATCCGATTACCTGGAGCGCATCCTCAAGGCCCGCGTCTACGATGTGGCGGTCGAGACGCCCCTGGACTCCGCGCCAGGGCTGTCCGCTCGGCTCGGCAACCGGATCCTGCTCAAACGCGAGGACATGCAGCCGGTGTTTTCCTTCAAGCTGCGCGGTGCCTACAACAAGATGGCCAATCTACCCGCCTCCAGTCTCGAGCGCGGCGTGATCTGCGCTTCCGCCGGCAATCATGCCCAGGGGGTGGCCTTTGCCGCTCAGAGGCTGCGCTGCAAAGCCACTATCGTCATGCCGGCCACAACGCCGCAGATCAAGGTGAGCGCGGTGGCAGCGCGCGGGGCGCGTGTGGTGCTGGCCGGGGATTCGTATGACGACGCGTTCAGCCATGCCACGGCCCTGGCGCGGCGCCAGAGGCTCACCTTCGTGCACCCGTACGACGACCCCGACGTGATCGCCGGCCAAGGCACCATCGGCATGGAGATTCTGCGCGAACACAGCGGCCCGATCGAGGCCATCTTCGCGGCGGTCGGCGGCGGCGGACTCATCTCCGGCATCGCAGCGTACGTGAAGCGCCTGCGTCCGGAGATCAAGATCATCGGAGTCGAGCCGATAGACTCCGACGCCATGGCGCAGTCCCTGGCGGCCGGGCACCGCGTGCGCCTGGCGCAAGTGGGGCTGTTCGCGGATGGGGTGGCGGTCAAGCAGGTGGGTGTGGAGACCTTTCGGTTATGCCGCCAACTGGTGGACGGGATGGTGCTGGTAGACAACGACGACATCTGCGCGGCCATCAAGGACGTGTTCGAGGACACCCGCTCCATCCTAGAACCGGCCGGGGCGCTGGCGGTCGCAGGGGCCAAGGCGTGGGTCGAGCGGCGCGAGGTGCGCGGCCGCACCCTGGTAGCGGTCGCCTGTGGCGCCAACATGAACTTCGATCGGCTTCGTTTCGTCGCGGAGCGCGCGGAACTGGGCGAGGGGCGCGAGGCGATTCTGGCTGTGACCATCCCCGAGCGGCCTGGCAGCTTCAAGCGCTTCTGCGCCCTGATCGGCAAACGCAATATCACCGAGTTCAACTACCGCTACGCCGACCGCGCCCAGGCGCGCGTCTTCGTCGGTCTGTCGATACACAATCGGGACGAGACCCGCATGCTGGTCCGACACTTGCAGCGCCATGGGTTGGATACCGAAGACTTCAGCGACAACGAAATGGCCAAGCTGCATATCCGCCACATGGTCGGCGGCCACTCGCTGCGCGTGAAGGACGAGATGGTGTATCGCTTCGAGTTTCCCGAGCGGCCCGGGGCACTGATGAATTTCCTGGATCACATGAGCCAGGATTGGAACATCAGCTTGTTTCACTACCGTAATCACGGCGCCGACTACGGGCGGGTCCTGGTAGGGATGCAGGTCCCGCGAGGCGAAAACAGGGCGTTCCGCGCCTTCCTGAAGCAGTTGAACTACCGGTACTGGGAGGAGACCCGCAACCCGGCCTACCGGCTGTTCCTGGGCCAGACGCAGTAGCCCCAAACGGCGACGATTTTGCAGTCACCCCGCGGCAACTGTGCAAGAATACCGGCGCAACGTTAGCGCTCTCGCTGCAATGAAAAGAGGACTTTCGACCATTCTGCTTCCGTGCGTCGCCATGGCGTGGCTGAGCGCCATGCCAGTGACGGCATCCGCCCTCACCGACGACGAGGCGTTCCTGGCCGCCCGCGAGGCGTTCCAGAAGGGCGATATCGAGCGCCTGTCTCGGCTCGCGCCCGAGCTTCGCGATTACCCTCTCTACCCCTACATCGCCTACTGGCAGCTGCGCTCGCGCTTACCGGAAACCAGCAACCCGGTCATCGAAGCCTTCATGTCGGACTACCGGGACACACTGCTCGCCGAGCGCGTGCGCGCGGACTGGCTACGCGCGCTCGCACGCAGCCAGGACTGGGAAGCCTTCGAGCGTGAATACCGAGTGCTCGCAGTGGACGATCCAGAGCTGGCGTGCGACGCCCTGCAGGCCCGGCTCGCGCTGCACAAGGACCAGAGCGCATTCAAGGATGCGCGTCCGATGTGGTTTCAGGGCAGCGCGCAGCCCGACAGTTGCGCGCCCTTGTTCGACGCGATGCTGCGCCAGGGGCTGTTAGAAGAAGACGACGTCTGGGCCCGGATCCGATTGGCGCTGGAAAGCGGTAACGTCACCTTCGCCCGGCAGCTGGTGAGCTATCTCCCGCCGGGCAGGCGCCCGGATCCGCGCCAGTTCGACGCCGTGGCCCGCAATCCCCAGCGCTATCTGGAACGCTTGCCCGCGAAAACCAAGACGCGCGGCGAGCGGGAATTGGCGATGTTTGCAGTCGTGAAGCTGGCCCAGTCTCTGCCCGTAGTGGCCGCGACCCGCTTCGAGAAGATGCAATCGTCGTTTTTGGGAGAAGAACAGGCCTACGTGTGGGGCCAGCTGGCGCTGGCCGGCGCCATGCGGCACCGCCCCGAGGCGCTCGACTGGTACGCTCGCGCTGGCGAGCGCCTGACCGACCGCCAGCTCGACTGGAAGGTGCGTGCGGCCTTGCGCCAAGGAGACTGGGCCACCGCGCTCGCCGCGGTGGAGGCCATGTCGGCCACGGAACAGCAAGTGCCGGCGTGGCGCTATTGGAAGGCACGTGCGCTGCAGGCGACCGGTCGCGCCGCCGAGGGCAGTGCCGTGCTCGCGGCGCTTTCCTTCGACCATACTTTCTACGGGCAGCTCGCGATGGAGGAGTTGGGGACGGTGGCCACTTCTACGTCCGATTCCTACCGTCCTAGCGATGACGAGGTTGCCGGGATGGAGCGCCTGCCGGGCATCCAGCGCGCGCTCAAGTTCTACCAACTCGGTCTACGCTACGAGGGCGCGCTGGAGTGGCGCTGGACCACCCGCGCGTTCAAAGACAAGGAATTGCTCGCCGCCGCTGAGGTGGCGCGCCGCAACGGTTGGTTCGAACGCTCGATCGACACCGCCGAGCGCACGCAACAAATGCACGACTTCAATCTGCGCTATCCCACCCCGTACCGTGACGTCTTGCGCAACTACACGCAGCAGCTCGACCTCGACGAGGCCTGGGTTTACGCTCTGGTGCGGCAGGAGAGCCGCTTTTCGGCCGACGCCCGGTCCAACGCAGGGGCGCTGGGTCTGATGCAGCTCATGCCTACCACCGCACGCTCAGTTGCCAGGCGGCTGGGCATCCCCGGCGTGGACCGCTACTCGGTCCATACCGTGGATACGAATATCAGCCTGGGCACCTACCACCTCCGCGAGCTGATGGACGGGCTGGACCATCATCCGGTCCTGGTTTCGGCGGCCTATAATGCGGGCTTGAGCCGGGCGCGCGACTGGCGGGCAAGCCAGCCGCTGGAGGGCGCCATTTACACGGAAAACATCCCGTTCAGCGAGACGCGCGACTACGTGCGCAAGGTCATGAGCAACACCATGTACTATGCGCGTCTGCTCGCGCAGCCGTTCATCCCGCTCAAGCAGCGTCTCGGCCAGGTGGCTCCCAAGCCGCTGTCGGAAGATTAGCCGCGTCGCGGACCGGTGCCGTCGCGGGCCCAGGTCGCGGGATCGTGCCCATGCTACTTCAAAATGTCTGTGTGATTGGCGGGTCGGGGTTCTTGGGCCGGCACGTGGTACACCGCCTCGCGGCGCGAGAGATTTTCGTCCGCGTGCCCACGCGGCGGCGCGAGCGGAGCAAGGAGCTGATCCTGCTGCCCACGGTGGACGTGATCAACGCCGATGTCCACGACCCCAAGACCCTTGAGCGCCTGGTGGCACCAGCCGACGCTGTGATCAATCTGGTCGGCATACTGCACGAGACGCGCGGCGAGACGTTCGAGCGCAACCACGTCGAGCTGCCGCGCAAGATCGTGGACGCGTGCCGCGCGACCGGCGTGAAGCGGCTCGTCCACGTCAGCGCTCTCAAGGCCGCCTTCGACGCGCCCAGCGCCTACCTGCGCTCCAAGGCGGAGGGCGAAAGCCAGATTCACGCCGCGCAGGCGATCGGAATCCGGACTACCATCCTGCGCCCGTCGGTGATCTTCGGGCGCGACGACAGCTTCCTCAACCTGTTCGCGCGGCTCGCACGACTGCTGCCGATCATTGCTCTGGCTTCGCCGCAGGCGCGGTTCCAGCCCGTTTTCGTGGAGGATGTTGCACGCGCGCTCAGCGGGTGTTTGACCGATTCGCACGCGTTCGGGCGCACCTACGACCTGTGCGGGCCGAAGGCGTATACCCTGCGCCAGCTCGTAGAGTACGTGTGCCGCACGCTGGGCGTGCAGCGCCGCATCATCGGGCTGAACGAACCATTGTCTCTGCTGCAAGCCGCGCTCCTGGAACGCCTCCCGGGTCGATTGATGACGCGCGACAACGTCTACTCGATGCGCGCAGACAGCGTCTGTGACTGCGCTTTTCCGGAGCTGTTCGGGATCAGTCCGATGCCCGTGGAAGCAGTTGTTCCGCAATACTTGGCGGGCGTTACGCCCCGCACCCGTTACCGCTGGTTCCGCTACCGGGCGCGTAGATAAGGTCAGCACGACCATGCCTCGGTACACCCTGGTCATCGGGAATAGGAACTATTCGTCCTGGTCTTTGCGCGCGTGGCTGTTGATGAAGCACTCGGGCATAGGGTTCGAGGAGGTCCGCGTTCCGCTGTACGTGGCGGGCTACAAAGCCGCGCTACGCAGGTACGCGCCGTCTGGCAAGGTACCGGTGCTGCTCGACGCTGGCCTAGCCGTATGGGACTCGCTCGCTATCGCCGAGTATCTCGCCGAGCGCCACCCGGACTTGACTCTGTGGCCGGCCGACACTGTGCAGCGAGCCGCCGCCCGATCGATTAGCGCCGAGATGCATTCCGGCTTCGCGCCCCTGCGCTCGAACATGAGCATGAATTGCAGGGGTTCTTTCCCAGGCGTGGGGCGGACGGTGGAGGTCGCTGCGGACATCGAGCGCATCCAGCGCATCTGGACCGACTGCCGTGAGCGGTTCGGGGCCGTTGGGCCCTATCTGTTCGGCGCCTTCACGATCCCCGACGCGATGTATGCACCGGTCGTGCTGCGCTTCAAGACCTACGCGGTCCAGCTCACGACCGCGGCACAGGAGTACGCCGATGCCATCCTCGCCCTGCCTGAGTTGCAAGAGTGGATTGAAGCGGCCAGGGCCGAGACCGAGGTGATCCCAGCGTTCGAACCCGCCACCCCCTGAGTCTACGGCCGACGACCGTGAAGATCTACCGGGTGGGTGGCTCGGTGCGCGACGAACTGCTTGGGCTGCCGGTCAAGGATCACGATTACGTCGTGGTCGGCAGCGACGCCGGCGAGATGGAGCGCCTCGGCTTCCGTCCGGTCGGCAAGGACTTCCCGGTCTTTCTGCATCCTGAAACGAACGAGGAGTACGCCCTGGCGCGCACCGAGCGCAAGACGGCGCGCGGCTACAAGGGCTTCACCATCCACGCTGCGCCCGACGTCACGCTGGAACAGGACCTGGCGCGGCGCGACCTGACGATTAACGCCATCGCCCGTGACGAGCATGGCAACCTGATCGACCCCCACGGCGGCGCACGGGATCTCAAAGCAGGGATCTTGCGACATGTGAGTCCGGCATTTGTCGAAGATCCCGTACGCGTCCTGCGCGTGGCGCGCTTCGCCGCGCGCTTTGCCTTCGAGATCGCACCTGAAACGCTGGAACTCATGCGCGCGATGGTTAACGCCGGCGAGATCGACCATTTGGTTCCAGAGCGCGCTTGGCAGGAGCTGGCCCGCGGGCTCATGGAGCAGCGGCCATCGCTGATGATCGAAGCGCTGAGGGCCTGCGGCGCGCTGGCCCGCGTGCTGCCCGAATTCGACGCTCTTTTCGGTGTGCCGCAGCCCCCGCAACATCATCCCGAGGTGGACACCGGCCTGCACATGCTCCTGGTGATCGACTACGCCGCCGCGCGCGCATTCCCGCTCCCGGTGCGCTTCGCGGCGCTCACCCACGACCTGGGCAAAGGCACCACGCCGCCTAACGAGTGGCCCAGCCATGTCGGGCACGAGGCCCGCAGCGTCGAACTGCTCGAGCGAATCTGCCGGCGGCTGCGCGTCCCTAACGACTGCCACGAACTCGCGGTGCTGGCGGCGCGGCACCATGGTGAGATCCATAGGGCCGAGGAGCTCAGGCCTTCCACCATCGTGAAGCTCCTTGAGAAAACGGACGCGTTCCGGCGTCCGGATCGCTTCGAGCTGTTGCTAGACGCCTGCGCCAGCGACTTTCATGGCCGGCCCGGGTTCGAAGCGCGCCCCTATGTGCCAGCCCCGCGACTGCGCAAGGCTCTGGAAGCAGCGCGCGCCGTAGACGCCGGCGCCATCGCCCGTGAGCAGGCCGAACCGCAGAAGATTTCCTCTGCGGTGCATGAGGCGCGCGTGCATGCCGTGAAGCATGCGCTGTCGGTTTGAGGGCGCGCCTGTCGGCCACGAAGAGGCCCGACCCCGATGATGGGCGGCCGGGCTCAGCGCAACAAGTAGAGCAACCCGGTCAAGAACACCGATAGGAGAAACGAAGAGGCGAGCGGGAAGTTGTATTCACGACCGCCACGCGCGAAGCGGACGTCGCCCGGCAGGCGGCCCAGCCCGAGGCGCCGCAGCAGCGGCGAGAACCAGCCGATGAGCGACATCGCCAGGATGAAGACGATCAACCACTTCAACAATTCGAGTCCCCTAAGCTGGGCAGGGGGATTGTAAGCCACTTCGGTAACATCGCGCTCTTCATCCGTCCTCGGAGGCAGCCTTGATCGATCTGTACACCTGGTCCACCCCCAACGGCCGCAAGACCTCGATCATGTTGGAAGAATGCGCCCTGCCATACCGTGTGCATCCAATCGACATCGGCAAGGGCGACCAATTCAAGCCGGAATTCGTGGCGATCGACCCCAACAGCAAGATCCCAGCGATCGTAGACCAGGAAGGGCCAGAGGGCGGTCCGTTCCCGCTGTTCGAGTCGGGCGCGATCCTGATGTACCTCGCATGGAAGACCGGCCGATTCTTCCCCACTCACGCCACGCAACAGTTTGAGACCATCCAGTGGCTCATGTTCCAGATGGGCGGGATCGGGCCGTTTTTCGGACAGGTACATCACTTTCTGCGCGCCGCCCCCGAGCCCGTGCCCTATGCCATAGCGCGTTACACCAAGGAGACACGCCGCCTCTATGGTGTGATGGACCGCCACTTGGAGCAGCACGAGTTCCTGGCGGCGGACTACTCCATCGCCGACATCGCCACCTACCCCTGGGTCGCACGGCACGAGTGGCACAAGGTGGAGTTGAGCGATTTTCCCGCCGTCAAGCGCTGGTTCGACCAGATCAGTACGCGCCCGGCTGTGCAGGCGGGTATGAGGGTCCCGCAGATCGTACGCTAGGGGGCATCAAGTTTCAGAGCCCCGTGCCGATTCCCTTGTGTCGGCCGCCCCTTCGGGTTCAAGGGCGCACCCGACAGCTCCCGCCCGAATACCGGTATGGGTGAACCGCTTCCCGAGCAGATCGGCAAATACCCCATCGTTCGCCAGCTCGGCCGCGGCGCGACCAGTGTCGTCTACCTGGCGCGCGACCCTTTTGCCAACCGCGAGGTCGCCATCAAGGTGATCCGCAACCAGCCGGAGCAGGACACCGACCTCAGACGTCGCTACCGCAGAGTGTTTCTCAACGAGGCAGCGCTGGTGGGCAAACTGTTTCACCCGCACATTCTCACCATCTACGACGCGGTCAGCGACGAGAACTTGAGCTACATCGTCATGGAGTTCGTGGATGGCAAGACTCTAGAGCACTACTGCGACGTGGCCAACCTGCTGCCCGTGAGCAAGATCGTTGAAATCATCTTCAAGTGCAGCCTGGCGCTTGGCTTCGCGCAGCGGCACGGCGTGATCCACTGCGACATCAAGCCGGCCAACATTCTGATCAAGGATGACATCGACATCAAGCTGAGCGATTTCGGCGCTGCGCTCTACGAGGAGGCACAGCACACGCATTTGAAGGGTATAGGTTCTCCCGCCTACATGTCGCCCGAGCAGGTGCAAGAAAAGGAGGTGACCTATCAGACCGACATCTATTCGCTCGGCGTGGTGATGTACCAGATGCTCACCGGCAAGCTGCCGTTCCGCGCCTCGAGCAAGGCGAGCTTGCTGTATCAAGTGGTTCACATCCCGGCCGTGCCCCCCAGTACGTTTCGACGCGAGGTCCCGGCCGAGCTGGACCGACTGGTTCTGCGCTGCCTTGAGAAGGATGCCGAAGCACGCTATCAGACCTGGAGCGACTTCTCGCGCGAGCT
>DATJVW010000406.1:0-2606 GCA_035501675.1 Burkholderiales bacterium
AGAACCTGAAAGATCCAGCTTTGCAAGAACTGACGGATTCGCTCGTCGAGCGACGGTGGATCGACGCCGGGCCGAATGGACTGGCGGGCAAGCGCATCGAATTTCCCGGGCTACAGTTCACCATCACCGACGTGCTGGTCCGCGTCGAGATGCTGGACGGCACGAAGTGGACGACCATTGCCCGTCCTTCGCAGCCTTGGGTCCAGATTGCCGCCTCGCAGACCTGGTACGAAGCGGCAGCGACATACATCGTGGAAGGCATCCGGCATATTCTGTTCGGCGCAGACCACATGCTTTTCGTACTCGGACTGTTGCTGATCGTGAAGGACCTGTGGACGCTGGTGAAGACCGTGACCGCCTTCACCGTTGCGCACAGCATCACGCTTGCCATCGCGACGCTCGGATACGCTGAAGTGCCGGTGCTGCCGCTGAACGCCGCGATCGCCCTGAGCATCCTCTTTCTCGGACCGGAAATCGTTCGCTCGTGGCGCGGTGAGACGAGCTTCACGATCCGGCATCCTTGGGTGGTCGCGTTTGCCTTCGGGCTGCTGCACGGATTCGGCTTTGCGAGCGCGCTGACCAGTGCCGGATTGCCGCGGCAAGAGCTACCGCTCGCGCTGGTCAGCTTCAACCTCGGCGTGGAGCTCGGGCAGCTCGGGTTCATCGCCCTTGTGCTGGCGTTGGAGCGTTCCTTCCGCGTGCTGGAAATCCGCTGGCCACGTTGGGCACAGGCGCTTCCCGGATACACGGTAGGCGCGCTCGGAGCGTTCTGGACCGTGCAGCGCGTGGCGTTGCTTGTGGGGGCTCTCGGATGAGACCACCGACCTATCCTGGCTACATCACGGCCGGGCTTGCGGTTGCGCTCTGGTCCGGCCAGGCCGAAGCACACCTGAATTCCACTGGCATGGGACCGGTATACGACGGGCTGATGCACTTCCTGACCAGCCCCGAGGACCTGGTTCCCGCTCTGGCGCTGGCGCTGCTTGCCGGACTGCGCGGCGCTAGTTATGGACGGCAAGCGTTGTTTACGCTCCCGGTAGCGTGGCTGTTAGGCAGCCTCCTTGGATTGGCGACTGCCGTAACGAGTGGCGGCGCAGTACTGTCGTCGTTCTGGTTTCTTCTGACGGGCGGGTTGGTGGCCGCCGACGCCAAACTATCATCGCGGGTGATGATTGCTCTGGCTGCGCTGCTCGGTCTTTATCACGGGTATTTCAACGGCACGGGGATGGGGCAATCGGTATCGGCGATTTTGGCCGTCTTCGGGTTGGCTCTCGCGGTGTTTGTTCTGATTGCTCTTGCGGCAGCGTTCGTAGTCCAGTTACGGGCGTACTGGGCGCGGATCGCCGTGCGCGTCGCCGGAAGCTGGATCGCCGCCAGCGGTCTGCTGCTGCTCGGTTGGGCGGTTCGCGGGAGTTGACGCGCGCGAGGTCTCGCCGGCTGAGATAGGCAACCCGAACGCGACAGCGTGCCGCGTCCCGGTCCTGCCGAACATGAACCTCAGCCGACTCGCTGTATGGCCGGGATCTTCCAAGTGCCCGAGCCCGGTGGGAGGATCGAGGGCGACGTCTCCTTGGGCCAGTACATGCGCAGCATCACGGTGAAATTGTCCTTCGGCGTCGCGACCCAGTTCGGTTCTTTGTCCGGGCCAGGCGACTCGTGCTGGAGGTACAGATCGAGCGAGCCATCGGTGTTGTACTTCAGGTCGGCGTGTGAGCTTACGGAGAATCTGTTCGACGGGTGCGCATAGACTGCGTACCGGGGATCATAGGCGGTGATCGACCAGAACCCTTCCACCGGCGGCGTCCCCTTTTCGAAGCGCAGAACGTATCTGTTCTCGCCCGACAGGTTCTTTCCGTTGGCCTCCAGGCGGGTAAAGGGATGCAAGCCATCTTGTGGCAGGCCGGCCGGCCAGGCAAACGCCGCGATGAACGCGCGCATCAAATAGTCTGTCCCATACCTCCCCGCTGCCGCGGGGATCACCCAGTGGTCCTCGACCGTGCCCGCCTGCCTCCAATGATTGCTGACCCGGTCGTGCGCGACCTCGCGACTGCGCCGCAGCGCCAATCGCACCAGCGGGTCGAGATTGATCATGTCGAAGTCCTGACCCGGCACGAGGCCGATCTCGGCCATCTTGCTTACGATCGGAGCGTCTTCGGGGAGCGGCGGGTTATCTTTCATCAGCTTCGCCAGCAGCCCGAAGTAGGTTGGAGTCTGCATGTCGTGGATGATCTGCCGGACCGGAGCCACGATGTTGAACAACGGGTTCGGGTCGACTTGTCCAGACGCAGGCGCGTACTGCTTGCCGTGTGCACTGAGCGGGTACAGCTTGTACTGCGCCTGCAACGCGTTGACGGCGGCATAGTCCTGCGGCGTGCCAGTGCAAAACGTGCGGCCGAGGATGAACGCGTACCGGGTAAGCGATTTGATCTCCTTGACACCGACTGGCAACGTGCCTGTCCACTTGGGCCCGGTGATCGCGTAGGTTTGGGCGCTGTCCCCGGTGGTACGCGCGCCGGGGGACTCGATGACCGACATCCAGAGGTCATATACCGGGAACAGGTAGTAGCGACCATGCATATCGGGCCACGACACCAGCCAGGGCTCCG
>DATJVW010000407.1:0-4671 GCA_035501675.1 Burkholderiales bacterium
CGCCCGGATAGCGGTTCCAGTACCAGGTGCCTCCGACCCCGGAGGCCGCCTCCAGCACCAGCGCCGAAAGCCCCAGCCGGTCGCGGAGGCAGAGCAGCTGATACAGGCCGGAGAAACCGGCGCCGATGATGAGGGCATCGACGTGGTGCTGCTTTGTAGGGATGCTTGATCCTTCCATCTAGGTCCTCAAAACTGTTTCAACCACCCCGGGAAAGAACATCTTTTTCCCCACCTGCCCGGGGAGGGGTGCCCACGCAGTGGGCGGGGTGGTAGAAGCACTATTATCTCGCGGTTTGGGGTCGCATTTGAGGTTCCCCCGCAATTTCAGGACAGTTTAGAACTGGAGTGGTGTCTGCGCAGGCTCCTTAGGAGAGAAGGAGAGGCGCATGAAGCGGTCGCGGTACACCGAAGAGCAGATTGCTTACGCCCTGCGGCAAGCCGAAGCGGGGACGCTGGTGGGTGATGTGCATCGGCACATAGGAGTGTTGGAGGTCACCTTCTACGTTGAGGCTGTACAAAAAAGTCTCGACGCGTGTCCGCGCATGAGCTGCTCGAGCGTTGTTGACATGCAATTGCTCGAGCCGAGAACAACAGCATGGCACGCTACAAGTCGGTTGACCGCAGTCCGCGTTTTCTTCCCATCGTCCTCGAGTCACAGATTGTTGCCGGCAGCTTCGAGCATGCACTCGATGTGCTGGTCGATACCGAGATCGACCTTTCGGGACTGGCGGCACGCTTTTGCAACGATGACACCGGCGCACCCGCCTACAACCCGGCGGTGATGCTCAAGATCGTGCTGCTCGCCTACAGCCGAGGCGTGGTCTCCAGTCGGGCGATCGAGCGTCTGTGCCGCGAGAACGTGCTGTTCATGGCGATCTCGGGAGATGGCGCGCCGCGCTTCACCACCATTGCGGCGTTCATCCGAGAGCTGGGCGAGCAGGCCACGCGCATCTTCACCGAAGTGCTGCTGGTGTGCGAGCGGCTGGGGCTCATCGGGCGCCACATGTTTGCCATTGACGGGGTGAAGCTGCCGAGCAACGCCGACAAGCGCCGAAGCGGCACGCATGCGCAGCTGCGCCATGAGGCAGAGCGCATGGAGAAGGCGGTCGCCACGATGCTCGCAGCCCACCGCGAGCGCGACCAGGGGGGCGATTCGGACAGTGATCTTGCTAAAGAGCAGGCTCGGATGGACAGACTGCGCTTAGAGGCCAAGCGCATTCGCGATTTCCTCGCTACCCACCAAGAGCGACGTTCCCAGAAGGGTGCGCTCAGGAAGAGCAACGTGACCGACAATGACAGCGCCAAGATGGCGACCTCCAAAGGCGTGCTCCAGGGCTACGCCGCGGTTGCCGCTGTGGACTCCAAGGCCCAGGTTATCGTTGCGGCCCAGGCGCATGGATCGGGCGGCGAACAGAGCGTGCTATTGCCCATGGTCGAAGCCACGAAGTCGCTGCGCGCCGAGCAGACCATCATCACCGCCGATGCCGGCTACCATAGTGAGGCGAACCTTCGAATACTCTACGAGCACAACATCCCGGCGCTCGTCGCCGACAATCTGATGCGCCGTCGCGAGGGACGATTCAAGGATCAGGCTAAATACAAGGAGCGGCCCGATCCGCTCTGGGATAAAAGACCCAAGCCCCGGGAGGCAAAGTTCACCCCCGCAGACTTCCGCTGCGACGCCAAAACGAACAGCTGCATATGCCCGGCGGGAAAGCGGCTTTACTCGACGGGCAGCCACTGCACCACCAGTGGCCGAGTGCACCACAAGTTTGAGGGCGCCAAACGCGACTGCTTACCCTGTCCGTTGCGCGCGAAATGCCTGCGCTATCCGGAGCGCACTGCAACCCGGCAGGTCGCCTTGTTCGCGAAGCACCAGGCCTCACCGCTGCACTTCACCGAGCGTATGAAGCAAGCGATCGACAGCGAGCTGGGGCGCAGGCTCTACGCCAGGCGCATCGCCACCGTCGAACCGGTTTTTGCCAACCTGCGGCACAACAAGCGACTGGATCGCTTCACGCTGCGATCGCAACCGAAAGTGAACGCGCAGTGGCACCTGTATTACATGGACTAGCTCGCCCCTCGCCGCAACACCGATTCCGGCATCAAGATCGAAACAATGATATTGACTTCTCCGATGCGAAAAGACGCGCCGTCCCCCAGTACAAAACGCGTTTTTGTACAGCCTCGTTAGCAAGAAGAAATACGCCAACCTGGGCGTGAGGGAGCTGCGTAAGTTGAAGTAGCTCGAGGACGAGAACACACGGCTTAAGCGCCTGGTCGCACGATCAGCTCGCCGACGGCAGGTGTTTCGGGTGCTCACCGTCATCGATCAGTGGAGTCGCGAGAGTCTGTTCAGCGGCCAAGACGTCGCCAACGTCCTCGAGCGGCTGTCCTGGCAGCGGCCCTTACCCAAAGCAATCACCGTGGACCACGGCACGGAGTTCACCTCCAAGGTGCTCGATGAGTGGGCCTGGCGACGCAGCGTGCAGCTCGACTTCATACGCCCCGGCAAGCCCGTGGAGAACGGGCTAGTCGAGTCGTTCAACGGCCGGCTGCGAGATGAGTCCTTGAACGTCACCGAGTTCACCTCCATCGAGCATGCCCGTGCCACGCTCATGCGCTGGTAGGACGATTACAATCAGCACCGACCACACGGATCGCTTGGTCACCTGACCCCAAGCGAATTCGCCAAACGAGGTCAGGCAACTCAGCTTGGGCAACAACGGCGTAATCACGATCCTGTTCTCTGGCGCCAATATTATTGGGGCGTGACCCAACGATGAACGGCCAGACCGTTATGCTCACGCCTACGGATGGAGGTGAGTCCACCAGCTGGGCGTGCGCGATCGCCGGCGACAGCACCCGGTTCAAGTACATGCCCTCGGAGTGCCGTAACTAGCCCGTTCTTGTTCGTTGGGCCGTGCGTTCCAGGCCCGATTGAGAGCGATCGCAGAAGAGAAGCCGTCTCCGCGGGGACGGCTTTTCCGCTTTATGAGCGGGACGCGGTGATTGTCACCTTGAATTCGTACAGCCCGCGATGGTGGTAGGAGACCATGCATTGCTCCCAGAAGAAGCGGTTGGCCTCCAATGCGCCGACGATGGCCTCGTTCCCAGGGACGCCGCCGGTCGAGACCTGGTAGGTCCTCGAGACGACGCGTCCGGTAAACGGATTCCTCTGCTGCTTCCATCCCCACTCGCCGGAGCGCCAAAGCACCTCGACGTATTCCATCAGCCCCAGGTGATCGTGTTCGGGCCAGGATCGGATTTTGTCCAGATGATGCGCGTCCCGGTGACGATCATTGTCCATGCTCTTCTCCGGTGCTCTGCCGGTTGCCTCAGAGATCTCCGAACAATCGGTCCCACCGCTTGCGTGTTTGCCGGTCCCACACCCCCATCACGGCCGTCGCGAGTCGCGCTGCGCAGCGCTTCATGGTCTCCATATTAGCCTCCTGGCGTTTATCGCTGCATGGTGCGCTCGCTCGTCCGATCGGAGCAAATTGTGTCAAATATGGTCCCGCCAGCGACGCTCAGGCGCCGCACGATTGTAGGTGCTGTCTTACGTCGCGACGAGGCGCAGTCCGACTGACAGGCGTGCCCCGGATCCGTAGAGTGGCCTATGCAGTGGGGCGACATGCGCGCCACCGGCAAACGCAGCACGACGCGCTGGCCGCCGCCTCTGCCTCATACGCCTACCTCTTTTGCCCGCGCCCAATGCGGGCACATGCCCGCAATCCCCTTGCGGGCGTTTCTTTTTCCCAAGCTGGTTTAGAGCGTGACGACACGGATCGCAGCGTCGAGCTCCTGATGAAGAACCATTCCGGCGCCGACCACGATCAATCCCCACAGCGCAGCGCCAGCCGCCGATAGCACGATGAACCTGCTCCAGCTCATACCGAGCGCGCCGGCGAGCGGCGGTGCGAGCAAAGAAGCCCCGGGAATGAACCGGCCGACGACGATCGACGATCCACCCCATCGACGGAACGATTGCTCCGCGCGCGTCGCACAAGAATCGGCCGACAGCGAAAGGCGGCAGAGAAACTTCAAGATGCTCGACCCATATCGACGTCCGGCGGCAAACCAGAGCGAGTTGCCCGCCAGGGTTGCGCCGATGACCATGGCAACCACAGCCAGCGGATGGGCGCCGCCCGACATCGCGCTCGCGCCCGCCATCAGCAGCGTGGGCGTGAGCGGCAGCGGCAAGCCGACTTCGTGCAGCAGCGTGTTGAGGGCGACCAGCCATAAGACATCGTGTTCCATGCCTGCAGATTAGCGTTCAGCGCGCCCGCACTCTAGAACGCGCTTGCTAACTTGCAGAACGTTCTTGACTATTACTTTCGAGGGATTGAATTCCACTCGAGATTGAGAGAGATCGGTACGCCGTGACCGCGGCGTGGAAGCCCGCTGCTGTGTCTTGCTCGAGGAGTCGATTACGCCGATCTCACCTCGGTCAAGGGCGATCGATCATGGCTTGCGTCGATGACCCTGTCGCCGCCCCGCTGCGCTCAGTCCGTGGTCGCGGTCTGGTGCGGCGTCTTCTTGCCGGCGAAGCCCTCGAACCAGCGCGTGAATGCGTCCGCTGGAAGCGCGTGGCTCAGCACATGTCCCTGGATGAGATCGCACCCCATGCTACGCAGCGTTTCGAGGGTGGCGTGGTCCTCCACGCCTTCG
>DATJVW010000408.1:0-10480 GCA_035501675.1 Burkholderiales bacterium
CGCACGGCTCCAACGACGGACAGAAGGGCATGGGCCTCATCATGTTGATCCTGATCGGCACCGTCCCCACCGTGTACGCCCTGAACAGGGCGATGGAGCCAGGGCGCGTCGCGGCCTTCTCGGGTAACGGTCGCGCAGTGACGCAGGTGCTTTCGTCCCGCCTGGCGGCGCAACCGTTGACGGCCACGACGGACGAGGAGGCCCGCGGGCGCGTCGCGGCCTATGTCCGCAGCAGGAGCTTCGAGTCGGCGACTCTGCCTGCGCTGATTCAGATGATCGGTTCCATCGACACGCAGGCGACCTCGTACAGGTCCTTCGCCAACGTGCCGACGGAGAAGGTCAGCAACGTGCGCAACGACATGTACCTCGTGAGCGAAGCGTTCCGGCATCTGTTGAAGCAGAAGCCTATCGCCTTCAACGCAGACGAGGAGAAAGCGATCAAGACCTACCGCAGTGGGTTGGATCACGCCACCAAGTTCATTCCGACCTGGGTCAAGGTTGCGGTTGCGCTCGCGCTCGGTCTAGGGACAATGGTGGGCTGGAAGCGAATCGTGGTGACGGTAGGAGAAAAAATCGGCAAGAGCCATCTCACCTACGGCCAAGGTGCTTCGGCGGAACTTGTCGCCATGACCACGATCGGCGCCGCCGACCTCCTGGGTCTCCCCGTGAGCACGACTCATGTGCTCTCTTCCGGCGTGGCCGGCACCATGGCCGCCAACGGATCGGGGCTGCAATGGGCCACCGTCCGCAACCTGCTCCTCGCTTGGGTGCTCACGCTGCCGGCGTCGATGATCCTGTCCGGCTCCTTGTTCTGGCTGTTCCGCTTCGTCTTCTGACGCGCGGCACCCGATCGACCTTCGTCGTCGCGGGCGGGCGGCCCGCCCTCTCGCGCCCGTCTCCATTGCCCGACTCCGCTAGGATGTCCAAGATGAAGCCATGACCCGGGCGGGCACCCGCTCGTCTGCCTGGCGCAACAGGCCGGACTGACAGATGAAGCGGCCGGGTACTGGCAGCAACTCGCCGCGGAGGGTGTCCCAGCGCCGCTCAACAAATCGGCTGACGCGAAATAGTGTCAAGGCCGACGCGCCACATAGATCGCGACTGCGACGGCGAGCGCCGCCAGGGCAATGCACAGAATCGCCGGTGGCGCCGCGGATACACCGAACTGGCCGATGACGCGGCCCACCAGTGGAGGAAAGGATGCGGCTCCCAGTAGCGCGCCGGCGATGACGAAGGCGTTTGCGCGGGCCGAGGTCGGCAGGGAAGCGCCCAGCCAGACCAGGGTGGCCGAAAAGATGGGCGCGATGGCAAACCCGGACAAGGCAAGCGCGATCGCAGCGTTATGCGTCACGCTGGCGATCGACAGGGCAGCCGCCAGGCAGCCGATTCCTGCCAGAACCAGAAACGCGGGCTTCACGCGATGACCGAAGCCGGCCGCAGCCAGTCGGCCGGCGAAGATGCAGCCGAAGAACAGAGCGGTCAGTTGGGCGGCGCTGGAGAAGGTGTGACCGTCAGCGAGCGCCAGCGTCGCGGTCCAGCCTCCGATGGAATTTTCCGTACCGGAGGTGAGGCACATCAGAGCGACGAAGGCGCCGAGAAGAGCGCGTGATCGCAACCGGGTCGCCGCGTGCGAGGCAGAATTCGGCCCATGACTCAGGGCGCTGGAGGCGACGGCCCGCCCTCTCCGGTCGGCGCCGACGGCGAGCGGCAGCAGGGCGAGCGCGAGAGCCGCGACCCCCCCGAACAGCCGCCTCGATGGCTCGCCCGACGCTGCGACCGCAACCGGTCCGAGAATCGCGCCGACGCTGAACGCTGCATTGATCAACAGCGACATCGCCATGCCCCGGGTCCCGAAGCCTGCGACGAACAAGCCGTTGAGGCGGACCACGTGAATCCCGAAGCCCATGGCAAGCACAAATACCGCCGCGAGCAGCGCCGGCCACGTCGGCGCGATCGACATCGCTGCCGCACCCGTCAGGAGCAATCCTGTTGCGATGCTCAGCCAGCGCTCGGCCAGCGCCGGAGCCTGGACGAAGCTCGGCACCAAAATGCCCACCAGCGCCCCGAGGCCGTGCGCAGCGAACACGAGACCGACGGTGCCCGTGTCAACCGCGAAGACGTGCCGCAGTCCCGGCAAAAGGGGGCCGTACAGCGCCTGGATCGCACCCAGGAACGCGAAGGTCACGATGCCGGCAACGGCGATCAAGAGTCGATTCGAGGTACGGGCCCGGACCGGCCCGGAGGGCTGCCGCCGTCCGCGCGGTCGTTCGACGCAGGCCGAGCGCTGCACCGGAAAGGGGGATCGTCGCCGCCGTTCGCCGCGATTTGATCCAGCGCAAAGCGCCGCGGAACCATGGGGGGATAGTGTGGGTCTATGAGGTCTTTCCTCGAGGGTTTCGGGCACGTCGGATCATACGACGATGAAAGGCGGACGCGCCCGAGTTGTTTTTCGCGATGACACGATCGTATCACGCGTTGCTGCGGGTCCAGGACGATGATGTCCAAGCGCTGCTCGTGTGCGACGCTGCATCGTCTGCAGAGGCGTCACGATGAACGCGACTCTCGGTGAATCGGCCGTTTCGATACCATCCGGCCCGGCAATGCTCGAAGGGGTCCTCGAGCTCCCGCCCAGCCCCTGCGGCATCGTCGTATTCTCCCACGGCAGCGGCTCGGGACGGCACTCACCGCGCAACCGCTCCGTGGCTCAGGAGCTGTGCCGGGCGGGCCTTGCAACGCTGCTCACCGACCTGCTCACGCCCGAGGAGGACCGGAACTACGCCGCCCGCTTCGACATCGGTCTGTTGACCGACCGGCTTGGCGATGCGGTGCGCTTCGCGCGCCGACAGCCGGCGACGCGCTCGTTGCCGATCGGCTTGTTCGGGGCAAGCACCGGTGCCGCTTCTGCGCTGCGCGTGGCGGCGGCTATGCCCGGCGACGTTCAAGCCGTCGTGTCGCGGGGCGGGCGGCCCGACCTCACCGGTGACGACACGCTGGCGAGAGTCCGCGCGCCGACGCTGCTCATCGTCGGCGCCAGAGATCACGGGGTCATCGGGCTCAACCGGGCGGCGCACGACGTGCTCGAGTGCGAGAAAGACATCGCTATCGTGCGCGGCGCGACGCATCTGTTCGAAGAGCCAGGCGCACTCGAGGAGGTGGCGCGCCTGGCGTCGGACTGGTTCCTCCGCCACCTAGCAGGCGGGGATTCAGCCATCCAAGGTGTCAGCGCAGGAAAAGCTGATAGACAGTGAGCAGGATCTCGAACACGATCAGGGCCACGATATACCACTCGACGCGCAACGAGTGTTTGCTGCTGAGCAGCTCCACGAGAGTGTGTGCGGTTCGCGAGATGAGATTCAGCTTGCGCTCCAAGGCGGTATGCCGTTCCTTGATCTCGAACTCGTCCTCCAGCCTCGCGAACAATCCCTCGAGGCCGGGGTTGTCCCACAGAACCTCTGGCTTCTCGGTGATCTCGGCACGCCCCACCATCCGCTGTTCCACCAGCAGCATGGACCCGATGTTCTTCAGCAGGTCCTTGCTGTGCCCGCGGATACGGCCGGACCGGTCCAGCTCAACGGCCAGCGGCTCGATGCGGTCGAACTCCCCCGCCACTTTGCTTTCGTAGAGCGACAGCACGGCGCTCTTGCTCAGGACATCGGCAATCACCTGAAGACGCTCGACGGCGGCATCCTCGAGGTACGCCACGCCGCCGACCACACCTTCTCTGCCGCCCGGTTCGATGCGCACCTCGAGCTCCTCGGTCTCCGGCGTAGGATAAGGATTCGCCGCAAGGGGCCGCAGGGAACCGAGAAACGCCACCTGCTCCATCGGCGCGACGTCAAAGAAGACAACGACTCCATAACGGTGCAGCGTCGCGGCCCCGCCGCCCTTGACTTTGACGGTGAGCGGGTTGGTGGCCAGCGCGTCCGTCGCACTCCAGGCCTTCAGGTCGATGCGCTCGCCTACCAGCATGGCGCGCGCTTTGAAGGCCTTTTCCTGAATCGCGGATGGGATGCTCATGGCAATGCCGTGCAACGCTACGCGTCCGTCGGAGCGGGATGCTACACGCCGACCCGGGTTCCTCCTCTGCTCATCCGCGGAAAATCAAGCGCCCGGCAGGCAAAGAAGCTGAGCAGGCCGACGAGCACGCAGACAGCCACATCGTCCGGGCGCAGCCGGGCGAAGTGGAACATACCCCGGACCAATGGAATATAGAGCGCGATGGCAAGAAACGCCAGCGCACCGCCCAGCACCCACCACAGCGCGGGATTGCGGGTGCGAAACGCATCGAGAATGGCGCGCGACCAGGAGCGGTTCGCGAGGATCAACCCCAGACTCGCGACGATCAACGTCGTGAAGGCCAGAGCGCGGGCGTTGCCCGCGCCGTGACCGCTGTATAGGGCGCCCGCGAAGACCGCCAGCACGATCGACAGCAGAATCGCGCCTTGAATCGCGCTGCGCGCGAGCAGCGTCCGGTCGAACAGGGGAGCATCGGCGGCCCGCGGTGGACGCCGCATGATGTCTGGCTCTTCGGGTTCGGCTTCGAACACCAGCGAGCAAGCCGGGTCGATGATGAGCTGCAGGAACAGGATATGGATAGGCATCAGCATCAACGGCCAGCCCAGCGCGACGGGAACAATCGACAGACCGACGATCGGCACATGGATCGAGACCAGGAATGCGATCGCTTTGCGCAGGTTGTCGAAGATGCGCCGCCCCAGTTTGATCGCCTGCACGATGGAGGAGAAATCGTCGTCCAGCAGCACGAGTGCAGCCGCTTCGCGGGCCACATCCGTTCCACGGCCTCCCATCGCGATGCCGATGTGCGCCGCCTTGAGCGCCGGCGCGTCGTTCACGCCATCGCCCGTCATCGCCACCACTTCGCCGTTGGCCTCCAGCGCCCGGACCAGCTGCAGCTTCTGTTCCGGGACAACGCGGCAGAAGATATTCACGTCGCGCAGCCGCTCGCGCAACTGCGCATCGTCGAGCCGGTCCAGCTCTGCGCCGGTGATCACGCCGCCCGGGCTCACCAGCCCGATCTGACCTGCTATGTTGAGCGCCGTTGCCGCGTAGTCACCGGTGATCATCACCACCCGGATGCCCGCCTCTTGGCTCTGCTTGATAGCGCCGGGAACGGCTGGACGCACGGGGTCCTCCAGCCCGATCAGGCCCAGGAAACCGAACTCGAAGTCGTGCTGGATCGCCGGCAGCTCGGTCTCGCGAAAGCCGGCGCGCGCCACGGCCAGCACGCGCAGGCCTCGCGCAGCGAGGCGGTCGACCCGGCCGCGCACCGCCTCTGCGGCCTCGGCGTCCAGGTGGCACAGATCCACGATCGCCTCGGGCGCCCCTTTGGCCGCGACCACGTATTGCTCCAGATCCGGCGAGCGCCACACCCGCGACATGGCCAGCAGCTCGGGGGAAAGCGGGTACTCGTCGACCAGTGTCCAGTCCTCGTGCAGGTGCTCCGTGTCGGCGAGGAGCTCGAGGCCGCCGCTTCGAATCGCCTTCTCCGACGGGTCGAACGGGTCGCGGTGACTGGCCAGCACGCTGAACTCGAGGAGCTCATGGAACGGCTCCGGCAGCGGGGCGGTGTCGCGGCCGCGCAAGTCGAAAGCGAGCTCGCCAGCAGACAGGCTGGCGAGCGACATCTTGTTCTGGGTCAGCGTGCCCGTCTTGTCCACGCACAGGACCGTCGTTGCGCCGAGCATCTCCACCGCCGGCACGCGCCGGGTCAAGACCTGGCGCTTCGAAATGCGCCAGGCACCCAGGCCGAGAAAGACGGTCAACACCACCGGCAGCTCTTCGGGGAGGACGGCCATCGCAAACGTGATGCCCACCAGCAGTCCGTTGAGCCAGTCGCCGCGCGTGGCGCTGTACGCGACCGCGACGACGAGCGCCAGCACGAGGCCGATCCAAGCGACGTGCCGCACCACGCGCCGCGTTTCCTGCTGTGTGCGCGTGGGTTGCTCTTCAAGCCCGGCCAGGGCCTTGCCGACGCGCCCGATCTCGGTCTTAGCGCCCGTCGAGAGTACGCGAGCGAGGCCTTTCCCTTGAACCACCAAGGTGCCCGAAAAGACGAAGGGAGAATCCTCGCCTCCCGGGCGGGCCATCTCGGCGACCACTTCTGCCGCGGGCGCTTTGCGCACGGAAGCGGACTCACCGGTCAGCAAGGACTCGTCCACCGCCAGGCTCGTACACGACAGCACCGCTGCGTCCGCGGCTACACGGTCGCCCTCGGTGAGAGCGATCACGTCGCCACGCACCACTTCGCGACCGGGAATGCGCTTCTGCTCGCCCGCGCGTATCACCAGGGCACGCGGGCTGGACAGATCGCGCAGGGCTTCCAGCGCCCGTTCGGTCTTGCGCTCCTGGAACAGGGTCAGGCCGATCACGACGAACACGAATCCCAGGAGCATCGACGCCTCTCGGGCGTCGCCGAGCACCAGATAGATGGCTCCGCAGGCAATCAGCAGCAGGAAGATGGGTTCGCTGACCACCGAGAATGCGATGGCGAGCAGACTCCGAGGCTTTGCCGAGGGCAGCTCGTTGGGCCCTTCGTCAGCCAGCCGGTGTGCGGCCTCCGCGTCGAGCAGACCCTCAAATGCATTGGCGCTGGCTTTCATCTCTTGGGAAAGTCTGACAGAGAGGCTCACGCCCCCTTTGACCCCGGTCAAACGGGGGTTACCGCGACCGGGGCGCCGCCCGCGTCCGCGAAGTCCGAGGCGGCCCATGCGGAAACTTGATCGCTTCGTCCCGGACGTTATACTCGCCCTGACACGCAAGGTCCCGCCGCGCGGACGGCTCCTCCAAGGCTCAGAATGTTCCTGTTCAAGCTTGTCCTGGCCCTCGCCATCATCGTTGGCGTTCTTGTCGCGGTCTTCCGGTTCCACAAACAAATCCAGGCGGGCAGCGCAGGCTCGAAGACCACTCCAGGCAAGGAGGAAGGAACACGTGCCACCGAGCTGGAAGAGTTCATCGCCGCGTACCGGCGTGACAAGGCCACAGGACAGCCCCTGGCCGCTACGGCGCTGACACGACCGGAAGCAGCGCCCGCCGCAACACCGGGCGCTGCCGCCCCGCCAGCGGTCAAGGCCCGCGCGGCATTTCTCTCCGGTCCCGCCAAGCTCGCGTTCCTGGTGCTCAAGGCCGGTCTTCCGGACCACCACGTGTTCGCCAACACCAGGGTATCGGACTTGATGGACGGGCCCACGGTCCCCGCGCTGGCCAACCTGCCCATCGATCTCGTGGTCTGCAGCAAGGATCTGGTGATCGTCGCTGCGGTGGACCTCAATATCGGGCAGCAGGCGGAAGCACTGCTGGAGCGGGAGAAAGAGCAGCGTCTGCGCGCCGCGGGCATCCGCTACTTGCGCTTCGCGCCCGGTGCTTTTCCTAAGCCGGCCGAGGTGCGCAAGCTGGTCTACGGCGAGTGAGCGGGATGGGCCGCGAGATCGCGCTGCCGGTTCAACGCTCGACTGGCTCGACCGCGGGGATGTCCACGCGCCAGACCGGGATCACGCGGCGCCGTGGCGTGCCCGACCCCGGCACGGCCGTGAAGCTCGCGCATCGGTACAGCTCGATGTCATTGCGGCTCTCCGGATAGCGGGAGCAGTTCAGCAGGCCCCAGAAGCGGCTCCCGTAGATCCGGCAGCGGGAGCGGCCGCTGTCGTCGAAGTCGAGGAACACGCAGCTGCGGTTCAAGCAGCAGTTGCCGCAGTGGGTGCAAGCGCCGACGATACGCTCGCGCGGCGCCGTGGCGGCGTTGCGGCGTGGCCGCAGCAAATAGCGGGAGATGGCTCGGGCCCGGAGCATGGCCTTGATGTGTGCCGCGCCGCGCGCCAATGTCGTCACATAGCGTCTAGCATAGGATGCGTCGCGTGCGATCGCGGCTGCGAGAAACGGAACGATAGGCAGGACTGCGAGCATCGCCACGACCCCGCCGTATTCGAGCCCGCGCGAGAGGCATGCGGCGACGCGTTCCGGACGTGGGAGTTGCAGCCTGGCCCGCCAGCGGGGCGCACAACGCGTCGCTTCGCCTTGCATGGTTTGTCTCCCGTAGTTTTTTGCGGAGTCTAGAGGGTTCTGGGTTCGATTGCCATGCAGCGCCGTGCGGCGCCCGCGTCACACCGGTGAAAGGCGGCCGGTGGTCGAGCAGGTCCGCATCATCGCATACCTGCAGCACGGGCGCGCTCAGTCATAGACCTCGAGCTGCTTGCCGCGCGTTTCGGGCAACATCGAGACGGCGATTATCACAATCACGTAGGCGATGCCGCTGAAGATGCCGATCGCCGTGCTCAAGTTCATGTTGGCGCTCATGAAGCCCACCAGCGTCGGGAACAGAGCGCCGACGGCGCGGCCAAAGTTGTAGGCAAAGCCCTGCCCCGAGCCGCGCACGCGGCTGGGGTAGAGCTCGGTCAGAAAGGCTCCCACAGCGCTGAAGTTACCGGACACGAAGAAGCCCAGTGGAAAGCCCAGCAGCAACATGGTGGCGTTGCCGATGGACATGAAGGTGTAGGCCCCGGCGATGCAGGCGGAGCTCACCGCGAACACGAAGAAAGTGTTGCGCCGCCCGATCTGGTCTGACAGGTACGCAGCGGCCAAATAGCCTAGGAACGAACCCACGATGACAACGACCAGATAGCCGCCGGTGCCGACCACCGACAACCCGCGTTCGGCCTTGAGATAGGTGGGCAGCCAAGTGGTCACAGCGTAGTAACCGCCCTGCATACCCGTGCTCATGAGGCTGGCGAGCACGGTCGTGCGCATCAACGCGGGCGAGAAGATTTCCAGAAAGCTACCGCCTTCCTGTTGCACGCGTTGCCGCGTGGCCGTAGACAGCTCGGGCTCCCGGACGTTTTTGCGCACGTAGAAGATGAGGATCGCCGGAAGAATGCCGACCCAGAACAGTGCGCGCCAGGCGAGGCCTTCGGCCAGCAAGGTGAGGAAGATCGTAGCCAGGATCGTCGCCGCGCCCCAGCCCACGGCCCAGCCGCTCTGCACCGTACCCACCGCCTTGCCGCGATGTTGCGGACGGATGATCTCGCCGATCAATATCGATCCCACCGCCCACTCGCCACCGAACCCGAGTCCCTGCAGGCTGCGCGTGATCAGCAACTGCTCGAAGGAGTGGGTAAACCCGCTCAGAAACGTGAAGAAAGCGAACCAGGCGATCGTGATCTGCAGCATGCGAACGCGGCCGAAGCGATCGGCCAGGCTCCCAGCGGCCCAGCCGCCGACCGCGGAAAAAAGTCCGGCCGAGGTCGCAATGAACCCTGCTTGGCCCGGGCTCATTTTCCATGCAGCCATCAGCGTGGAGATCAGCAAGCTGTACATCATGACGTCGAAGGCGTCCATCGACCAGCCGCCATACGCGGCGAGCAGCGCCTTCCTCTCTTGATCGCTCAGATCCTTGAACCAGCCAAACATGGCCTCTCCTGTTGCTCTACCGACTCCGGCCTCGCCCACTGCGGGCCCGTCCCCGCGACGTGGCGTCCGGCATGACAGAAGGTGGCACGCAAGGGCGAGACGTGCCTCAATCCAGAACGTGCGACACCAATCCGTCGGCCAACTTGGGCTCGAACCAGGTGGACTTGGGCGGCATGACCGCCCCCCTGTCCGCCACGGCCATGAGATCTTCCATGTGGGTAGGGTGCAGCGAGAACGCGGCCGCCATCGCGCCGCTGTCCACACGCTTTTCCAGCTCCTCCAGGCCGCGGATACCGCCCACGAACGCGATGCGCCGGTCGGTGCGCGCGTCGCGAATCCCGAGGATGGGCGCGAGCAGATGATCTGCCAGCAGGCTCACGTCCAGCCGCGCGACCGGATCGTTGATCGGAATCAGACCCGGGCGGATGAAGAGCCGGTACCACCTGCCCTGGAGGTACAAGCCGAACTGGCCCGGGCTGTCGGGAGCCACGGCCTGAACGCTCGGCTCGACGTTGAAGCTGGAGCCCAGCCGCAGCAAGAATGCATCGGCGCTCATGCCGTTCAGGTCGGCCACGGCGCGGTTGTAGGGAAGGATTCGCATCTGGTGGTGCGGGAAGCAGACCGCGAGGAAATAGTTGTAGCTCTCTTCTCCGGTATGCTTCGGGTTGCGCGCTCGGCGCGCGGCTGCCACCCGCGAAGCGGCGGCGCTGCGATGATGACCGTCGGCGATGTACAACGCAGGCATGGCATCGAAGCCTGCGACGAGCCGCGCGATGCGATTCGTTTCGCGAATGACCCACAGGGTATGCCGCACCCCGCCGTCGGCCGTGACGTCGGTGTCGGCAGCGCCTACAGTGGCCTGCCGAAGGATGTCGTTGACCTGCGGCGTGGACGGATAAGCCATCAGGACCGGACCGGTCTGCGCACCGAGCGCCTCGATCTGGTGCACGCGGTCGTCCTCCTTGTCCGGCTGCGTGAATTCGTGCTTGCGAATGCGGTTGGTGTCGTAGTCGGCCAGCGACGCGGCCGCCACCAGCCCGGTCTGGGCGTGCTCGCCCAT
>DATJVW010000409.1:0-2546 GCA_035501675.1 Burkholderiales bacterium
CAAGGCCCAGAGCCTGCCCCAACCTCGCCCGATGCCGCTTTACGCGACCGGCCCGCCTTTTGCAGGGGGCCCAAAAAGGGCGCGCAGTATAGGCGCCACCGAACCTGCGATCAACCCTGGATGCGCGAGCTTCCGCCGCCCTCAGAAACCGACGACCTGCGACCAGATCTGCATGCTGGCGGCGTCGCGCGTATCCGACCAGGCGGCGTGGACCTCGCCATCAGAGCCGGACACGAGCTGCGTGTAGTCCCCGAAGAAGCTGCAACCCGGGAAGCCGGTGCAGGGATTGAACAAGACATCGTTGACTGGCTGCTGCACCGGGAACGTCTTGCCGCCGTCGGTAGACTTGCCGACGAAGTAATCCACGCGGGTATTGAACGGGTCGCGGCGATCGTCGTACCAGCCTACATACACGGCTCCGCTCGGTGTGGCCGTGGCCCAGGCAAAGAAGTGATGCTTCTGGTTGAGGATCGCATCGTTGTTGACACGCGCGACTGTGACAGCCTGTCCGCCAACCGGGACGCTGACGAGATAGACTGATGGGGTGCTCTCCATACGGCCCTTGTTGACTTGATTGGCCGAGAACGCGCAATAAGCAGTGAACTTGTGAATTCCGCAGCCAGGCGCCTCGGCGCCCGCATCGCGAAACGTCCAATTGATGTTGGCGAGCCCGTTGAATACGAACGACACCACCGGCGCCGCTCCGACCACCCAGGTCGTGCCGTGCAGCGTAGCCTGCCACATGTGGATGGCAGTGGGATCGCTGAAATCATCGAAGAACACGTGCGCGGTGCCCGCAGCGTCGATCACCATGCTCGAGAACTGTGTCTGACGCAGCCGGCCGCTGACCAGCGCGGGGAGGCTGAAGGGCTCGTTCGGTCCTGGAGAATGCGCCTCCAGGATGCCGGAGGAAAAGGCTGGAATGGTTGCGTTGCCGTCCGTACACGGGACCGGCAGATTGCAGAACACCGTGTAATAGACGTAGGTGGTGCCGTACTTCGGACTGTTGAGATTGGAGTCCGTGGTAATGAGCGGCTTGTCGAGCGTCATATCGCAGGTAATCGCGCCCGTAAAGGTCCCGTTGCACGGCTGTACGTCGACCCGGGTCGGCAGCAGGCTCGCATAGCTTCCGTCCGCGAACCCCTGGACCATATCGACCTCGGTGTCCGTATTGAAGTAGCCATTCGTGTCATCAAAGATCAGATTGCCCGTGAGCGAGGACAGATAGCTGTTGCCGGAGCTGTCAAACGACACTCCCGGATCGCTCTGGAACGTCGAGGGGATGAAGCCGGTGAAGGGATCACTGCCGCCGACCAGCGCGTCGTCGGTCCACTTGGCACCGGCATCGGTCGAGACATGAAAGAACATCTGATTGAAGCTGCGCCGGAAATCGTTGCTCATCACCACCCAGGCGCCGGTGACCGGATCGATGGCGGCGCCGATACCTGTCTTCGGCCACGGATTGCGATCCTGGTTTACCTTTACGTTGTGATGGACCGGCGAGGACGTCGACAGTAGCGCGCGCGCTGAGCGCGCGCCCTGCTCGTGTGTCAGCTCCTTGACAGCGCCTGCTGGCAGCGCGGCGCCGTTGCGGTCGAACGGCGCCTTGTGGTTCTTTTGTATCCACTTCACGTAGGAGGCGAGGTCCTTGAGCGGAGGAGGCTCGGTGCCCCGCGCCGCGGACGACAAAACCAACAAAGTGAGTAACCCAGCAGCCGAAACCAGGCCGATGCTACGCTGAATCATGGTGCTCCCCCGTCTGCGTGCCATCCTGTGCGCTGATCCCTGCCGCACGTTCTTTCTGCGCAGAACTTCGGGCGTGGAGTATTGGTGCGGGTCTCGCCGATCGTCAATGCAGCGCGGCGAGCAGCCGATGAACGGCGATGCGCTGGATATACCACCGCGAGCGTTGGCGGTGCCGTAGCGCCCTGTGTGCGAAGCGCTCAGTTGAGCTTGATCTGCACGTCCACGCCCGCCGGCAGCTCGAGCTTCATGAGCGCATCGACCGTTTTATCGGTCGGGTTCACGATGTCCATGAGGCGCTTGTGCGTGCGCAGCTCGAACTGGTCGCGCGCGTCCTTGTCGGCGTGCGGCGAGACCAGCATGGTGAAGCGCTCCATCTTGGTCGGCAGAGGCACTGGGCCCTTCACGGTCGCGCCGGTGCGCTTGGCCGTCTCCACGATCTCGCGCGCGGAGCTGTCGATCAGGCGATGGTCGAACGCCTTCAAGCGGATACGGATATTCTGGTTTGCCATCGCCTAGCCTCTCGAGCAATCGCTCACATCACCCCGCGGCGCACTTGCCTGTGGTGCGCGCCCGCGGGACGGTTAACCATTTGGTCAACTATTGCCTGATCGATCTGTCACTGCCTGCCGGCTGTCACTCTGCCTGCCGGCTGTCACTGCCTACTTGAGGATCTTGGCGACCACGCCGGCGCCAACGGTCTTGCCACCCTCACGGATCGCAAACCTCAAACCCTCCTCCATCGCTATCGGACTGATCAGATCGATCGTCATCTTGATGTTGTCCCCAGGCATCACCATCTC
>DATJVW010000410.1:0-2298 GCA_035501675.1 Burkholderiales bacterium
GGCAGCTTTCTGGCGCTCCAGTCTGCACAGGCAACGTCGCTTCTTGGCCGGATTGTGACGCCCGCCCACAATCCCGCTCTAACGCGCCGGTACTCATTGAATCCAGAAGAGCTCGCCCTGCGAGTAATCGGGCTGCGGAGAGATCTTCCTGAGATTCGTCCCGTCGGCGTTGCTGGTGAAGACGTTTGTGCCGTCGATGCAGGGGAAATTTCCGGTATTCACTTTGTATCCCACGGCGGAGTAGTTACAGATCTTGGTCGCTTGGAAGAACGAGCGGAAGACAAG
Organism: Burkholderiales bacterium; assembly: GCA_035501675.1. Classification (GTDB taxonomy): domain Bacteria; phylum Pseudomonadota; class Gammaproteobacteria; order Burkholderiales; family SHXO01; genus SHXO01. Next base: position 286 of record DATJVW010000410.1, read on the forward strand.
CCGGCGGCCGTCTGGAGACCAGGAGAACGACTTGAGCTCTACGTCGGCCGAGCCAAACTTGACCTGCCGCAGCTCGGTGCCGTCGGGGCGAACAGTGTAAAAGCCACTGTTAAATCTGGGCGTGAAGGACTCGTACACGAGGCCAATCCGCGTGCCGTCAGGATTCCACCGTAGTGTGTAGATTCCTCCCTGGAGCACCCCATTGGCATTCGGCGGCGGTCCGATCGGTATTGTGGCAGTGTGTCCGCCGGTTCGATCGAGCACGATCAGCTGACCGCCGGGTCCGTCGCACGCCAGCTTTTCTCCGTCCGGACTCCAGGCCAAGGACGACGGCCTGACCTCGCGCAACAAGGTCACGGGTTGCGAGCCTCTGGTACTCTGGTACATGAGATCGACGTACAGCCTGCCGAAACCATCCGCTTGACGATCGCCCACATCGCGCGTGTAGAGGTAGTAGGCGATGAATCGACCGTCGGGAGATAGTGCGGGGGTCTCGACTCCATCAAACGGCTTCAGCTTGCCTGGCATCTGCATGGCGAGCGGACGTGCTTGGCCGGTCTTGGAGATGAGATAGGCCTGACCGAGCTTCGCGTAAAGCAGCTCACTGGTATTGGGCGACCACGAAGCGCGCTGAATGCTGCTCTGGGGCGCAAGACCGTCGAGGACCTCGTTTGGCAGATCCCATTGGTACACGCGCGCCTGCGTGAGATCGATGACCCTGATCCCCGTGTGATACTGCATCTTGCCGTCTTGCGATCGGCCTGTCGGCTGGCCGACTTCAAGGACGATCTCATCGCCCGCCGGAATTGTCTTCAGCGAGGGAAGCTGGACCTCGGGTGCCCTTGGGAACTCGCCGTCCATGTCCGATCGGGACGCTGGCGGGGCAGGCGTCGCGACACCGGCCGTGCCGCCCGACGCCGCGGCCTGCTCTTGGCGAGCCTGCGCGTAGGCCGCCTTCCATGAGGCGCTGTGCGCCACCACTGCGCGCTGCAACGCCGCCTGCAGCGCCGCCTGATCGGCATTCCCGGAACCTTGCTTCGGCACATCGGGAGCGCTGAACACTGCCAGCAACGCCTTCAGGGCGGCACGCTGGTGGAAATCCGCGAAGCGCTCGAGATCAGCCTGGTACGCGACACGTAGCTGATCGACCTCAGGCCCGCGGACGCCCGCGACCATGCTCAACATGTCTTCCTGGTTTGGGTTTGCAGCGTTCGACAGTAACGTGACGAACGACAGCTTCAGCACCCGCAACCGCTCGGCAAGGAGCGCCGGTGTGCCTACATCATGCGATGCGGGAGCGCCGGATCCGCCGGTGAACGCTGCAAGCAACGCCTGAGAGAGGCCCTGCGAAACGATGGTATTGAGCCTCGGCTGAAACATCATGTAGCGCGCGCCCTCAGGCGTACGCAGGAACTCCAGTAGCTGCGCGACCTGTGTATCGCTCAAATGCGCTGCGAGCATGCTGTGGAGCAGCTGCTCGCCGGAAGCACGCTGTTGGAGCAGGATCGCCTGGAGATCGCGGTCCAGATCGCCTTGCACGACCTTGAACATTGCGACGTAGCGCGGATTTGCGGGTGTCCACTGTGGGTCCTGCGGCGCGATGTTGTGCACCACGTTGCCAACCAGGGGAGCCGGGGTCGTCGGCCTCGCAGGCTCTCCGAGAATGCGCGCTACGTCGTGCTGCAGCTCATCGATATCGCTGTCCGAAGCCCGCTTGCCAGCCAGGCCACTTGATGCTCGCGCAGGTTTGTCGTTCGGGTTCACTGCTGGAGCAGCCGTCTGCGAGGGAGTAGCAGCACGAGGCACTTGGGCCGCGAGGCTGTCGGCGCGCGGCGGCGACCGACATGAAAGCATTGTGTTCTCACCTTCCAGGATTCGCAGTTCCTGTGGGGCAGCACCGCCGCACCGATAGGTGATGGCGCAGTACTTGCGCTGGCCGAAGTCGGGATCACCCGCGAGCAGATTCCCGCAACGAACCTCGCAGCTCTGGGCCCCGCAGTCGGCCTGCAGCCT
>DATJVW010000411.1:0-12184 GCA_035501675.1 Burkholderiales bacterium
CCGCCGCAGACAGCCGGCCGTGAGTCGTGCTCGCCGGATGCGTGATTGTCGTTTTTACGTCCCCCAGATTAGCAGTGATGGAGATCAGTCGCGTCGAATCGACCACCCGCCATGCCGCCTGGCGCGCGCCTTTCACGATAAAGGACACGATCGCCCCGCCGCTCGCTTGCTGACGCCGGGCGAGTTCGTGCTGCGGGTGCGACGGCAGGCCCGGGTACAGCACTCGCTCCACAGCCGTGTGCTGTTCCAGCCACTGGGCCAGCGCAAAGGCGGCGGCGCTTTGCGCGTGCATGCGCAGCTTGAGGGTCTCCAACCCCTTGAGGATGACCCACGCGTTGAACGGGCTCAGGGTCGGGCCCGCGTTGCGTAGAAAAGTCGTGAGCGGCTCCTGGATCACGGCACGCCTCCCTAGCACCGCGCCGCCCAGCACCCGCCCTTGCCCGTCCAGGTACTTGGTGGCGGAATGGATGACGATGTCGGCGCCCAGCTCGATAGGGCGCTGCAACGCCGGGGTGCAGAAGCAATTGTCCACCACCAGGAGCGCGCCGGCCCGTCGCGCCACGACGCTCAGCGCGGCGATGTCCGAGATCTCGGTCAAAGGGTTGGACGGCGTCTCGACGAACAGGAGCCGCGTGCTCGGCTTGAGCGCTGCCTCCCATTGTCCTAAGTCGGTCGGCGAGACGAAGGTCGTCGTGACCCCGAAGCGTGGGAGCCAGTTGTTGAGCAACTGCACCGTAGCGCCGAACAAACCGCGTGAGGCAACGATGTGGTCGCCGCTGCGCGTGAAGCACATGGCGCACGCGAGGATGGCGGACATGCCCGAGGCCGTGGCGACGCAGGCTTCCGCGCCTTCCAGCGCCGCGAGCCGCTCTTGGAACGCGTCCACGGTGGGGTTGGTGTAGCGCGAGTAAACCTGGCCCGCCTCCTCGCCCGCAAAGCGCGCAGCCGCCTGCGCCGCGCTCTCGAACACAAAGCTGGACGTCAGATACAGGGCCTCGGCGTGCTCGTTGAACTGGCTGCGGTGGATGCCCGCGCGCACAGCCAGCGTGTCGAATTCAGTCATATCTCAATGCCCTCCTCCCAGACAGTTCACCCAGCTCGCGCGTCACCCGGCTTCGGTGTCCGAGCACGTGGCGCCCTAAAGTTCGGCCTGCCCCGGACGTTAGGCCGTATGGGAAACAGCGCTCGAAAACAAAAAACCCGTCCAGCCAAGGCTGGGACGGGTTTCCCCGCGCTTTAGCTGGATTTGTATTGCGCCCGCAAGCTGACGATCAAATCGGCGCAAGCGCAATCCTACTGGGGTTGCCCGGATTTAGCAACGTGCCCTGGAAATTTCGCGGGCGCGGGGATACGCGGAGCACTGGCTTGGTTCTTGCTGCCATACCTCCCCGAACTTGAGCGTCTCGAGCCCTATGGAAGCGCTGCCCGCAGCCACCGAAGACAGCAAGAAGCGCGCACCCCTGACCGGCGGCAAGGTCGGGAAATACGAGGTGCTGCGTCTGCTTGGCAGCGGCACCACCAGCAGCGTGTATCTGGCGCGCGATCCCGCGACCGCGCGTGAGGTTGCGGTCAAGCTGTTCTCCATCGACCAGTCGACCGACCCCGAGCAGGCCACGCTCATCCGCAAGTTCTTCCTCACCGAGGTACTGCTGGCGCAGAAGCTGCGGCACCCCAACATCGTCCAGATCTATGACTCCGCGGTGGACGACAATCGGGCCTACATCGCCATGGAGTACGTGCACGGCTCGACCCTGGACAAGTACTGCAAGCCCGGCAGCCTCCTGGACTTCAAGCGGGTGGCCGAGATCCTGCAGACGGTGTGCGGCGCATTGGACTATGCGGAGCAATACGGCGTCATCCACCGCGACATCAAGCCCGACAACATCTTGCTCACCGAGAACCTGGAGCCGAAGGTGTCGGATTTCGGCTCGGCGCTGAGCCTGGACAACGTGCGCATGTCGGTCGTGGAGGGCGTGGGTTCGCCCGCGTATATGTCGCCGGAACAGATCCAGGGCGAGGCGCTCACCTCGCGCAGCGACATGTTTTCGCTGGGCATGATGCTGTACAAGATGCTGACCGGCACGCTCGCCTTCACGGCCTCCACGCACTACGGGATCGTCGAACAGATCCTGCGCGCCAAGCCGCAGACGCCGAGCGGGCGCCGCCCTGGCGTACCCGAGGCACTCGACGCCGTGTTCACGCGCGCAACGGCCAAGAATCCGAGCGAGCGCTTCAGCTCCTGGCGCGAATTCGCCGAGGCGCTCGCGCCGTTCTCGGGGCGCTCGGTGGCGAACGTCGAGTTGTCCACCGATGCAGACAAACTGCAGGCGCTCAAGGGGCTCAGCTTCTTCGCCGGCTTCGAGGAAGACGATTTGCAGGAAGTGCTGCGGTTCTCGACCTGGCAGCGGCACCCGGCCGACACGGTGCTGATCGCCGAGCAGCAGGCCGATCACGGCTTCTACGTCCTGGTGCGGGGCCAGGCGCGGGTCGCCAAGAACGGCACCCTGCTGCGCGTGGTCGATCCGGGCCACTGCCTGGGGGAGACCTCCTTCTTGTCCGGCAACAAGGCCAAGAGCGCCATCACGGTCTCCGCGGCCACCGACATCACGGTGGCCAAAGTGGATCCGATCCAGCTCGCCCGCTCCTCGGACAAGTGCGTGCGCCGCTTCAGCGATGCCTTTCTGGCGGCGATCGCCGACCGCCTGATCGCGTCCGACACGCGCCTCTCGGAGCTGCTGGTGGAGCACAGCATCACCCTGTTCTAGCTCGAGCCCGTAGCCGCATGAGCCCACCGAGAGACCGGGCGAGCGACGCCGCTGCAAGCGGCATGGCGGAGCTCGTGGCCGACGATCTGGAGCGCCTGGTGGGACGCGCCGGCGCGGCGCTCAACCTGCAGTGTCGCGCCGCTCACCATGAGCTCGCTCAGTCGCAGCTGCTTCTGGCCGACGCCACCCGCAAGCTGCTCGACAGTTTCCACGCCGCCAATCACGCGCTTGCGGCCCTAGACGTAGAAGAGGCCGCCACCCGCGTCGAGCAGAACCTGCTGGCCGCCACCCAGCACTTGCAGTTCTCGGATTTGGTCGGGCAACTTCTGGCCACCACCGAGCAGCGCGTCGACGGCCTGCTGCTCGTTTCGCAGCGGCTCCAGGAGCTGGTCCAGGCGATGGGCGCGCCACGCACCGATCCCCCGGCGCAGGACCCGCAGCTGGCCGGAGAAAAACGCGCGTTCCTGGAAGCGATCGCGGCACTCGAATCCTGCGGCGACAGCCGCGTGAAGCAGTGGGACACGCAGGCCGGCGGCATCGAACTCTTTTGATGCGAGCGGCACCGCCAATCGGAACAGCAATGGAACGCAGATCCCCCATGAAAAAACTCGTTCTTACCGTAGACGACTCCGCCGCCATCCGAGAGATGCTGGCCTATGTCCTGAAGTCCGCGGGCCATCGGGTCATCGAGGCCGAGGACGGTATGGATGGCCTGCAAAAGGCGCTGGGCAACCAGGTCGACCTGGTGATCACCGATCAGAGCATGCCCAAGATGGATGGCATCACGCTCGTGAAGGCGCTGCGCGCGCTGCCTCAGTACAAGAAGGTCCCCATATTGCTGCTCACCACCGAGAGCGCCGACACCATGAAGGACGAAGGACGCTCGGCGGGAGCCACGGGCTGGCTGGTCAAACCCTTCGACCCCACCAAGCTGATCGAAGTGGTGGAGAAGGTCACGCGGTGATTTAGTGTCCTGAGTCGCTATTTCGCCGAACATGTCCTGCGCTCCGCGACCGCCTGCCTCAAAGAGGTGCCGATTGAAACCAGGTGCAGCCTCAGAAAACCGCCCGCGTTCGCCGTCAGGCAAGGCGGAAAGCCTCGGCAGTGGCAGGCCCCACGGCGAGGCTTTCCAACGCAGCATGACGGCGAACTGGGCGTGTCTTCAGCGGCGTAGCGACTCAGGACACTAAGTGCGGAAACCGTCGACACCGCGCCCTGCCCAGCCCGCACACTCGCCTGCTGTGGACCTCACGCGCTTCCTGCCCATGTTCTTCCAGGAGACCGAGGAGCACCTCGCCGCCATGGAAAGACACCTGCTGCGCCTCGATCCGGGCGCGCCCGACCCAGAAGCGCTGCACTCCATATTTCGCGCCGCGCATTCGGTGAAAGGCAACAGCACGATCTTCGGCGCCAAGCACCTCGCCGAGGTCATGCACCAGATCGAGTCCATCCTCGATCACGTCCGCAAAGAGGAGCTGCACGCCACCAACAACGTCATCTCGATGCTGCTCGACGCCTGCGACGCGGTGCGCGAAGAGTTGCGCCGGCTGAGGGACTCCGGGGAAACATCTCAGGCAGCGCTGCAACCAGTGTACGAGCGCCTCACGCGCCTCACGCGGGGCGACGCCGCACTTCTCGGCGCGCCTCACGATGCGGGCGCCGCCACGGCGTCCGCTCGCAGCGAGCGCTTCCGCGTGGAAATCCAGCTGCCTGCCGGGCATGGAATCGCGACTCTACCGCTCGCCGAGCTGTACGCTGAGCTGGGCGCGCTCGGCCGGGTTGAAGACGTGCAGGCGAGCGACGGTGCGAACGGCGCGCCGGCATTGTTCATATTCCTGCTCACGCCCGAGCGGCACGAAGTGGTTCGCGCCAAGCTCGTTGCGCTGCTGGGGACGGACAGCGTGCGCATCGAGCATCAGAACGCACTGCCGCACCTCGCCGTGCCGGCTGGGGACGCGCCGCCGATCCTTCCCGCGCACACGGACGCCACGGGCTATGGCCTGTTCGGGGAGGAACAGTCCGCCCTGCGGTCGTTCGCACGATCCGCGGGCTCGGCCACGCAGACCGGCATCTTCAGCGGCGGAATGACGGGCCGTCGCGGGACGGACCACGACCTCAGTCCCTCCGGGTTCGGCCGCCGCGCAACCGACCGGATGTACTTCGACCGCTCCTCGATCCGCGTGGACGTGGACAAGGTCGACCGCCTGCTCAACCTGGCCGGCGAACTGGTCATCGCGCAGTCCATGCTGGCCGAGGCGGCGCAGCGCAGCGGTGCGTCTCAAGACGTAGGCCTGCGCGACAGCGTGGCCCATGTGGCGCGGCAGACGCGGGAGTTGCAGGAAGCCGTGATGGGCATCCGGCTGCTCCCGCTCGACTATCTCTTCTCGCGCATGCCGCGGCTGGTGCGCGATCTCGCCCAGAAGCTGGCCAAGGACGTGGAGTTGGTTACGCAGGGCGGTGAGACGGAGCTGGACAAGGAGGTGATCGAAAAGCTGGCCGACCCCCTCATGCACCTGGTGCGCAACAGCCTGGACCATGGCATCGAGCCCCCCCCCGTGCGCGAAGCAGCCGGCAAGAGCCGACGCGGGACCCTTCAGCTGCGTGCCTCGCACCAGGGCGGCGGCATCCTCGTCGAGGTGCAGGACGACGGCGTCGGCTTCGACCGGGACAGGATTCTGCGCAAGGCGCAGGAGCGTGGCATGCCCGCGCACGCGGGCATGAGCGACGAGGAGGTGTGGCAGCTCGCGTTCACGCCCGGCTTTACCACGATGGAAGCGGTGAGCGAAGTGTCGGGGCGGGGCGTAGGCATGGACGTGGTCAAACGCAACATTCGGGCGCTCAGCGGGCACGTCGACGTGCGCTCGACCCGCGGCGAGGGGACCACGATCGCGATCCACCTGCCGCTCACGCTCGCCATTCTGGACGGCATGAACGTAGAGATCGGCGGTGAGAGCTTCATCGTGCCGCTGTCGTTCATTTCCGAGGCGCTCGTGCCGCAGCCCGGGCAGATCAAGTCCATCACCGGCGGGCCGCAGGTGGTGCAGCTGCGCGAGAGCTACGTGCCGCTGCTGGACCTGGGGCCGTTGCTGCACATCCGCGGCGAGGACGCGCGCGCCGAAGCCGGAATTGCGATCGTCGTCGAGGCCGACGGGCGACACGCGGCGCTCGCGGTCGATCGATTGCTGGGGCAGCAGCAGGTCGTGATCAAGAGCCTGGAGGTCAACTTTCGGCCGGTCCCGGGCATCGCGGGAGCGACGGTCTTGGGCAACGGCCGCGTGGCGCTGATTCTCGACGTGAACGCGCTGATCCGCGCCGGGCTGGCGCCGGCCAAGAACGCGGATGCCCTCGAAACGGCAGCCGTGAGCGATGAGTGAGGACGCGCATATGCACAACACAGCACTGAATCTGTCTCGTGGGCGCGGCACCGTTGCCGTCCCGACGCAGGAATACCTGGCCTTCCGTCTGGGCGACGAGGACTATGCCATCGACATCCTCAAGGTGCAGGAGATCCGGGTGTTCGAGGCCGTGACCAAGCTGCCGGGCGCACCCCAGCACATCAAGGGCGTGATCAACTTGCGCGGGCTGATCGCGCCGGTGGTCGACCTGCGCATCAAGTTCGGCTTCAAGGAGGCCGGCTACGGTCCGTTCACGGTGGTGATCGTGCTGCACGTGCACGAGCGCCTGGTAGCGATTGTGGCGGACGCGGTGATCGACGTGGTGGCGCTCACCGAAGACGAGGTCAAGCCGCCGCCCGAGTTCGCCACGTCGGTCAACGTCGAGTACGTCACAGGGCTGGGTGCGAAAGACGATCAGATGTTGATCATGCTCGACATCGAGAAGCTCATCTCCAGCCAGGAGCTGGGCATCTTCGACGTCGAAGCGCAGCTGCCGTAGGCGACGGGAGCGTGCATGGGCCCGCAGCGGAAGCCGAAGCAGGCGCTGGTCTACGCGCGAGTTTCCGTACCCGCGACAGCCCGGACGGCCTGACGCATGTGGACCGGCATCAGTCCGGAGGTGAGCGACCCCTCCGTTTATTTCGACGCGCGGCTCAACGCCGAAGTCGCAAAGATCTTCCCCGGGCAGTATTTCGTGACCGACCGCGATATCGTGCTGGCCACCGTTCTCGGCTCGTGCGTGGCGGCCTGCATTCGCGACTCGGCAGCCGGGGTTGGCGGAATGAACCATTTTCTGCTGCCGCAGACGGTGGGCGACGTGAGCCCCGCGGGCCGCTCGGCACGCTACGGGACGTATGCGATGGAAGTCCTGATCAACGGGCTCATACGGCAAGGCGCGCGCAAGCAGAGCATGGAAGCCAAGGTGTTCGGTGGCGGCAGCGTGCTACGAGACCTGCGCACCTCGGGCGTTGGCGAGAGCAACGCCCGCTTCATCGTCGACTACCTGGGCAAGGAAGGCATTCCGGTGGCGGCTCAGGACCTGTTGGACGAATGCGCTCGCAAGATCTACTTCTTCCCCGCCACCGGGCGGGTGTTGGTCAAAAAGCTGCGGCAGCTGCACAACGACACGGTGCTGGCGCGCGAGCTCGACTATAGCCGCCAGCTGATGGTGGCCGACCTGAGCGGTGAAGTGGAGCTGTTCAAATGACGATCCGCGTTCTCGTGGTGGACGACTCACGGCTGGTACGCGAGATCCTGGTCGACATCGTCAACAGCCATCCCGACATGCGCGTGGTGGGCATGGCAGAGGACCCATTTCAGGCGCGCGTCCTGATCGATAAGCTGCAGCCCGACGTGCTGACCCTGGACGTCGAGATGCCGCGCATGAGCGGGCTTCAGTTTCTGGAGAAGCTGATGCGCGCCCGCCCCCTGCCGGTGGTCATGATCTCCGCGCACACCGAAGAGGGTTCGGCGGTGACGTTGCGGGCGCTGGAGCTCGGCGCGGTCGATTTCGTGCCTAAGCCCCGGCTCAACGCGCTCATCGGCGAGGACTATCGGGGTGCGGTGGCGGAGAAGGTCCGCGCGGCGTACGCCGCCCGGGTCCGTCCAGCGCCGGCCGTTGCGACGCCTGCTCCAGCCGTGCGCACGCGTCCCCGCCGGATCTCGCATGTCCCGCAGAGCGATCAGTGCGACAGCGTCATCGTGGTAGGCGCCTCCACCGGTGGTCCCGAGGCCCTGCGTGGATTCCTCACGCAGCTTCCGGCGGACGCGCCCGCGGTGCTGGTGGCGCAGCACATGCCGGAGCACTTCACGCGTCAGTTCGCGCAGCGGCTGGACGGACTGTGCCGGATGCGTGTCCAGGAAGCCGGTAGCGACCCGGCGGTGCACCCGGGGAACGTGTACATCGCCCCGGGAGGGCAACATCTGCGCGTGCGGCGGGTCGGCGAGGCGCGATTCGCGTTACGGCTGTCTTCGGATGAGCCGGTGAACATGCACCGGCCTTCGGTGGACGTCCTGTTCGACTCGGCGGCCGACGCGATAGGTGCACGCGCCGTGGGCGTGATCCTCACGGGGATGGGAAAGGACGGTGCGGCCGGCCTGCTGCGCATGAAGCTCGCGGGAGCCCATACATTGGCGCAGGACGAGGCGAGCAGCGTGGTATTCGGCATGCCGCGCGAGGCCATCGCGCTCGGTGCGGTGGACCAGGTCGTTCCGATCCACGACATGGCCCAGCGCGTGCTGGACGCGATACGCGTTCGCGCCACGGCTCGCGTTGCTTCTCGTGAATCGACTTCGTAACTTGGTGATCTGGCAAGCTTCTAGCTTTTGAGGACCAACGAAAACGGGCGCCGGCTGCACGACGAGCTCGCCCACTCTCCGCGTAGAGGTGCGATATGTTGAAGAGCTTCTCCAAACTGTCCATCGGCATGAGGTACGCGCTCACCGCGAGCGCGCTGGTGCTGGTCTCCTTCGGCGCGCTGCTGCTGCTGATGAGCCTGACGATGACGCGCTACCTGGATCAGCAGACTATTGCCGACCTCACGGCCGCCAATCGCCAAGTGCAAGAGCTGGTGCAGATCTTCGACGGGGCCCTGGACAAGGACGTCGTGCGGGTGGCCAAGCAGTTTGCCAGCTACTTTCCCGAGCACATCGAGCTCGAGCGCGGCAAGACGGTCAAGATCGGCGATATCAGCACACCGGTGCTGCGCGCCGGTGCGGAGCAGATCAACCTCAACTTCGACCGGGTGGACGCCTTTACTGCGCGCACGGGCGTGACCGCCACGGTGTTCGCACGCAGCGGCCGCGACTTCATCCGCATCTCCACTTCATTGAAGAAGGAGGACGGCTCGCGCGCCATCGGCACGCAGCTGGACCACGAACACCCGGGCTACAAGGTGTTGCTGGAGGGGCGCGCCTACCGCGGTCCTGCCGTGCTGTTCGGCCGCAACTACGCGACCAGCTACGAGCCGATCCGCGACAACGACGGGCAAGTGATCGGCGTGCTCTACGTCGGGATCGATATCAACCAGGACCTGGAGGTTCTCAAGCAGAAAATTCGCGCGGCCAAGCTGCGCCAGAGCGGATACTTCTACGTGCTGGACGCGCGTCCGGGCGCAGGCTACGGCACGGCGGTCGTGCATCCGAAGGCGGAAGGCTCGAATCTGCTCGGCACCAAGGACGCGGCCGGGTACGAAGTGGTCCGCGAGATGCTCGAAAAGAAACAGGGCATGCTGCGCTACGTTCAGCGGTCGGGGGACGCGGAGGAAATCATTGCCGCTTACTCCTTCTTCCCAAGCTGGAATTGGCTGATCGTAGGCGAAACCCCGGTCAAGGAGGCGTTCGAGGTCAGCAACATCCTGCGCGGCGAGCTGTTCCTGGGCGCACTGATCATCGCACTGACTCTGTCGCTGCTGCTCTATGTGACGCTGAAGCGCACCATCGCGCGCAGGCTGAGCCGTGCGGTCGCGTACGCCAGGCAAGTGGCATCGGGCGACCTGTCCACCCGCATCCGCAGCCGCCACGTGGACGAGACCGGGCAGCTGCTCAACTCGCTGGACGACATGGCCGACAGCCTCTCGAACATCGTGTCCGGCGTGCGCGTCGCGGCCGACTCGATCCATCAGACCGCGAAGCAGCTGCGCGCCGGCAACGCCGACCTTTCCCAGCGCACCGAAGAGCAGGCATCGAGCCTGGAGGAAACGGCTGCGAGCATGGAAGAGCTGACCGGGACGGTAAAGCAGAACAGCGAGAATGCCAGAGAGGCCAATGAGCTGGCGCAGCACGCCTCCAAAGTGGCCATGCGCGGCGGCGAGCTCGTGGGACAAGTCGTCACCACGATGAGCGAGATCCAGGTGTCCTCCAAGAGGATCGCCGACATCGTCGCGGTGATCGACAGCATCGCCTTCCAGACCAATATCCTGGCGCTCAACGCCGCGGTGGAAGCCGCACGCGCCGGGGAGCAGGGCCGTGGCTTCGCCGTCGTCGCGGGTGAAGTGCGCAGCCTTGCGCAGCGCAGCGCGGACTCGGCCAAGGAAGTCAAGCAGCTCATCTACAGCTCGGTGGAACGAGTCGACAACGGCGGCAAGCTGGTGGCCCAGGCCGGCGTCACCATGGACGAAATCGTCACCGCCGTGAAGCACGTGAGCGAGCTGATGGCCGGCATTGCGGAGGCCTCCGTTCAGCAGAGCTCCGGGATCCAGGAGATCAACCAGACCGTCAGCGTGATGGAGCAGGTCACCCAGCAGAACGCCGCGCTGGTGGAGGAGGCCACGGCCTCGGCCGAGCAGTTGCGGCGCCTGGCCGAAAACCTGGTGACAGCCGTGAGCGTGTTCAAGGTGCCGCAGGGCGCTCGCCCGGCGACACCCAGCATCGTCGAGAGCAAGGACGCTGCGGGTCGGCGCTCGCCGCGAGCGGTCGGCGCCTCCGCGCCGCAGGGCATGATCCCGCGCAGCGGCGACGGCGAATGGGAAGAGTTCTGAGAGCTTTGCGCTTGCTCCCCTCGCCCTCCCCGCGGGCCTAAGAGGGTCGAGGTGGGAAAGCATCAGCTGACTGCGAACCTCAGCAGCGCAATTCAAAGCTCAGTTGGGGTGGAGCGATTGACGGCACACGCGCAAAGTCTCCAGATGATGCGACAGCCGTTCGGCGCGCTGAAAGTGCTCGGGCGGAGAAACGACCGCGCGCGCGCGCAACACCTCGAGCTGCTTCTGGAAGGCCGCATACTGGACCATCAGAAAATCCAGCACCGCGATCTGCTGGTCGCGCGGTAAGTAGTTGATGTAGCTTGTCACCTTCCGCTCGAATTCCCCGGGCCTGAGCTCTTGATCGTCGGGCGGAAAGATATACCAGAGCCTGGACAGATTCACTGATTTCATTGTCCTCCTCCGAACGCTTGCTGAAAAACGATCGCGGAATCAACAGCCGCAAGCCGAGGTGTCATCGGCTCGCGACAGTTTCACTTCAGCGGGTGAGTCGTCGATCGATCGAAGCCTGATCTCGACTCGTTGTTAGTCTCGCGCCATCGCGCGCGAGTTCCGGACGAGATGCACGAACGTGAGTTCGTGACGACATGCTAACCTGCCTTTGTTGCAGACTTGCGAAAGTCGCGTGTTGCGTATGTCGGTGACGACAGCTTGTCGTCAGAAACACTCGGTGGACCGACGGCCGCCCGTTTTCAGATCGTCATCACGATCTTTCCCAAGTGTTCCGAGCGCTGCGTGCGCTTGAGCGGCTCCCATCGAGCGAAAACGCCTGCGCCTCCAAGGCGCGCATGGTCCCGCCCGGTCGTATCTGCTTGTCCCATATCTGCACTCCGATCGCGCTGGTGCCGAGTGTGCGATCATCCCCTTGTGCGGCGCGGATGATTTAGACTTTTCCGCCTGGCCAGTCAGATAAGGTCCCTCTCCCTCCGGGAGAGGGTAGGGTGAGGGAAAAGCTGTCAATCCATTGCGTAGCCGTCAGCGGCCTGTCTACGGCGTTCCACCCGGGAGCTTTCCATGACTCAGCACAGAATCGCGATCATCGCCGGCGACGGCATCGGCAAGGAAGTCATGCCCGAGGGCGTGCGCGTACTCGACGCGGCCGCGCGCAAGTTCGGCATTGCGCTCGCGTTCGACCATTTCGATTGGAGCTGCGACAACTACGAAAAGCACGGCTGGTGGATGCCGCCCGACTGGAGGGAGAAGATCGGCGGCCACGACTGCATCTTCTTCGGAGCGACTGGCTGGCCTGCGAAGGTCCCGGATCATGTCTCCCTGTGGGACTCGCTGCTCAAATTCCGCCGTGGCTTCGATCAATACGTCAACCTGCGCCCGGTCCGTCTCATGCCGGGCATCGCCGCCCCGCTCGCCGGCCGCAAGGTCGGAGACATCGACTACTTCGTCGTGCGCGAGAACACCGAAGGGGAATACTCAGCGGTCGGCGGCCGGCTGTTCGAGGGAACGGAGCGCGAGATGGCGATGCAGCAATCCATCTTCACGCGGAAGGGCGTCGATCGCATCATGAAATTCGCCTTCGATCTCGCCATGA
>DATJVW010000412.1:0-2791 GCA_035501675.1 Burkholderiales bacterium
GGCCGATCTTGGGGCCACGGATCTCGAGGCTCCCGGTGCGTGGGTTCCGCCCATCTATGAACGCGACATGGTAAGCTGTTGCGATGTGGCAACTGCTTACCAGGAACGCGGTGCCACCAGCGCCAGCGTTCGCATGGTGGATCAGGCCAACGGACCGCAACATCGGTTGGGAAGCGTCGTGCTGCTGGCGACGGTCCGCGACGAAAATGTTGGCTTGCGCCGCCTGTGCGACGAACCAGAGTCCGAGGCCGGCCAAGGTCAAGCGCTTTGCTCGAGCGCGCCTCCCTGCGCCCTCGAGCGGCGCCGAGAAGGCTTTGCCAGCGCGGATCGTCATCGCTTCGTCACGTTTTCGCCACACGCGCAAAATCACGCGCTCAAACAGTTCCATGCTCACCCTCTCATGCGCCGAGTCCCCACCTCAGCCTGGATGCGTCGCTCATCGGAGAAATCCTCCGGCACGCCAAGCCCCTCGGGCTGGACGTGCAGATTGTCGAGATTCGTGCCCGAGCGTTCGTCGGCAAGCGGGATGACCAAGGCAGAGCCACCCTCAATAGTCTTGCTGAGCGCCAACAAGCCAAACTGACCGAGCATCAACCATTGTAGCTGTGGGTGCCACGGGTATGCCGCTCGGCAAACATGTTCCCCTCCGAGCATGTGTCTCTCAGGATTGCCCGATAGGCACTGCGCTAACTTTCCCTATGCAGACGCGCGATGGTCTCAACACCACGAACGGTACACGGCGGATTCAAGCAAAGTTTGTTGCATAACATGTCTCTCATCTGAGAGTGGGAGGCGAAAGGCGCGTTGGCGAGAGCCTATTGCATGGCAAACACGGAGTCAACGCCAACTGCCCCCGTCTCGGTAACCTAGCCGTTCACCAAAGGAGTTCCCATGGGCCGTCCCGGCCCACCGATCGAGATGAAAATCTCTTCGGTCCGCCGTACGATGGACCCGGCATGGCGCGGCACAGGTCGGTTCAACACTGGATGGGTCGAGGCCGTAAAGGTGTTTGATCTGGGACGCATAGGTGGACCAATGAGTGTGCGCCGGGGTGCCGGCAGCACGTGAGGGTGCATTGGAATTGTGGCGTGCGTCCTCCGCGGCCATGCCAGCGAGGAGGCCGCATGGACAGCGCGTACAACGTAACAGGGATCGACGTCCACAAGAAGATGGTGGCCGTAGTCGTCGCCGATGCGCACGCCCGCGAGCTCACCTTCACGTGTCGCCGCTTCGGCACGACGGTCGGCGAGCTCCGGCAGCTCCGTGCGTGGCTCCAGGAGCAGGGCGTCCAGGAAGCGACGATGGAATCGACCGCGCAGTACTGGAAACCAGTCTGGATGGCGCTCGAGGGGGCGTGCCGGCTGCACCTCGCCCAGGCGCGGTCGAACCGGGGGCCGCGCGGTCGGAAAACCGACTCCCGGGATGCCAAGCGTCTCGTCAGCCGGCTGCTGTCGGGGGATCTGGTCCTGAGCTTCGTGCCGGACGCTGAGCAGCGGGGCTGGCGCACGCTCACTCGGACGAAGCACCAGCTGACCCGCGACCGGGTGCGGCTGCAGAGCCAGCTGGAGAGCCTGCTGGAGGAGTGCCAGATCAAGCTCTCGAGTCTAGTCAGCGACCTGCTCGGGGTGAGCGGGCGGCGGATCCTGCGGGCCCTGGCCGACGGGGAGACCGATCCCGCTCGGCTCGCGGCCCTCGGGGACCGGCGGCTCCACGCCAGCCCGGCGGCGCTGCAGGATGCCTTGAGCGGGTCCATGCCCCCGCTGCACCGGCAGCTCCTCACCCTCGCTTTGGCACGCTTGGAGCTGATCGAGACCCAGATGGACACTATGGACCAGCTGATCGCCACGGCCTTGACGGCGCACCAAGCGGCCATCACGCACCTGGCGGAGCTGCCCGGCATCGGCGTCGAGGCGGCCCAGCAGATCATCGCGGAGATCGGTCCCACGGCCGCGGCGTTCCCCTCCGCCGGCCAGCTCGCTTCCTGGGGGGGCGTGTGTCCGGGCCGGCAGGAGAGTGCCGGGGAATCGCACAGCAATCGGTCCGCCAAGGGGAACCGGACGCTGCGGTGGCTGCTCACCCAGCTGGCCCGCGCGGCGGTGCGGAAAGAAGGCACCCACCTGCAGCGCGTCTTCCGCCGGCTCTCCGCTCGCATGAACCATAACAAAGCCATCTGGGCGATCGCCCATCGTCTCTGCCGCCTCATCTGGAAAGTGCTCCACGAAGAGGTTCGCTACGTAGAACACGGCGCGGCCCCCACCCCGCTCCTGCTCAAGCGCCGGCGGCAACGGCTCGTATCGCAACTTCGGCACCTCGGCTATCAGGTAACTCTGACACCTGTAGCTTCCACCGTGGCATGATTTTCGAGGGCGTTGGTACTCGTCCTCGATTCGGTGCTAACAACTCGAATTACCAGGCTAGGAAAGATCGGCTGACTGGGTAGGGAATCTTCTGCGGTGCCATCATCGCATGAAAGTGCCATAACGTTCGATAATGACAGCGCAGTCGCGCCTATTAACCCCTCCCCTACGGCGTGCGGCCGCCGACCACCATTGCCGTGCATTTCCTCTACCATCAAGCCCATCGCAAGATGCTGATCGAACGGAAGCTAGCGCAAGCGCAGGCTGGGAAAGGAGTGCCGACGTCTCGATTGGCGGCGTCGGGCGCCCTGACGACGGAAGCGATCCAGGTTCGGCCCGCCCAGATAGTGAAACCCGTCGGGGCCGGCGGAAACGACGGCGGTATCGCCGCGTGAGCCCTCCCGGATACGGTCGAGAGCGTGGCGCGGCCAGCG
>DATJVW010000413.1:0-7861 GCA_035501675.1 Burkholderiales bacterium
AACAACATAACGAGATCACAACGATGACAGCTCGAACCTTGAGCGCCGCCTGGTTGGCGGTACTCGCCTGCGCTGCCCTGCCCGGCCACACCCAAGACACCCAGACGCCGCAGACCTCGACGTCGGAGACAAAGGCGCCACAGACGCCGGTTGTCGAAGTGATCGGGACCTCCCCTGTCCCCGGATTGGGCGTGAGCAAGGAGATGGTTCCGGGCAATGTCCAGACTGTCAACGACAAACTCATCAACGAGCTCAAGCCGCTCAATCTCAATTCATTGCTCGAGGAAAGCGTCGGCTCGGTCAACCTCAGCAACTTTCAGGGGAACCCGTTTCAGCCGGACGTGAACTACCGCGGCTTCACCGCATCCCCGCTGCTGGGGACGCCGCAGGGTCTCTCTGTCTACCTCGACAACGTCCGGATGAACCAGCCGTTCGGCGACGTCGTGAGCTGGGACCTGATTCCGATGAACGCGATTTCGCGGGTCGATGTCATCCCCGGCTCGAACCCGCTATACGGCCTCAACACGCTGGGTGGGGCGATCGCGCTGCGCACCAAGGACGGCTTCCTCGATCCGGGCGGTTACGTCGAGGCATCCGGCGGATCCTGGGGCAGGTGGAACACCTGGGCCGAGCTGGGTGGGAACAACGGGAAAATTGGCGCTTATATCAACGCCAATTATTTCCAGGAGAACGGCTGGCGTGATTTGTCGCCCAGCAAGGTGGGCCAACTCTTCGCCAAG
Source organism: Burkholderiales bacterium (assembly GCA_035501675.1). Taxonomy (GTDB): domain Bacteria; phylum Pseudomonadota; class Gammaproteobacteria; order Burkholderiales; family SHXO01; genus SHXO01. The sequence continues at coordinate 741 of DATJVW010000413.1, forward strand.
CTCAGCATGCGCGCAGAGTACACGGACGTGGACTTTTCGCTCGCTTATGCCAAATCGAATCTGACCGGCAACGGGGGGACGCCGGTCAACCTCCTGCAGCAGAGCTACAGCTCGGTCTTCACCGTTCCGGACCAGACACAGAACGAGAACATCCAACTCAATCTGGCGGGGACGCACTGGCTGGACGATAAGAACCAGATCGGCGGCGCTGTCTACTACAGGAAAACCCGGACTAGCACGACCAACGGTGATGTGTTCGACGATTTCCCCGATACCGCGTTCGACGGTTCCAACACCGACCCCGGCGCCCTCAACCCCGGCACCGGCACGCCCTTCAGTCCGACGGATGGCTACGCGCCCACCGGCGTGTTCAACAATACCAGTACCAATCAGCAAGGCACCGGCCTCGCGTTGCAATACACACACCTGAGCACTTCCAACCGGTTCACGCTCGGAGCGACCTACGACTACAGCACCGTGGACTACAGTCAGACCACCCAGATCGCCTGGCTGAACGACCAGCGCGTCGCACAGCTACCGCCCATGCCTTTCGTAGACTTCTTCAATGGCGCGGCGCCGGCCAATTCGATTTCGGGGCAATACCAAACCGCCAGCGCGTTCTTCACCGACACCTGGTCCATCATCCCCACCGTGCACCTGACGCTGTCCGGGCGATACAACTGGACGCAGGTCACCTCCAACCTCACCCACAACCTGAATGCGGAGGATATGACGGAATACGACGGCACCAACGACTTTCAAACGACCAACGAGACTTTCACCTACAGCCAGTTCAACCCCGCGGCAGGGGTAACCTGGAATGCGAGGCCGGACCTCACCGGGTACGTCAACTACAGCCAAGGCAGCCGCGTCCCGTCGCCGATCGAGCTGGGCTGCGCCAACCCCAACGCGCCCTGCACCATCCCCAGCGCTCTAACCGGAGACCCGTTTCTGCCCGAGGTGATTGCACGCACGGGTGAGGTGGGCGCGCGCGGGATCTTGCGCAACCAAATGGCTTGGAACGTGGCGCTGTTCCGCACCGACACGACCAACGACATCCTGTTCGTGAGCTCGCCCACCAATCCGCAGCAGGGCTACTTCAGCAGCTTCGGCAAGACCCGCCGTCAGGGACTTGAGCTTGGGCTGTCCGGACAGATCGATCGCTTCTCCTGGCAATCGGCCTACACCTACCTCAACGCCACGTTCCAGAGCACTTCGCAGCTCGTCAATAGCGCCAACAGCAGCAGCGACGCGAACGGCGTGTACACGGTCAGCCCCGGCGACCACATACCCGGTCTCCCGCAGAACATCTTCAAGCTCAACGTCAACTACCAGTTGACGCGTGGCTGGTCCATCGGTGGCTTGCTGTATGCACAGTCCTGGCAGTACGTGCGAGGCAACGAGAACAACCTGGACCAGGCTGGAGGGACCGGTGGCGACGGACTCCCGAACGTAGATGCCGGCACCGTCCCAGGTTTCGCCGTCGTGAACCTGCGCACGCGCTACCAGTTCGACAACGGCCTGGCGCTGTTCGCCGAGATCGACAATATTTTCAACCGGAAGTACTACACTGCGGGATCGTTGAACGTCAATCCGTTTGTCGCCGGGGCCGGCGGCACGGTGGGCTCCAACGGCTTCAACTACAACTCGGCCGGGTGGCAGAACGCCACCCTCTACACCCCGGGCGCGCCGATCGGGATCTGGGTCGGCATCTCGTACGGCTGGGGCGGCAAGAAGAGCACGAACGACTGACGCAACGGACCAACCAGTCGGACTCGCCGTCGATCCCCGATCGAACTTCGGCAGCGCTTGCGGTTCCAAGCCATGGCCCAGGGTCGTCCCGCCGATGCGGTTACAATACCGGGCGCCGAAAACAGAGGAGACCGCTTCGTGAAGATGCACGCCGTGCTTTTGCCTTCCGCTGTCCTCGCACTCGCAAGCCAAGGACTACTCGCTGCGCCGTTCGCCTATGTACCCAACGAGGAGAGCGGCACCATTTCGGTCATCGACACGCAGACCGACACCGTGGTCAAGACCATCAAGGCCGGCAAGACGCCGCGCGGCATCGCGACCGGCAAGGCCGGCAACGTGTTGTTCGTGAGCGATCAACCCAACAACGCCTTGCTGGTCGTGGACCTCGACAAGCAGGCGGTGGTGGACAAGATCGACCTGGGCGAGTCGCCCGAGGGCGTGGGCATGTCGGCCGACGGGCGTTGGGTCGCGGCGGCAGTGGAGTTGAGTAACTCGATCGCGCTGATCGACACGGCGACAAGGAAGCGCGTCGCCAACATCAAAGTCGAAGGCAAGAATCCCGAGCACGCGGTGTTCAGCCCGGACGGCAAGTGGATCTACTCGAGCGCCGAGGAGGCGACGCAGGTCGACATCATCGACCTCGAACAGCGCAAGGAGGTCGGCAGCGTCCCGGTGGGGCGCCGGCCACGCGGCATCGGTTTTCTGCCCGACAGCAGCAAGGCCTACGTCGCGTGCGAGCTCGACAGCACGATCTACGTGATCGACGTGGCTGCGCAGAAGGTGCTGAAGAGCATCAAGGGCGGCACGTTCTCGAACGGGGTAGCGGTGCGCCCGGACGGCAAGCGCGTCTACGTCTCGAACGGCAAGGACGCGACGGTGTCGGTGATCGACACCGGGAGCGATGAGATCATTGCGACGATCCCTGTGGGCAAGCGTCCCTGGAACATGGCCATCACGCCCGATGGCAAGAAGCTGTACGTCGCGGCCGGCCGCTCGAGCGCGGTGTCGGTCATCGACACGGAGACGAACCAGAAGATCGCCGACATCCCCGTCGGGGAGAAGCCCTGGGGCGTGGTGATTCACTGAGTCAGCGCTCTAGGGCGAGTCGTCACCTCGCAGACGCGCCTAGCCTGACCCGACGCTGACACTGCGCTAGACATGGTTGTCGATGCCGCCGACTGCCAGCGTCGTCTTAGGGTTGCTCGCGGCCCGCTCGGCCGTATAATTCGCGGCATCCCCTCTGTGGACGTCTGTTGCGTTGAATCCTCCGCGCGCGCTCCTGTTCGATGTGTTCGGCACGGTCGTGGACTGGCGCGGAAGCCTGGTCCGCGAGGGGCGGGCGTTGGCGGCCCGGCGCGGCCTCGACGTCGACTGGCCCGCCTTTGCCGACGCCTGGCGCGCCGGCTACCGGCCGGCGATGGACCGCGTCCGCAGCGGTGCGCAGCCATGGATGACCATCGACCAGCTGCACCGGGGGATACTCGAGGAGCTCCTCGCACGATTCGGGATCCACGAGCTGTCCGAAGCGGAGCGCAATGAGCTGAATCGCGCCTGGCACCGGCTGCGTCCCTGGCCTGACGCGGTCCGGGGACTCAAGCGCTTGAAGACCAAGTTCATCATCGCAACGCTGTCCAACGGCAACATGTCTCTTCTCACCGAGATGGCGAAGCATGCCGGACTGCCGTGGGACTGCATCCTGTCGGCCGAGCTGTTTCGTTGTTACAAACCCGATCCGCAGACCTACCTGGGCGCTTGCGCCTTGCTCGGGACGGGTCCGGACGAGACGCTCATGGTCGCCGCGCACGAGGAGGACCTGGCGGCGGCCCGAGGCAACGGCCTGCGCACCGCATTCGTGCGCCGGCCGCGGGAGCTCGGCCGTCCCTCGGGCTATAACCTGCCCCGGGACAACGCGTTCGATGTGGTCGCCGATGACTTCAACCACCTCGCAGAGCAACTCGGTGCGTGAACCCACCGGCCCTCGGCGGCCTCTCACAACGGGTTGGGGGCGCGCGCTGGCCGCATTCGCCTTGGCGTCATGTCTGTCCGGCTGCGCCGCCTTCCGCAGCTACGACAAGGAGCTCAACCAGACGACGAATCTCGCCGCGGTCGGCAAGGTGGACGACGCCATCGAGCAGCTCAACAAGGACAACAAGGGCAAGGACAAGGACCTGCTCTATTACCTCGAGCTCGGCATGCTGGAGCGCCTCGTGGAACGCTATCCGGACAGCCAGAAGGCGTGGATGTCGGCAAACCAGACCGTGCAGGCGTGGGAACACACGGCGCAAACCGATCCCTCCAAGCTGCTCCCCGGCGCCGCCAGCTATATCATCAACGACAAGCTGCGGCCCTACGAGGGGCATGACTATGAAAAAGTCTTGCTGCTCACCTATATCGCGCTTAACTATCTGGCCCTGGGCGAGTACGACAACGCCCGGGTGGCGATCAAGCAGACGCACGAGCTCGAAGCGGTCATCGCGGACCTGCGCGGCAAGGAGCTCGCCAAGGTAGAACAAGACGCCCGCGAGAAAGGCGCGCGCACGAACTTCAAGGAGCTGAACGGCTACCCGGTCCAGACCATCGACAACCCCGCGGTGAACGCGCTGAAGAACAGCTACCAGAGCGCGCTGTCGCACTATCTGGCCGGCTTCGTTTACGAGGCTCTGGGCGAGCCGAGTCTGGCCGCACCCGGCTATCGCCTCGCGAACGAGCTGCAACCCAACCAGCCGCTGCTGGAGGAGGCGCTGCGCGGCCTGGACCAGCGCGTGAGCGCACCCGACGACGGGCTTACCGACGTGCTGTTTGTGATCGGGTCGGGCACTGCCCCGGCCCTGGAGTCGCGCCAGTTCGCGCTACCCGTCCCGGTGAACCGCACGCTGGTCGTGGTCCCGGTCTCGTTCCCGGTGATGAAGGCGACCTCGACGCCCTATCTCCCGGGCCAGTTGAGCCCGGGTGACGGGCAGTCATTGACCGTGGCGCCCATAACCAGTATCGACCTGATGGCGCGCCGCGCGCTCAAGGACGACATGCCCGGCATCATGCTGCGCGGCGCGATCCGCTCGGCATCCAAGGCAGCAACCGAGTACGCGCTGATGCACCAGTCGCAGAAGCAGAACAACATGGGGCTGGCGATAGCCGCGCTGGCCGTGGCTATCGGCGGGGTCGTGACCGAATCGGCCGACGAGCGCACTTGGCGCACGCTTCCCTCGGAGATCGGCATCGCGCGCGGGCGCCTTCCGCCCGGGACGCATACCATCAGCCTGCAGACCCCGGAAGGCCTGCGCAGCGTGCAGCTGAACCTAACTGGACGCTACGCCGTGGTAGGCTTACGCCTCGTGCGCCGCCAACTCTTTGTGATGCCCTCGGAAGCGGCCTTCGGCGGGAGCGGCCGGCAACCGGGCAATGCCGGAGTCGCACCGGGCCCGTCAACTGGCGGCGGGCCGGGAACGTTGGAGCAGCAACCCCAGACCACGGAGACCTCGAAATGAAACGGACATGGACGATCATCGCACTGCTGGCGGCGGCGCTGGCCGCCGGATGCGCCCACAAGAAGGGGTTCGAGAAGCCCGGCTTCGCCTACGGCTGTCCAATCGGGGACGCGAAGATCAGCTCGATGGAGGACCTCGTCAAGGCCAAGGTCGTGACGGAAGGCAAGCGCACCACCATCCAGGCGACCGAGATGCGCTGCACCATGACCGGCGACCTGCTGAAGATCGACATCAACCTCAACAACGACAGTTCCCATGTCAAGCGCATCAATTACAAGTTCCGCTGGATCGACCGCGAGGGCATGCGCGCCTGGGAGGAGGAAGTCTGGAAGCCGCTGCTCATGAACGAGAACACCAACATCGTCGTGACCGGTATCGCGCCGACCAGCAAAGCCGTGGACTACCGCTTGATCCTGCAGAGCCAGGAATGAGCGCCGGCCGCGGACACCCTGAATGGCCCGGACGCACCGCGCGCCTATTTTCTTGAAAGGAGAGGATGCCATGATCGACTCAAGCCGCACCCGCCGCCTCGTCTTGTTGCCGCTGATCGCCGCCGCCGCGTTCGCCGCCGGCTGCGCCCAGGAGAAGACCCACTATGGCGATGAAAAGGCCGTGGAGACCGTCACCAACCAGTTCGGCTCGACCGACCTGCAGATGATCGCGGAGTCCATGACGCGCTCGATGCTGCAGGACCCGGTGATCGCGAGCGGTAACCTGCCCATCGTCACGGTCCAGGAAGTGAAGAACAAGACCAGCGAGTACATCGACACGCGCTCCATCACGGACAGCATCCGTGCCGAGCTGCAGAAGAGCGGGAAGGTTCGCTTCGCGGTGGATGCGAGCGCGATGCAGCAGCAGGTCGAGGAGCTGCAGCGCCAGCAGAGCGAGCTGTACGAGAAGGAGCAGGCGGCCGAGAAAGGCAAGATGGTGGGCGCCCAGTACCGCATGGAGGGCAACATCACCTCCATCGTGAAGCAGGCGAAGGACGTGAAGGACGTCTACTACAAGTTCAACCTGCAGCTGTGGAACATCCGCAACGGGCTGCTGGAGTGGACCGACGAGAAAGAGATCCGCAAGACCACGAGCAAGGGCTGAGCGCGCTCAAGCTGCACTCCTGTGGGGCCGCGCGGGACCACGCCCGGCGTTCGTTTTCTGCGCGGCGGAAGGTACGAGCGAGAGCGTTCGCCGGCGCTGGCGCGCCGGCCACGGCTAGATGGTTGCTCGGTTCAGATTGGAGCTCATGCGACGCACTGCGCTGAGGAAGTGGGCCGCGCTGGCAGGCATGACCGCTGCACTCGCGCCACTCGCGGCCTCGGCCGACGAAGCCACCGGCTGGTATGTGGGCGCTGGCGCCGGGCAAAGCAAGGCGATCCAGTACTGCGACGCCCCTGCAGGCAGCGTGGTCCAGAGCTGCGACGACACGAGCTTCGCCTGGAAGCTGCTGCTGGGCTACCAGATCAACCGCTACCTGGGGGTCGAGGCAGGCTACGATTACTTCGGCAGGTTCAGCGCAACGTTCGTCAACGGCGGCGTTAGCGAAACCACCAGCCAGACAAAGACCTGGGCCGGCTTTCTCGAAGCCGTAGGCAGCATTCCCATCGGCAGTCGCTTCTCGCTCTTCGGAAAGGCCGGCGGCGTCTACTGGCGCACGAAGTTCAGCCAGCAGGGCACCACAGGCGCGTTCGATACGAACCAGCACGACGTCGATTACGTTGTCGGCGCAGGCGTCCAGCTCTTCGTCACCAAGAACCTCGCCGTGCGAGCGGAGTACGAGTACCTGCCCAACTATGGCAACAGCACGACCGGTGAGGTGGATCTCCAGCTCGTCACGGCGAGCGTGTTGTGGAAGTTCTGATCCACGCCGCTACGCTCAGCGTTTGCCCT
>DATJVW010000414.1:0-15092 GCA_035501675.1 Burkholderiales bacterium
GCAATCACCACGTTGCCGCCGCTGGCGACGAGCATTTCCACTGTCGCTGCGCCCAAGCCCGAGCTGCCGCCCGTCACCACGAAAGTACTCCTGTTGATGTCCATAGGTCGATTGCCTTTCAATGACCGCTGCGAACAGCGGAATGATGAGAGATCTTCTCGCCTCCTCCTACAGATCGCCCCACAGCGCGTGAACGGCGGCGAGAGCCGCCAGCGCGGCGGTCTCCGTGCGCAGCACGCGCGGACCGAGCCGCACCGGTGTGAATCCGCACGAGCGCGCCATGTCCACCTCCTCTGGGGCGAACCCCCCCTCCGGCCCGGCCAACAGCAGCAACTGCTGCGGGGCCGCCAGATCGCGCAGCCGCGTCGTTGCGAGGAGCGACAGGATGATGCGATGCTCGCCGGACGGCTCCCGGTGAGCGCCGAGCCAGTCGGGAAGGGTGGACACCGGGTACACTGCGGGCACCCGGTTGCGCCCGCATTGCTCGCACGCGGCCACCACCAGATTCTGCCAATGCTCGACGCGGCGCGCGGCGCGCTCCTCCGCGAGGCGCATCACCGATCGCCGCGTCTCCACGGGAAAGATGTCGGCGACCCCCAGCTCCACAGCTTTCTGCAAGGTGAAGTCCATGCGTTCGCGCGCGCTCAACCCTTGCAGCAGCGTCACGCGCACGAGCGGCTCGGCCTCGCGCGCCCGCCACGGGCCCACGCGCACCGCGACGTGGTCTTTGCCGATGGAGACGATGCGCGCATCCGACTCGCCGCCGGCGCCGTTGAACACGACGACAGGGTCGCCGAGCGCAAGCCGCAGGACTCGTGCGGCGTGGTGCGCGGCCGCTTCCGGCAGTTCCCGGGTCGCGCCCGGCGAAAGATCGCCAGCGCAAAAAAACCTCCGTAGGGATCGAGCGTCGCCCTCACGCGCCTCCGGTGCATTTCCGCATGTGCGCGGCAAGTGATTGTCCATGTTAGAATTTTGCCATGTTCAACGGTTCGGGTCGAACGTCGCGTGCTGCGCCCGCAGTGCGCGCAGTGAGGCCCCCACTTCCTTGCAGGCATCCTCATGGCTACCGCTCCCATCTGTGATTTCGGCTGGCACGCTGTCGATTTCGATCTGCCCGCCACCGACGGCAAACGTTATAGGCTGGCGCAGGTCCAAGGACCGAAGGGTCTGCTGGTCATGTTCATCTGCAACCATTGTCCGTACGTGAAGGCGGTGATCGACCGCATCGTGCGCGATTGCAAAGAGTTGAAAGAACACGGCATCGGGGCTGTCGCGATCAGCGCCAACGACCCCAGCGACTATCCCGAGGATTCGTTCGACAACATGAAGCGCGTCGCGCAGGACCTGCGGTTCCCCTTCCCGTATCTGTTTGATGAGTCCCAAGACGTGGCGCGGGTCTATGACGCCGCCTGTACGCCCGACTTTTTCGGCTTCAACCAGAAACTCGAGCTGCAGTATCGCGGCCGGCTGGACGCGTCGCGCACGAGCCCGGTCCCGGACGCTCGGCGCGAGCTGTTCGAGGCCATGCTCCAGGTGGCGCAGACCGGCAAGGGTCCCGCCGAGCAGATCTCCAGCATGGGGTGCTCCATCAAGTGGAAACAGCACAAATAGACGCAGCGCGCAGCCAGCGCCCGCGCGTCTTACGCACCGGGCGCCCTCGGCCGTCCGATCGGGTGAGAACTCGCGGATCGACACCGATCCATTGAAGCTGCGCATGGAGATACTCGACGCCACTTCCGCGAATACCGAGCAAACGACGATCGACCGCGTGATCGCGGCGGTGAAGAAGGTGGCGGCCGAGCAGATCATGCCGCGCTATCTCAAGGTCGCCCAGCAGCGCAAGTCCGACGGCAGCCTGTTCACCGAGGCCGATCTGGCCGCCCAGGAAGCGCTCACGCGCGCTCTGCAATCGATCCATCCCGGGCCCGTGGTCGGGGAGGAGATGACCCAGGAGCAGCAGGTGGAGCTCTGGCTCGGGGGCGACGCCGGGTTGTGGTGCGTCGATCCCATCGACGGCACGTCCAACTTCGTCAACGGACTTCCCTATTTCGCGGTTTCGGTAGCGCTGATGAAGCACGGCCGCAGCGTGCTGGGCGTGGTCTACGATCCGGTGGCCGACGAGGTATTCCACGCACACAAGGGCGGCGGCGCCTGGCTCGGCGGGGAGCCCTTACCGATCAAAGCGCATGTGCCGCATATCCGCAACGCGATGGCCAACGTGGACTTCAAACGGCTCGGTAAGCGCTTGGCCGCCGAGCTGGCCGCGGCCCCGCCTTACTCCTCGCAGCGCAACTACGGCGCCGGGACGCTGGAGTGGTGCTACCTCGCGGCCGGTCGCCTGGACCTCTACCTCCACGGCGGGCAGAAGCTGTGGGACTATGCGGCCGGTGCGCTGATCCTCGAGGAGGCCGGCGGGCGCATGTGCACGCTCGCGCACGACGATTTCTGGGCCGACGACCTGTGGCGCCGCTCCGTTATCGCCGCAAGCGACCCGGGCCTGTTCCAGGTCTGGAAGACCTGGATCCGGGCGCATCAGTAGTACCCCTCCCCAACCTTCTCTTTATCCAGGCAATTCCTTGACCGTTCCGGCGGGCGCAGGTATCGTTCCTTAGTTCCCCGTTCGGTTTGCCCCAACCGGGGATTTTTTGTCCTCAGGGACTGATCTCGCAGCCGAGGATCGCAAAATGGAAATGACCACCCCTGGAGTCACGTCGCAGGTCGATCTGACCGGCGCGGAGATCACCATCCGATGTCTTCAGGCGGAGGGAGTCGAGTTCGTGTTCGGCTATCCGGGCGGCGCGATCCTGCCGATCTACGACGAGATCTTCAAGCAGGATAAGTTCAAGCACATCCTGGTACGGCACGAGCAGGCGGCTGTGCACGGCGCCGACGGTTACGCCCGATCGACCCAGAAGGTGGGCGTGGTCATGGTGACCTCTGGCCCCGGAGTGACCAACGCGGTGACCGGAATCGCCACCGCCTTTATGGATTCCATCCCGCTGGTCATCATCAGCGGTCAGGTCCCCACGCACGCCATCGGCCAGGATGCCTTTCAGGAGGTGGACACCGTCGGGGTCACGCGTCCTTGCGTCAAGCACAACTTCCTAGTCAAGGACGTCAAGGAGCTCGCGCTGACCATCAAGAAGGCGTTCTACATCGCGGCCACCGGCCGCCCGGGGCCGGTGCTGGTCGACATCCCGAAGGACGTACAGCAAACGAGCACCCAGTTCCACTACCCGGACAGCGTCAGCCTGCGCTCCTACAACCCGGTGATCAAGGGACACGCCGGGCAGATCAAGAAAGCCATTCAGCTCATCCTGCAGGCGAAACGCCCCATGGTCTATACGGGCGGCGGCGTGATTCTGGGCAACGCCTCGACCGAGTTGACCCAGCTAGTGCAGGCGCTCGGCTTTCCGTGCACCAACACGCTGATGGGGCTGGGCGGGTTTCCGGGCACCGACCCTCTGTTCACCGGCATGCTGGGCATGCATGGCACCTACGAGTCCAACATGGCCATGCAGCACTGCGACGTGCTGCTCGCCGTGGGCGCGCGCTTCGACGATCGCGTCATCGGCAACCCGAAACACTTCAACCAGGAGCAGCGCCAGATCATCCACATCGACGTCGACCCGTCATCCATTTCCAAGCGCGTGAAGGTCGATGTCCCGATCGTGGGCGACGTGCGGGAAGTGCTGCAGGAAATGAACCGGCAACTTGCCGCCTCACGCGAGCGCCCGGACCCCGAGTCGCTCAAGGCGTGGTGGGCGCAGATCGAGACCTGGAGACAACGCGACTGCCTGAAGTATGACCGCGCCGCTGCCATCATCAAGCCGCAACTGGTGCTCGAGAAGCTCTACGAGATCACCCGGGGCGACGCCTACGTGACCTCGGACGTGGGTCAGCACCAGATGTGGGCCGCGCAGTTCTACAAGTTCAACCAGCCGCGCCGTTGGATCAACTCCGGGGGCCTGGGGACGATGGGCGTCGGTCTGCCCTACGCGCTGGGCGTGCAACTGGCGCACCCTGGAGCCACCGTCGCCTGCGTTACGGGCGAAGCGAGCATTTTGATGTGCATCCAGGAGTTGTCCACCGCGAAGCAGTACCGGCTGCCGGTGAAGGTCGTGAACCTGAACAATCGCTACATGGGTATGGTGCGCCAGTGGCAGGAGTTCTTTCACGGCAACCGCTACGCCGAGTCCTACATGGATGCGCTGCCGGATTTCGTGAAGCTCTCGGAGTCGTTCGGCCATGTCGGCATGCGCATCGAGCGACCCGCGGACGTCGAGCCCGCGCTGCGCGAGGCCTTCGGCCGCAAGGACGACCTGGTGTTCATGGATTTCATCACCGACCAGACCGAGAACGTGTTCCCGATGATCCCCGCCGGTAAGGGGCTGTCGGAGATGACACTGGTTTGACGGTTGTTTCTGGTTTTGGGCGTTCTTGAAATCCCCGGCCCGGGGTGCGGTTCGCCCCGGGCCAAGTAAAATTCTCGGCGCGCGGTCGAATTCACAGCGGGCCGAGATAGTGCGGTGCGTGTTTCGCCGACGTTCGGCCGGCCCCATAAGGGCCCGCCGAGGGCGCTTGTCCTTCTCGGGAAGGCGTTACCGCGAGGCCCACCGTCTGTCGATGTCTTTTGTTATGGCAGGCCCATGCGACACATCATCTCGCTGCTCCTGGAGAACGAAGCGGGCGCGCTGTCCCGCGTCTCGGGGCTGTTCTCCGCCCGCGGCTACAACATCGAATCGCTCACCGTGGCGCCGACCGAGGATCCCACCCTGTCGCGCATGACTATCGTGACCGCCGGGTCCGACGACGTCATCGAGCAGATCACCAAGCAGCTCAACAAGCTGGTGGACGTGGTCAAAGTCGTGGACCTGTCCGACGGAGAGCACATCGAGCGCGAGCTGATGCTGGTGAAGGTACGCGCCGCCGGCAAGGACCGCGACGAGATGAAACGCATGGCGGAGATTTTCCGGGGTCGCATCATCGATGTGACGGACAAGTCCTACACCATCGAGTTGACCGGAGCCGGCAGCAAGCTCGACGCTTTCCTGAACGCCATCGAGCGCAGCGCTATCCTGGAGACGGTGCGTACCGGCGCCTCGGGCATCGGCCGCGGCGACAGGGTTCTGAAAATCTAGTGAAGGGTGAATAGGAGGAGGTGCTCGAATGAGAGTCTATTACGACAAGGACGCGGACCTTTCGCTGATCAAGGGCAAGCAAGTCACGATCGTGGGCTACGGTTCGCAGGGTCACGCGCACGCGCTCAACTTGCACGAATCGGGAGTGAACGTAACGGTCGGCCTGCGCAAGGGGCCGTCCTGGACCAAGGCGGCAAACGCCGGCCTCAAGGTGCAGGAGACCGCCGAGGCGGTAAAGGGGGCCGACTTCGTGATGATGCTCATGCCGGACGAACACATCGCGGCGACTTACCGCAAGGACGTCGAGCCCAACATGAAGAAGGGCGCCACTCTGGGCTTCGCTCATGGCTTCAACATCCACTTCGGCCAGGTCATCCCGCGCGCCGATCTGGACGTGGTCATGATCGCGCCCAAGGCCCCCGGCCACACGGTGCGCAATCAGTACGTCCAGGGCGCCGGGACGCCTTGCCTGATCGCCGTTGCCCAGGACGTCAGCGGTCGGGCGCGCGATCTCGCGCTGTCTTATGCCGCTGCCATCGGCGGTGCGCGTGCAGGCGTCATCGAGACCAACTTCCGCGAAGAGACCGAAACCGACCTGTTCGGCGAGCAGGTGGTGTTGTGCGGCGGCTGCACGGCACTGGTGCAGGCCGGATTCGAAGTGCTCGTGGAAGCCGGCTATGCGCCGGAGATGGCCTACTTCGAGTGCCTGCACGAGCTGAAGCTGATCGTCGACCTCATGTATGAGGGCGGCATCGCCAACATGCGTTACTCGATTTCCAACAACGCGGAATACGGTGACTTTACCCGCGGCCCGCGCATCATCACCGAACAGACCAAAGACGAGATGCGCAAGATTCTCAAGGACATCCAGACCGGCGCCTACGCTCAGGAATTTCTGCTGGAGAACCAGACCGGGGCCACCAAGCTGAACGCCATGCGCCGTATCGGGCGCGAGCATCCGATCGAAGTCGTCGGCGCCAGGCTGCGCGAGATGATGCCGTGGCTGAAGAAGGGCAGACTGGTTGACCAGTCGCGGAATTGACGCCGCGCTTCAGTGAAGGCGTGAGTGAGTGAAGGGTGAAGGGTACCGCCATCCCCCCGGGGAAGGGGCAGGGAGAAGATCCCCTCTCCCCCGCCACCGGGGGAGAGGCGCGCCGGAGCGTGGAGCAGGGGCCCCTCCGGGGATGCAACCGCGTAGGCGCGCGTCAGCACGCGGAAACCCGGCGCGAGGCATCCCGCTGCGGGGTCGCATCCATCGGCCAAAGTCGACGGAACCTGCTCCGCCCTCCGCGGGCGCAGGGTGAGGGGGTTCACTGATTCACCCTTCATAGCTCGACTCACTTCCAAACGTGCAAGAATCCCATCCGCTCATCGCCCGCGAGGGCTGGCCGCACGTCGCCATCGCAGTCGGGCTGGCTTTGTTTGCCACCGCCTTTTTGGGCGGCTGGTCGCTGCTGTTCTGGGCGCTGGCGGCGTTCGTCGTTCAGTTCTTCCGCGACCCGGAGCGCGCGGTGCCGCCGCAGCCCGGCATCGCCGTCAGCCCTGCCGACGGCCGGGTGCTGCTGGTGCAAAAAGCGCGCGATCCCTATCTTGAGCGCGACGCACTCAAGATCAGCGTGTTCATGAACGTGTTCAACGTGCACTCCAACCGCAGTCCGGTGGAGGGGGTGGTCAGACAGCGCTGGTACCACGGTGGCAAATACCTCAACGCCTCGCTGGACAAGTCCTCGGACGAGAACGAACGCTCGGCGCTGTGGATCCGTACGGACGATGGCGTGGACGTGACTTGCGTGCAGATCGCGGGCTTCGTCGCGCGCCGCATTCTCTGCTATGCCGATGCCGGCGACCGGCTGCAACGCGGGCAGCGCTACGGCTTCATCCGGTTCGGCTCCCGGGTCGACCTCTACCTGCCTGCCGGTACCGTCCCGAGGGTCAGCATCAGCGACAAGGTCACCGCCGGCGAGACCGTCTTCGCCGAGCTGCCGAGCCCACAACAGCCACGGGGACACGAAGAGCACGGAGAACGCGCGTCTGGAAACTAGCCGGCAAGACGCCGAGAGTGCCAAGAGAAACGGAGCACGAACGGGGGAGGCGGGGTCTCCTGGTTACGGTAAGCAGGGGAATCGGCCTGCGCAGACCGCGTCAGCCCGCCCCTCGGATTCCGGCCCGGGCCTTTCTTGGCGCTCTTGGCGTCTTGGCGGCTCAGATCGAGGGTTAGAATGGACCGCATGAACTACCCCGAGCGACCGCATCTCAAGCCGAAGTGGCTAGCCGGCGGACGCATCCGCCGCCACGGCATCTATTGGCTGCCCAACGCCATCACCACGGTAGCGCTGTTCGCCGGCTTTTATGCCATTGTGCAGGCCATGAACAACCGCTTCGGGCTGGCGGCGGTCGCCATCTTCGTGGCCATGGTATTCGACGGCCTGGACGGGCGCGTGGCGCGCCTCACGCGAACGCAGAGCGCGTTCGGCGCGGAGTACGACTCGCTGTCCGATATGGTGTCGTTCGGCGCCGCGCCGGCGCTGGTGATCTACGAGTGGGCCCTCAAGGGCATGGGCCAGATGGGTTGGGTCGCCGCATTCGTGTACTGCGCCTGCGCCGCGTTGCGACTGGCCCGTTTCAACACTAACCTCGGAGTGGTGGACAAGCGTTACTTCCAGGGGCTCCCGAGCCCGGCCGCGGCGGGCCTGATCGCCGGACTCGTGTGGACCATGGCGGCTTTCGACAAAGAGCCGGAGGAAGTGCGCTGGGGCGCGTGGGCGCTGGCGATGTTCGCCGGGCTCAGCATGGTGAGCAACGTCAAGTTCTACAGCGGAAAGGACATCAACCTGCGCAAGAGCGTTCCATTCGGCGTGGTCGTCGCGATCGTGCTGGTCGTCGTGACGATCTTCCAGCTGGTGGACAACCTGCCCGAGCTGCTGTTCGGCCTGTTCCTGATCTACGCCACCTCCGGTTACGGGATCTGGGTGGTCAATCGGATCCGGCGCAAGCCGCTGTCCGCACCGCCCCCGCCCATGCCCCCGGATGGGCTTTAGGCCTCCCTGGCCGTCGCGTGAATGTGGGAACGGGTAAAGCTCTTTGACCGAATCCCTTCCAACCGGCCCTGTTCCGTCATAAGCTGTAATTCTTTGGCGCGGCCGCTGGCAGACACGGGAGCGCGAAGGAGAACGCCATGAAAGAGCGTCTCATCATCTTTGACACCACGTTGCGCGACGGCGAACAGAGCCCGGGCGCATCCATGACGCGCGACGAGAAAATGCGCATCGCGCGTCAGCTCGAGCGGCTGCGGGTGGATGTGATCGAAGCCGGTTTTCCCGCCGCCAGCAACGGCGACTTCGAAGCCGTGAGGGCCATAGGCGCCGCCATCAAGGAGAGCACCGTGTGTGGCCTGGCGCGGGCCAACGACGGCGACATCCGTCGCGCCGGCGACGCGCTGAAGGGAGCCAATGCCGGGCGCATCCACACCTTCATCGCCACCTCGCCCATCCACATGGAGCGCAAGCTGCGCATGGCGCCGGACCAGGTGGTTGAGCAGGCAGTCAAATCCGTCAAGCTGGCGCGCAGCTACCGCGACGACGTCGAGTTCTCGCCCGAGGACGCCGGCCGCTCCGAGGTGGATTTCCTGTGCCGCATCCTGGAGCAGGTGATCAAGGCGGGCGCCACGACCATCAACATTCCCGACACGGTCGGCTACACCATCCCCGAGCAGTTCGGCGGCCTCATCCGCACATTGCGCGAGCGCATCCCCAATTCCGGAAAGGTCGTCTGGTCGGTGCACTGCCACAACGACCTGGGACTGGCGGTGGCGAATTCGCTTTCCGCGGTGATGAGCGGCGCACGCCAGGTGGAGTGCACCGTCAACGGCCTGGGCGAGCGCGCCGGCAACGCCTCTCTCGAAGAGGTCGTGATGGCGGTGCGCACGCGCCAGGACTTCTTCCCGTGCGACACGCGCATCGACACCACTCAGATCGTGCCGGCCAGCAAGCTCGTGTCCGGCATCACGGGCTTCCCGGTGCAGCCCAACAAAGCCATCGTGGGCGCCAACGCTTTTGCGCACGAGTCGGGCATCCACCAGGACGGCGTGATCAAGAGCCGGGAGACCTACGAGATCATGCGAGCCGAGGATGTCGGGTGGGGCGCGAACAAGCTGGTGCTGGGCAAGCTCTCCGGGCGCAACGCCTTCAAGCAGCGCTTGCGGGAGCTCGGCATCGAGCTCCAGTCCGAGGAGGCGCTGAATGCGGCCTTCGCCCGCTTCAAGGAGCTGGCCGACAAAAAATCGGAGATCTTCGACGAGGACCTGCAGATGCTGGTCAGCGACGAGGCGGTCAGCCACGACCACGAGCAGGAGCATTTCAAGCTGCTCTCGATGATGGCGCACTCGGAGACCGGAGAGACGCCGGTGGCAAAAGTGGTGTTGGCGGAGGACGGCGCCGAGAAGAAGGCGGAGGCCCAAGGCAGCGGGCCGGTGGACGCCACCTTCAAGGCCATCGAGAGCATCGTGTCGAGCGGGGCCGAGCTGACCCTGTACTCGGTCAACGCGGTGACGAGCGGAACCGACTCACAGGGCGAGGTCACGGTGCGCCTGCGCAAGAACGGGCGCATCGTGAACGGCGCCGGCGCCGACACCGACATCGTCGTGGCCTCCGCCAAGGCCTACATCAACGCGGTGAACAAACTGCACTCCAAGCTCGAGCGGTTGAACCCGCAGGTGTGAAGCGTCTCACGCGCCGCCCGGCGACAGCCGTACGTTGGCCAGCTCGAGGCGGTCGGCGAGAGCGCGCAGCAGAGCGCGGTTGAGCTGCAACTGACAGCCAGTCGACAGGCCGTCCAACGCGGCGCGACTCAGTTCGACGACCAGCGCGTCGGTGCTGGTCTCCACGGTGGCCTGGCGCGAGGCGGCCTGGCCCCGTACGTAAGCCATCTCACCGAAGCACTCGCCCGCGCGCAGCACGTTCAACAGGCGGCCCCGAGCAGTCACTTTCGCCTCGCCTTGGGCGAGGATGAACAGGCTATCGCCCGTGTCGCCCTCGGTGACCAGCACCGTGTGCGACGGCACCCGGCGCCACTGGCCGATGCGCGTCAGCTCCCAGACGTCCGCGTCGCTGAGCTGGGCCAGCAGGGCGGCAGGGCGCGCGGCCAGGAATTTTTCGCTGTCTCGAACCACCTGGTCGTACACGCTGAGGCGGCCGATCCTTGCCAATTCGAGCGCGAGCTCGGCCCAGTCGGGATAGCGATCGGCGGGATATTTCTGGAGCATGCGCAGCACCACTGCATCCAGTTCCTCCGGTAGGTCCGGCCGCCACACCGACGGCCTTACCGGGTCCTCGGTCAGCACGGTGCTCAGGAGCTCAGCCGTGCTTGCAGCATAGAAGGGCCGGCGGCCGACCAGGAGCTCGTAGAGCACGACGCCGAGGGAATACATGTCGCTTTGATGGGTGAGCGGGTCGTCGCGGATCTGCTCGGGTGCCACGTAGGACGGTGATCCGATCCGCAGTTTCTGCGTCGTTTCCGCGTCGCGCACGAACGCCGCACCAAAATCGGCGACTTTCACGTCCGTGCCGCGTGCGACCAGTATGTTGGCGGGCTTGATGTCTCGGTGCACCACGCCCTGCCGGTAGGCGTAATCGAGCGCGCCGCAGCACTTGAATGCGATCTCGATCACGTCAGCCACCGGCAACAGCCGCTCGGGGCTCGTATAGCGGTACAGATTGCCGCCGTGCACGTACTCCATCGCCACGTAGCTGTAGCGCTCGTCGACCACAGCATCCAGGATCGTCACGATGTGCGGATGCACGAGCTTGCCGGCCAGCGCGGCCTCGCTCAGGAACTGCACCCTGGGCACCCGGGTCTCGCGAGCTCCGCCTTCGTCGTAGACCTTGACCGCAACGTCCGAGCCGTAGAACTCGTCGTAGGCGAGGTAGACGGTGCTGCGCGTTCCCTTACCCAGCTCTCCCTTGATCTGATACTTGCCTATTCGTTCCAGCACCGGAGCGACCGTGGCTGCAGATGTGCATGACCCCATTCTAGCCGTCCGCCGCCCTGGAGCATACCGGCTTCGCCCCTGTGGTAGAGTCGTTGCGCGGGCCAGCCCGGCTGGCGCTGCGACCCGTATCGATGATGAAGCGCGGATTTTGACCGACCCCAATGATTCCCTTACTGCTTGCGGCGCTGCTCACGGCAGATCAAATAGCGCTCGACAACGAGTACGTTCGCGTTACGCGGGACGTGGCGCCATGCGCTGCGGCCACGGCGCCGGACTGCGGGCATCGGGTCATCGTAGCGCTGGGTGACATCTGGCTCGCCTCCGGCATGTCGCGACGGGCGATGACGCGAGGCGATGTCGCCGTCTTTCAACCGGGCGAGTCGTATGAACCGCCGAGCGGAGGCGCGTTCTTGGAGATTGCCATAAAGCCCCACCATCCTCCTGTCCAGTCCCCGAGCGAGATCATCCCGGCCGAGAAGAACGCCATGCGCTACGATGGCGATGAGTTTTTCGTCTTCGAAGAAAAGCTAGCCCCCGGCGAAACACGCGCGCGGCACAGCCATAGCCAACGCGTCGTGATGCAACTCAACCGGACCCGTCTCCAGCAATGGCTCGATGGCCAGCCACCGATATTCGTGGAGACGGTACCCGAACGGGTCAGCTTCAACCCGCCCGTCATTCACGTGGTGAAGAACGTGGGAGACACGCCGCTGCGGGGCATCGTCATCGAGTTCAAGCCGGAGCCAGCCGGCGCAACGTCGAGGTGAGGATCGATCATGTTCGAAACCACAATCGCGGGCAGCTTGCCCAAACCCTCGTGGCTCGCGGAGCCGGGCAAGCTGTGGCCGCAATGGAAGCTCGCCGGCCAGGCGCTCGCGGAGGCGAAGAGCGATGCGACGCTCCTATGGATCAAGGCGCAGGAAGATGCCGGGATCGACACCGTCAGCGACGGCGAGCAGTCGCGCCAGCATTTCGTGCACGGCTTCCTCGAGTCGATCGAGGGGATCGATTTCAACCGCAAGGTGAAGATGGGCATTCGCAACAACCGCTACGAGGCGATGGTGCCCACCGTGGTCGCGCCCCTGCGCCTTGCGGCGCGGGTCCACCAAACTGAGGCGCGACTGGCGCGGGCACACACGACCAGAAGACTCAAGATCACGCTGCCCGGGCCCATGACCATCGTCGACACCGTCGCCGACGCTCACTACGGCGACAAGCTGAAAATGGCGATGGCGTTCGCGGAGCTGCTCAACCAAGAGGCGCGCGCCCTCGAAGCAGATGGTGTCGACGTGATCCAGTTCGACGAACCCGCTTTCAACGTCTACCTGAATGAGGTCAAGCGCTGGGGCATCGACGCGTTGCACCGCGCGATCGAAGGCCTGCGCTGCCAGACCGCCGTGCACATCTGCTACGGTTACGGTATCAAGGCGAACATCGACTGGAAGGAATCGCTGGGAAACGAGTGGCGGCAGTACGAGGAGATCTTTCCCGCGCTGGCGAGAAGCCGCGTGCACCAGGTCTCGGTCGAGTGCATGCACTCGCACGTACCGCTAAATCTGCTCGACCTGTTGGCGGGCAAGGACGTGCTGATCGGCGTGATCGACGTGGCAAGCGATCGGGTCGAGACCCCCGAGGAGATTGCGGGCCTCCTCGCCGAGGTCATGCACCATGTGCCCAAGGAGCGGATCTATCCCTGCACCAACTGCGGCATGGCCCCGATGGACCGCGGCGTGGCGGTAGAGAAGCTCGAAGCGCTCAGCGCCGGCGCAGCACTGGCCCGCAGCCGCTTCGGGTAGCGGGAGCGGTCCAATCTGCCTGCCGGTGCGGTCATGGCGCAACGGCCTGCGGACGAGGGCTCGGAACAACCGGCTCGTCGCCAGCGCTGCGCCCGCGCGCAGCTTTTCCCACACCACCTCCTCGGCGACCCGTCCGACGCCGGTCGAGGTATCGAAGCCGCAGTCGATGCCGGCCAGGATTCGGCACGGATCGCCAACAGCGCGCGCCACCAGTTCAATGCGATCGGCGACGACTTGCGGGTGCTCGACATAGCTCGCGACGACTGCCCAACCACGTCCCGCCGGATTCCTCTATCCTCTGAGTTAGAGCTCATCGACATCGCCGGATATGACAACCACACGTGGCGCCACAGCCGACGCACCGCATCGCATCGTCATCGTCGGCGGGGGCGCGGGCGGCGTGGAGCTGGCAACGCGCCTGGGGGACAAGCTGGGCAGGCGGCGCAAGGCGCTGATCACGCTGGTGGACAAGTCGCGCACGCACCTGTGGAAACCGCTGCTGCATCAGGTAGCGGCGGGCAGCATGGACTTGAACGACCACGAGCTGGATTATCTGTATCAGGCGCGCTGGCACCACTTCCAGTTTGTTCTGGGGCGCATGGACCGGTTGGACCGCGCGAAAAAGGAGATCGAGCTGGCGCCCACAATGGACGAGACCGGCCGCGAGGTCATCCCGCGCCGCTCCGTTGCCTACGACACGCTGGTCCTGTGCTTGGGGAGCACAACCAACGACTTCGGCACACCGGGCGCGGCGCGCTACGCCATCTCGCTCGACACGCCCCAGCAGGCGGTACTGTTCCACTCGCGCATGCTCAACGCCTGCCTGCGCGCCAACGCGCAGCAGGGCCCTCTGCAGCCCGGCCAGCTGCACATCGCGATCATCGGTGCGGGCGCGACCGGCGTGGAGCTCGCGGCCGAGCTGCACAACACGATCCGCGAGTTCGTCTCCTTTGGGCTAGACCGCATCAACCCCGAGGAGGACATCAAGATCACCGTGGTGGAGGCGGCGCCCAAGATCCTGCCGGCGCTGCCCGAGCGACTGTCCAGCGCCGTGCTGAAGCTGCTCGGTAGGCTCAAGGTGGAAGTCATCACCGGCGAGAGGGTGACCGAGGTGTCCGAGCGCGGTGTCAAGACCGCGACCGGCCGCGAGATTCCTGCCGAGCTCGTGGTGTGGGCCGCCGGCATCAAGGCACCCGACTTCCTCAAGGACCTGGACGGGCTCGAGACCAACCGCCTTAACCAGCTCGTCGTGCGCCGCGAGCTGCAGACCACGCGCGACCCCAACGTGTTCGCCTTCGGCGACTGCGCGAGCTGCCCGTGGCCGGAGAAGGACGGCTGGGTGCCGCCCCGCGCGCAGTCGGCCCACCAGCAGGCCTCGCACCTGTGCCGGACGTTGCCGCGCTATCTCCAGGGGCAGCCGCTCAGACCCTTCGTGTATCGCGACTTCGGCTCGCTCGTGTCGCTGGGCAAGTTCAGCACCGTGGGCAGCCTGATGGGCGGCATCACGCGGGGGGCCGTGATGATCGAAGGCTATTTCGCGAAGCTGATGTACCTGTCGCTGTACAAGATGCACGAATATGCCCTGTACGGCTTTACCAAAGTGTTCCTGGACACGCTGGCGCGGATCATCACGCGCCGCACCGAGCCTCATGTGAAGCTGCACTGAGCCGGTGCGAGAAACTGGCGGCGTTGTAGCTCTATAACTTTCGTGGGGGTCCGGACACTCCAGGCCTGGGGATACCATCCTGCCAACAATAAAGCAGGGTGGGGAGGGAGTATGGCTCGGTTCACCTTCGCGCAATCAGGTCCGCCGGCAGCGCGGCGATCCATTCTCGCGGGTGTCAAGGGAGGGGCTCGCGGGCGGTGCGAGTGCTCCCGTATGGCCCGGGCAGCTCTCCATCTGCTCCACGACGGCGACATCGATGGCGCCCGCGACTTGCTCGCCGGGATAGTCGTTTTGTCCCAGGGCGGCCGCCGCGACTGGGGCGGCGGGTGGTCTACACGCACCCTGTCTCAGCAATTGGCGCCAGCGCCTGAGCGCCGTGGTGTGCCGGTCCGAGGGACCGACGTCCCCGGAGCGATGCCCGAGATGCTTCCCGTCGTGGTCGAGCCACGGCAACCGCCGATTCGGGTTTGCGCGCTCGGCGGCTTCGACCTGGTCATCGATGG
>DATJVW010000415.1:0-19661 GCA_035501675.1 Burkholderiales bacterium
CGAACCGTACACATTGCCCGCTTCCAGGGAGGCGCCGGCGTAGACGCTGCCCACCAAGCCCAAGCTCGCTACACGGTAGTAGTACATCAGGCGGCCCAGCGCGACGGACTGCCCCTGCAGCTGGTTCGTACGGTAGCCGGACAGGTTGAGAAAACCGCCGATCGAATACAGCTCGTAGAAGGGGACGTCTCCGTCGTAGCCGCTGCCGCCGCGCAATGACGCGGAGACTGTATTGCGCCCGATGCTCCAGGCCGAGAGCCAGTTGAGCTCCGCTTTCTGATAGTTCAGCGCGCTGCCCAGACCTGTGCGCGCGAGCGTGAGGCCCGCGCGCACATAGGTTCCCTCCCGCGGGAAGCCCACGTTGTCCCGAGTGTCGTAGGCGGCGCCGAACTGATAGCCGCCCAGCCCCGCATCCGTCGTGGACAGGCCCGGTACGATGACGGTGGGGGTCGCGTTCAGCTTGCCGGTGAACACTCCGGCGCGCACTTGGGCGGAGGGCTCGATCGTCGCGCCGACGTCGAGTGCCGCGACCAGGCTGTTTTCGCGCAACTGGGCCGCAATGTTGTCGCCGTCGAAGAAGTTGACCACCTGCCGCCCCGCGACAACGCTGGGAGCCACGAACCAGGGGCTGGACAGAGAAAGCGGCTGGTAGAACTCGCTGCGAACGAAAGCGAAGCTGCCCAGGCCGATGTCGTTGCGCCACTGCGCTCCCAAACGGTCGACCCAGGTCATCGTGTAATTGGCCAAAAGGACGAACTCGTTGTCGCCCTTGAAGTCGGTGGCCATCTGAAGCCCGAAGCGGAGATAGTTCGGCCCCGCCGGTTTTTCCACCGGTTGCACGACCAGCACCCGCTCTCCGTCCTGGTATTCGAAGTCGTAAGAGATGCGTTCGTAGTCACCCGTGCCGTACAGCACATCGACCCTTTGTGTGAGTTCTTCCACGTCCAAGAGTTGCCCCTTGGGCAGGTGCAGACCCGCCTCGACGGCCTCGGGATTGATGTACTTGAGCCGCGCGGTCTCCACGCGCACTGTCTCGATGGGAGGTGATTTGCGATAGCGCGCGCGCTGCTCCGCGCGCAGCGCCTGGTACTGGTCCGCCGGCAGGCTGTAGCGCTTGAGCTTGTCCGCCATGGCCCGTGCCGCTTGCTCTCCCAGCGGGATGAGCTTCCCGGCTTGATCGAAGCTGGAAGAGCCATAGCCGTTCAGGTCCGGGTGAATCAAGACATCGGCATCGGTGAGAGTGGCAAGCTGCGCTTGGACGTTCTGGCCCATCAGAATGTCGATCATCTGCACCGTCACGGTGAGCGCGTTGTTCAATTGGTCGCGCGTGGCCAACGGCGACTCCAGATTGACGGCGATCACGACGTCGGCTCCCATGCCGCGGACCACATCGACCGGCAGGTTGCGCACGAGCCCGCCGTCCAGGTAGAGCTGATTCCCGATCTCCGCCGGCGCGAAGACGCCGGGCACCGACATGCTCGCGCGCATGGCGTTGGCCAGATCGCCGCGGTCGAATACGGTCATTTTTCCGGTCAGCGCGTTGGTGGCCACCGCGCGGTACGGGATCTCCAGATCGTCGAACGTCCTGGCGCCGGCGCCGCCGGCCGCGAGCTTGTCCAGAACGTAGCCGAGCCGCTGGCCGACGACGGCCCCGCTCGGCAATGACACGCCGCCGTGACCGATCCCCAGCACCAGCGGCCACAGATTCTCGGCATCCAGCCGCTTGAGATAGACCGATTGGTCCTGGCGCGGCGGCAGGTCTTTGAACACTTTGTCCCAGTCCAGCCCCTTCACGAACCGCGCCATCTCCTCGGACGACATGCCCGAGGCATAGGCTCCACCTACCAGCGAGCCCATGCTGGTCCCGGCGATGTAGTCGACCGGGACGTGCAGCTCCTCCAGCACCTTGATGACGCCGATGTGGCTGATGCCCTTCGCGCCCCCGCCGCCCAGGACCAGGCCGATCTTGGGACGCTGCGCGGGGGGCTGCGCACCATCAGCCGGTTCGGCGGCGAATGCCGGGGCGAAAGCGATGACCAGGCACAGCGGGCCGACGATGCGGGAGAGGATCAGCTTGCGCAGCACATCCGTTCAACGGCTCGTGACGGGTATGGCTTGATGTCGCGGCGAGCTAGCCTGGATAATTCATGAAGGACTCGGGATGATTCGCGTGGCGATTTGCGAGGCAGGTTGGACTCGACCGGCGCAGCCAATAGATCACTCTATTGGCAAGACGGGCATGCCCAAGATGACCGCAAAGCGGCCGCGAGCGCCCGAGTAGCCCGGCGCAACAGCGCGTACGCGCTTTGAAGCGCTCACAAGGCCTGGCGCACGCCACATCTGCTCATTTCGGGGGCGTCTTCATGAACTATCCAGGCTAGCGTTGCAGCCCGACAGCGCGACATCGAGCTTGGTCCTCCGGCCGTTCATGAAGCGCGGGACAGCGGGCCAGGGTGAACAACGGCGCCGCCATTCGATCTGCTTGGGCTCGTATCTTCAGTGTTTCGGAACGAGTTGGGAAGGGTACACCGGCGGATAAACGGCGGGACCCCTGGGATTGTTGATCGACCAGTGCTTGAGGTAGAACTCGATGGGATCGCTCCGGATGAGGACCCTACCGTCCTTGTCGGTCACGGCGGCCTGCAGGGTGTGGGTGCCCTGATCCAATCCGGACAGGATGACCTCGGAGGAGCTCAAATCTGCATCGAGCACGCCGCCGTCAAGGCTCAGCTTGATCTGATCGCCTCGGTCGGCTCGCAGGGGTGGTACGACGCTCACCGCGATCTTTACGTTGCCCTCGTTGTCGCGGACGGTTGCCTCATTCGTCGGAGCACCGAACGTCAGCGCCGAATAGCGCGGGCGGTCCTCTTCGAGCGACGCAAATGAGCCCGGAGCCGCGCTGGGCGGCTGTCTGGCTATCGTGATTTCCTCGGCCCCTTTGAGCGGCTGATCCGTATACAGCACCTTGCCTTGCGCATCGACCCACTTGTAGACCTTGTCCGCGGCTGCGGCCGTCGACGCAAGCACCAGCGCAACTAACAGCAAAGTAGGACGCATCGCAACCCCCCGGGCGGTTCTGACCAGCGCAATGCACAGATCCCGCCGACCCACATCATTGTAGTGCCATTCGCGCGACAGTAAAGATCCCCGTCGGCCGTCGGGGTCACGTCGGCCGTCGGCGGCCGTCGGGGTCAGGCCTATACTTTATACTACCCCCAGATGAGTGTCCGCAGCGCTCGCTGTTGGACGATGCCTCACTCGCCCCGCTGCTCGTTGTGACGCTCGCCAGCAGCAACGCGCACGGCGGCATCGATCGCCTTCAGCAGCACTTCCTCGGAGAATGGTTTGCGCAGATAGCCGGCCGCCCCGGCCAGGAGGGCACGGTCTCTTGCGCCCGGGTCGTCGTAGGCGGTGATGAATATGATGGGAATCTCCGCTGCGCTGGCGACCAGTCGCGACTGGACCTCGAGGCCGCTCATGCCCGGCATATGCAGATCGACGACGACGCAGCTCGGCTTGCGCTGCAGGAGCGCCTGCATGAATTCGGTGCCAGAGGCATAGGTCTCCGCCTCCAGGTTTGCCGCCCGCAACAGTCGCCGCATCGCCCGCCGGACCGACTCGTCATCGTCGACCACTGCGATCAGCATACCGGCTCCCCCTCTGCATCCCCGCGCCGGGTGGAGTCGGGTTCGCAGCTAGAGCGTCAGCCTAACACCTCGAGGAGCGCTGGAACATTGGACCTTGGTCCTATACGACCGATTCACTGCGGCTTCGCGCCACTGGTGGGGCGGCGCAGCCTTTCGATCGCCCGCACCAGCTCCGCCACGGAGTCGGCGTGCATCTTCTCCATCACGCGTCCGCGGTGCACTTTGATGGTTTTTTCGCTCGTCCCGAGCTCGACGGCGATCTGCTTGTTGAGCTTGCCCGCGACCACGCCCTCGAGCACCTGGCACTCCCTGTGGGTCAGTGTGTCGAGGCGTTCGCGCAGCGCATCGAGCTCCTGCCGCAACGCATACTGCCGTCTGCTGCGCTCCAACGCCTCGTCGACGGCCTCCAGCAGTTCTTTGGCGAGAAAGGGTTTGGACAGGAAATCCACCGCGCCGCCTTTCATGGCGCGCACGCTGGCGGGAACCGTGCCATGGCCCGTGATGAAAATGACCGGCAGCGACTGCTCCCCGCCCGCCAGAGTCTCTTGCACCTCCAAGCCGCTCATGCCCGGCAGGTGCAGGTCGAGCACCAGACAGCCGGGACTCCCATCGCGGTAGTTGCGCAGGAACTCGTCCGGCGAGCGAAAAGTCTGCGCCCGGTAGCCGACCGCCTTCAGCAGCCGCGCCAAGCTGCGGCACACCGACGCGTCGTCATCCACGAGGTAAACGGTCGGCTCGGGGGCGCGCACGATCAGGCCTCGGAATCGACAGGGAGCGTGACGTGCAGCGTGGCGCCCTGCCCGAGCTTGCTCTCGGCCCAGATGCGGCCGCCATGCGCCTGGACGATGGAGCGGCAGATCGAAAGCCCCATCCCCATGCCCTTTGCTTTGCTCGTCCTGAAGGGCTCGAAGATCGTCTCCAGAGCGTCGCTGCGGATGCCGACCCCGGTGTCTTCCACGGTCACGTGCACCCATGCTTCGTCCGGTCGCGTGGTGCGGACGACCAAGGTAGCGTCGCCTGCGCCCGCTTCTTTGATCGCGTCCAGCCCGTTGATGATCAGGTTGAGCAGGACCTGTTGCAATTGAACCCGGTCGCCGCGGATCAGCGCCGGCACAGGGCTCAGCTCGAGGATGATCGTCACATCCTTGATCAGCGCCTCGCTTCGCATCAGGCGCACGACGTCGCGGACCATGCCGTTGAGATCGAGCCTCTGCGCCTCCAATTTCCCCTTGCGCACGAGGCTGCGCAGACGGTCGATCACCTCGCCGGCCCGCTGGTCGTCCGCGACGATGTCGGCCAGGATCTCGCCGAGCTCGGCCAGATCCGGATTCTTGGCGGCGATCAGCCGCTGAGCCGCTTGCGCGTTGGTCAAAATGGCGGTCAGAGGCTGGTTGAGCTCGTGCGCGAGAGAGGCCGTCAGCTCGCCCATCGTGCTGACGCGCGTGATGTGGGACAAGTCCAATTGCAGGCGCTGGGCTTCTTCCTGGCTCTCTCGCAAGAGCTGTTGGGAGCGCTTACGCTCGGTGAGGTCGATCGCGAACGCGACTCCCCGGTCGCGGTGGCCCGGCAACAGGCTCCTCGACATGAACACGGGTACGCGCATTCCGTTGCGCAGCACGTATTCCTTCTCGTAAGGCGTGGAGCTGTCCCGGCCCGAAGCCAGCTCGGCAAAGGCGCGCTGGTCGAGCTCGAGGTATTCGGCCGGCGTCAGCTCTTCCCATCGCAGCAGACCGGCCTTGAGCTCGTCGCGGGTGAAGTCGACCAGGCGCAGGTAGGCGTCATTGGCATCTGTGATGCGGCCGTCCGCGTGCCAATACACGAGCGGTACCATGTTCGACTCGAACAGCACGCGGAACTTGGCCTCGCTCTGGCGCAATGCTTCCGCGGCTTGCTTTTGCTCGCTGATGTCGATGCAGGATCCGACATAGCCTTCGAAGACGTCGTCGGGACCGTACACCGGCGCACCCGTGTCCCAGATCCAGCGGTATTCCCCGGTGTGGTGCCGCAGCCTGTATTCCATGGAGAACTCGCGGCGCGCGCCGAACGCGCTGCGGTAGATCTCCAGGCACCCCTGGAGGTCTTCACGGTGGACCCCAGTCGACCAGCCGTCACCGCGCTCCTGCTCCAGCGTGCGGCCCGTGAAGTCGAGCCAGCGGCGGTTGAAATACGTGCACCCTCCATCGAGGCCAGAAACCCAGACCATGACGGGCGCCGAATCGGCCAGCCTGAGAAACCGCTCCTCGCTCAGGCCGGCACGCACCTTGAACTGGCTGCTGTGGTCCAGCGCACGCAACCGGACGTCTGTCACCATTTAAGAGGAACTGGAAATTGGGAGACGATGACGGGCCCTCAGTCCGGGTCGATTGCTAGGTTCCAGACGATTTGCAGGGGGCTGCTAACCTGGCCAGCGAGCGGAGCCTGGAAAGTATAGAGCGTCTCGAAGACGTATTCATGACTGTGCTACCGTCTTTGCCGTCGGCAGCGGGCCGGCTCCACACGCCCACATCAAGCCCGCACCGTTGCTCGAGGCCGCTACCTCTAGAAGGCGGTTGTTGCCGATCGGTCCTCGAGCATCCGATCCATCGCCTGGGGAAGCGACCGACCGCCGGAAGAGGCGTATCGACCTCCGGAGCCGCGCTGCCGCTTTAGCGGCTCGCCCCGGACCCGTGAGAGCCCTCGTCGCCCTCGCCGAACCCGCTCGATCTTTCGCTCTCGCCGCTGCCGCCCCTTTGCTCGTAGCTCCCTCGACCACTCAACAAAGCCCGCGCCGTCCACCCAGAAGGCGGACGGCGCGAAAGTAACGAGGACTAGCGAGACGTGCTTATTGACCGTGCGCCGCCCTCGCTTTCTCGATCTGCGCTTTCAGCGCCTCGAGGTTGAAGCTCGCGCCTGGCTGCATGGGCGGGAACTCGATCGCGGTTTGCGCGACCTTCGCGACTTCTTGTTGCACGAACTGGAAGCGCCAGAACTCGTACACGAACCAGTTGTAATACGCTAGCGACCCATTCGCGCCGCTAGGCATGCCTGTCCGTTCGAACGGATCGAGGCGGAGGTTGGTCAGGATCGGCCAATCGACCTTGATGGTGCCGCCCAGCCAACCTTGCGGCTGATCGGTGAAGCGATACTTGAAGTCGTTGATCCGCACGGCCGAGAGCGTGCCCTCGGTGAAATAGAAGATCTCGTGCCGTGCCGAGGGACCCTTGCCCGTGATCAGGTCCATCTGGTTGTAGCCGTCCAGGTGCACCTTGTACGTGCGATCACCGAGTTGCTTGCCCTTGAGCAGCTCATCGGTGATGTTGGGGTTACCGGCTGCCGCGACGAACGTCGGGAACCAGTCCATCCCGGACACGATGCCGTTCTCGACCTTGCCCGCCGGCACCTTGCCCGGCCAGCGCAGGATCATCGGAACACGGAAGCCGCCTTCGAGCGCGGTGCCCTTGCCTCCGGCGAAAGGCGTCTGGCCTCCATCGGGCCAAGTGAAGTTCTCTGCGCCGTTATCGGTGGTGAAGCCGAGGATGGTGTCGCCCTCGATGCCGCTGTCCTTGAGGTATTTCATCACCGAGCCGACGATATCGTCGATCTGCGCCATGCCGGCTTCTTGCATGGTCCAGTTGTTTTGCGGGTTCCGCATCGCTTCATACTTCGGCGACAGATGCGTGACGACGTGCATCCGCGTCGGGTTGAGCCAGAGGAAGAACGGCTTGCCGTCCTTGCGCGCCTTGTCGACGAACTTGAGCGCCTTGTCGAGGATCTCATCGTCCACGGTCTCCATCCGTTTGGGACACAGCTCGCCGGCATCCTCGATCTTCTGCTTGCCGATCTTGCCCCAGCGCGGTTGCACGGTCGGGTCGTCGACACTGGTCGCCCACGAGTGGACCATGTTGCGTGCGCCAACAGTGGCTTGAAGCGCTTGTGGATAGTTGGGGTGGCAGTGGTCCTCCATCGCGTCGAGGTGATAGAGATAACCGAAGAATTCATCGAAGCCGTGCACCGTGGGCAGGAACTTGTTCAGATCGCCCAGGTGATTCTTGCCGAATTGGCCGGTGGCATAACCTATGGCCCTCAGAGCCGTCGCGATCGTCGGCGCTTGCTCCGGCATCCCAATCGGCGAACCGGCCTGCCCGACCGTAGTCAGGCCGGTGCGCAGTGGGATCTCGCCGGTGATGAAGTTGGCGCGCCCCGCCGTGCAGCTCGCCTCGGCGTAGTAGTCGGTGAAGCGCATCCCCTCGGCGGCGAGCCGGTCGAGGTTCGGCGTTTTGCCCGACATGATTCCCTGGTGGTAGGCGCCGATGTTGAACCAGCCGATGTCATCGCCCATGATCATGATGATGTTGGGCTGCTTCTGGGCTTGCGCGAGCGCCGGCCACGCCATGGCGAACAGCGCGATGAGCGGCACTGCCAGCACTCGTAGAAGACTTCTCGTTATGTTCATCTAGGACCTCGTTCGTGGTTGGAAAGCGGGAAACTGCTGGATCGAGCAGAGGACTCCCGGCGGGGGCGGAGCATGGGGCCAAAAGGCCCGCCGGTCAATAGGACCAAAGTCCCATTGCGCGCTCACTCCGCGCATTTGTCGCGCGAGCCGAGCGTGGTCGGCGATACTGCGTCCCCGCCGCGCGCGTGTTCGGCCATCTCATAAACCGTCATTGGGCCTGGAACGTGACCAATGGCAGGTTGTCGGGCTTGCCGGTGTCGGCGAAGTTGAACAGCGCCTGCAGGAACTGCGACGAGAGATTTGGAAACACCGCGGCTCGCGCGACCCCGGCTATCTCCTGCAGCTTCCGTTTCATATGAGCTTCTGCTCCTTCAGCGTCTTGATGACGGCATAAGCGAGACCATCGGTCACCGCCTTTACATCGGTGGATGGATACGTGGCGGCATCGCCGCCCCACACCAGTTGAGAACCGGCGACGCTGTAGAGGTCGAAGTGGATGGTGATGAGATTGGACATGCCTCCCGAACTCGGATCGAAGGTCCCGGTGGACCCCGAGCCGTAGTACTCATAGAAGCCCGCGGACCGATTGTCGAAGTTGAACTCCTGCAGGGCGTTCGCGTTGCGTTCGACTTTCACCAGGCGCGCGGCCAGCACCCCGTCCACACCCGCGGCTTTCACCGCTTCGCGCAGCTGCTCTCGTTTGGCAGGGTCGATTTCCGGGATGACGAGATAGCTCGCCTGAGCGGCCACGCCCGCGGCCTTGAGCTTAGCCACGAACTCATTCTCAAACGCCCGTCTCACGCGCGCATCCGAGGTCGCGCCGATGACGATGAGGCGCTTCAGCTCGGGGCCGGTGTAAGCCGGATTCTTCTTTGATGACACCATGCTGGTCGAGGCGCACGACCCCAGCAGCATGAATGCAAGTCCGACGGCAAACGCCGTCGCACCCGAGCGAGCAGACTGACGCATACGGTTCCCCCTAGTCTTTTCTGAAAGCCCTGACGGGCAGGTCATCGTGGTTCGGTGTGGAGCTTCGCGCTCACAACGTCGATCTTAGACACACGAGAGCCCTTCGCCGCACCGGATCGCGCTGACGCGTGCCAAACTGTGCCCGCTGCCCAGTCGGCCCGCAATTGGACCTTGGTCCAATGCGCCTACAGAGCCGCACTTGACCTTGGTGCAGGGGTTGACGACTATAAGCGCGGCGCCTGCACACAGCCCGCCGGCGCGCAACGACAGGGGCAAAGGAATGACCCCTCGATCCACACGATCGCTTCCAGAGGAACGCCATGAGCACACTCACCGCCAAGATCAAGGAGGAGCTCCTTGCGATGCTGCCGCCGACGATCTTCTTCTTCGTCGCGTTGCACATCGTCTCGCTGGTCCGCTCGCTGGTGCTCAAGGGAACCGGCCTCGCGCCCACGACAACGGTCTCGGTGACGGTCGCAGCCCTGATCCTCGGCAAGGCAGTGCTGATAGCGGACATGCTGCCGATCATCAATCGCTATCCCGACAAGCCGCTGATCTACAACGTGACCTGGAAGACCCTGATCTACCTTCTCATCTCCGGCGTCATTCACTATCTCGAGCGCCTGATCGACTTTGCGCGGGAGGCGGGTGGCCTCGTCGCCGGCAACCAGAGGCTGCTCGCCGAAATCGTGTGGCCGCACTTCTGGGCCATCCAGATCGTCTTGTTCGTGCTGATCTTGATGTACTGCACGATGCACGAAATCGCGCGCGCGATGGGCGGAGACCAGCTGCGCCGGATGTTCTTCGGGCCGACGCTGGTTTGAGGAACATGAGCGCTGCCCTGTACGCGTGCTATAAAGTATAGGCCTGACCCTTTCGCATGGTTTGACCCCTTCGCATGGTTGTAATCTTCGTGTAAGTTCGTCCGGCCGCAGCCGTATCATGAACTTTTTGTTGCGCGCAGACGGCGTGCGCAAGTTCGCTTTCCCGATGTATGCTGTCTAACTAGAACGCATGCGCGAACAGTCATAAAGCATGCGAAGCAAAGAGGGAGGAGTTTTGCTTCCACGCGCAGGCCTCTCGCGCCGCGCAAGCGCGTAGTATGACCGCAATCGAACAAGGAGACCAAGCATGTACAAAGTAACAGTACTCGTTTCAACGCTGGCCGTAGCTGCGTTTGCCGGGTGTGCCGAGATGGACAAAATGATGGGTATCGAAGTCAAATCCAATCTGATCGCCTGCCCGACCAAGGTCGCCATTGGCGATGTGCCTTCCTGCGGGAAAGTGTGGAAGCTGGCATCGGGGAGCGCCGAGCTGAAGAAGGAGGGCGACCTCGAGGTGCAGGTTAAGGGCCTGGTGCTCAACGACGCGTCCACCGGCACGGCCAACGGAACGCCAGACGGCGTGGACGGCGTTGCCGCAGCCGTAGTGTGCGGCGGGAAAGTCGCTGCGCAAACTGACGTGGTACCGCTGAGCAAGGAAGGAGATGCGACGGTCAAGGCAAAGGTTTCGGTGCCGAGCGACTGCGCGAAGCCGGTCGTCGTCCTGCGTGAGCGCTACGAAGGCAAGATCGGTGGCTGGCTCGCCGCGACCAGCATGCCATAACATCTGTAAAGCGGGTATTTCGTCGGTGGGGCGCATCGGGCCGGCGAGCGGTCGCGATCACATCTGAACCCTCCTCTGCCCCCCCTCGCGTGCGGGGGAGGGCAGGGGTGGGGACGTGCTCTCAAAACGTCAGCTGCAGCCGCGCCTGATAGATGAACAGGTCTCCGGGCGACGTCCCCCCGGTGACGTTCGCATAGCCGGCGTTGAACATCCAACGCATGTAGCGATTCCAGTACCAATTCAGCCCGAGCATCGCGATGTTCATCCGGCCGCCATTTACGGAGCCGGAGTTGAGGTCGACGTAGGAGTAGCGGGCCGCCAGCTCCCAGGCCCCCCAAGTCAAGTGCTTCCACGAGAACTCGCGGTTGGGCACGAGCGTGGAGGCCACCGACGCCGATTCCCTGTCGTACCCGCGTTCCTCGCCCGTGAGAAACCAGCCGGCCGAGAGGTATCCGCCCCAAAACTGGTTCGACTCGCTGTTGGTGAGCTTCTGGAACGCCGTCTCCGCAGTCACCGTGAGCGGGCCCTTCTTGTAGATCGCCTCCAGTCCCGCCAGGCCGGCGCCGTCTGCATCGACCTCCCCGGTGTCGACGAGGTAGGGCGCGATGAAGCTCTCCGGCCGCGAGCGGAACTCGAATTGAGAGCTCTTGGCGAACTGGTAGCCCAGGCTCAAGCCCAGGTGCAGCAGCGTGACGTCGTCCTTGCCGCGGTCCGCGTAAATCGGGAGCCCGGTGACGCGCATTACCGGGTACAGGAGGGTCTGGGTGACGGCGCCGCCGTTCAGGCCAGGGTCGGAGCCGATCGAATACAGACCGAAGGACGTGTAGATGCGCTTGTCCTCATAGGTGCGGTCCACCTCTACGCCCAGGCGATTGCCGGGCGAGAACGCCAGCGACATGGACGAGGCCTCCATGAAGGTGAGGGCCTGGAACGCGTAGATGTTCTCCAGCGTCTGCGGCACGGTCTCGTAGCCGGCTTGAACGTTGTGCACGTACTCGACGCCCTGCCATCGCAGCCAGCCCGACGTCATGTAGAAACTGCTGCTGACCGTGCCGAACTCGAGCTTGTAGAGCGTGGGATCGGGCCCCCTGCCGAACTGCCCGTCCGTGTACAGGCGGAACGTGCGGACATCGGCTCCCCCGGGGATCGGTTGCTCCCGGTTGGTGCTGTAGAAGCCTGCCCCATCCAAAGACAGCTTGAGGCCGGCGCGCCCCGAGACGCGAATGTCCTCTTCGACCCTCCGTTCACCCTGGCTGAACGGAACGGCTACCGTGATGGGCTGATACACCTCGTAGAGCAGGTACTGATCCCACCACATGCGAAACAGGTCTTCTTTCTTCGCCGGAGCCGTCGGTGGAGCCGCCTGCGCCGCGGGCGGGGTGGGCGCCGCCTGCGCGCCCACGGCCGCGGTTTTTTCGAGCCGCTGGATACGGTCACGCGGTACGGTAATCTTGCCGAGGGCGTCCGAGACGAACACCACGGATGCATCGTCCTCCGACACGACTTTGCCGATCAGCGTCTCCCCAGTGTTCAGCAGCAGCGTATCGGCGAGACACGGGGCCGCGAGCGCGGCGAGCGCGACGCAGAACCAGATCCTCATGCGCCGGGGGAATGGTATGGGCGAAACGCTGGCTGCGACGCTCTCATGGCGAAGAGGAACTTATCACGGCCCGCCCCGGAAGGCATCTGCCGGCGTAACGGGTGCGAGGCGGGGGCGGTGGCGAACCAGACCGTTCAGGGGATTGTGTTTGCGCTTACAGTGCGACGCGCCGCATGATCGAGGTGACGCGGCGAGCAAGACCGCGGAATATCGCGATGCTGTACCGGGAGATCCTACTCATCTCATCGGCAGAGTAGTGGCCGGTCAATGCTTGTCGAGGCGCGCCCGTACCAGGCCGATGTGAGTCCGCAGGGTGTAAAGCATATGCGCAAACCGTCGGCACCCGGAAATGATTTGCAAGCGCTTCCACGATTGGCGAAAGGTGTGTGCAAGACATTCCTTACGGGCGCTTCTGGATGGCCTCTTCGCGTCGGCGCGGAAGTCCTCTGATGCGACGCGTACCACTGGTAGGCGTTGCCAGACGTGCCCGATCGCCACGCGCGGCGGGCTCACCCCGCGATTCAACGTTGTTGTTGGCGGATGAAAGCGCGGTGAACGTAGAACTGCACCGGGGTTGCCGCGATCAGCGTGTTGCCCGATCGGTCCAGCACCGAAGCTTGCAGCACATGCTGCACGTTGGCGGCAGCGGCGCTCTCCCATTCCTCTTGCGTGACGTCGAACTCGAGCGAATAGCGCAGCGTGGGCAGCTGCGTCCCGTCCAGCGACACGCTGATGCCGTTACCGCCCTGCAACGCGGGGGACAGGGCGACACTGACCTGGAACTGGCCGGTATTGGTGTGAATGGTGCCGCCATCCTCGGGTGAGACGATAGTGAACGACGTGTACGCCGAGGCGCTGGGCTGGGTGGGGGCTTGCTGGGCCGGCGGTGCGTTGGTATCGATGACGTTCGGGGAGCCCAGATCCATCCGTTTCCCGCCCGGACAAGGGGTATCCGAGAACACCGGACCGCCCTGTCCGGGGCACTCGTATACGGCTTGAGCACAGGCGACGGCGGGTGACAAGAAAGTCAGCAGGGCAAATGCAAAACGGGTCATGGCAACCTCATCGAGCGCGGCGGGGATGGTCCACAATGCTCCTGTGGTGCATTGTAGCGTGTGAGGTGCCGCACGGCTGGCTCGAACAATCCCGCTGCAGTCGCGGGAAAACGGGCGCCGGGCGCGAACATCCGAGGAGACTCTGTTGAGCAAGACCCGACGGCGGAAGCAGCCGCGTGCCCCCGGCCGCGGCGCGACGCCAGGTGCAATGCCCCCGAACGAGCCCGCTTCAGCAGCCCACCCGAGCGCCGCATCCACTGGCCGCTCGCCGCGGCTCGCCTGGTGGGCCGCAGGCGCGCTCCTCGTCGTTCTACTCGCGGGCGGCGCGTCGGTCTGGCACGCGCGTCAGCAGCGCTCTTCTTCCGCCCCCGCCGCGGCGGCCGATTATGTCGGCGCAGCGGCGTGCGGCCAGTGCCACGCCAAAGAACACACCGAGTGGTCGGGGTCGCAACACGATCAGGCCATGCAGCACGTCAGCGACAAGACCGTGCTCGGCAGTTTCGAGGGCACCCGCTTCACGCATTCTGGTGTCGCTTCGACTTTCTTCCGCCGCGACGGCAAATTCTTCGTCAACACCGACGGCGCGGACGGGAAGCTGGCCGACTTCGAGATCAAGTACACGTTCGGCGTGTATCCGCTGCAGCAATACCTGGTCGAATTCCCGGACGGCCGGCTGCAGGCCCTCTCTGTCGCGTGGGACAGCCGCCCGCGCGAGCAGGGAGGGCAACGCTGGTTCCACCTGTACCCGAACGAGCGCATCGATCACCGCGACGTGCTGCACTGGACGCGCCCGAGCCAGAACTGGAACCACATGTGCGCCGAGTGCCACTCCACGAATGTGCGAAAGAACTACGATCCTGCAACCGACCGGTTCCACACCAGCTACGCCGAGATCGACGTCGGCTGCGAGGCTTGCCATGGGCCGGGATCGCTGCACGTCGCATGGGCGCGGCGCGAAAAGGGCTGGCGCGAACAGGTCGCCGCCAAGGGCTTGACGGTCAGCCTCGACGAGCGCGCAGGCGTGAACTGGGTGCTCGACGCGCAGAGCGGCAACTCCCGGCGCAGCGCGCCGCGCGCAACCGACAAGGAGATCGAGACCTGCGCTCTGTGTCATTCGCGCCGCGGGAGCATCCATCAGCCGTACCGCAACGGCGCGCCGCTGCTCGACTCGGAGGTCCCGGCGGTGCTGAGCGAAGGGTTGTTCTACCCCGACGGGCAGATGCAGGACGAGGTGTACAACTGGGCGCCTTTTCTCCAGAGCAAGATGTATCACCAGGGCGTCACCTGCAGCGATTGCCACGACCCGCACAGTCTGAAGCTGCGCGCGAGCGGCAACGCCGTCTGCGCACAATGCCACCTGCCGCAGAGATACGACGCGCAGTCGCATCACCATCACCAGCCCGCCTCGCGCGGAGCCCAGTGCGCGGCGTGCCACATGCCGACGCGCACTTACATGGTCATCGACGAGCGTCACGACCACAGCATGCGCATTCCCCGCCCCGACATGTCGGTGACGCTGGGCACGCCCAACGCGTGCAGTGCATGCCACCGGGAGACCGGCGCGGCGTGGGCAGCGCAGTGGATCGAGCGCTGGTATGGGCCGCAGCGCAAGGGCTTTCAGAGCTATGCCGAGGCGCTGCAGGCGGCTCGGGCCGGCTCGGCCGATGCGCCGCGTCGTCTGCGGGCACTGATCGAGGACAACGCCGCGCCGAACATCGCGCGCGCGACGGCATTTGCCGAGCTGGGCCGGTTCGGCGCCTCGGACATGGAGGAAGTCGTGCGTCGCGGGCTGGGCCATTCCGACCCTTTGATCCGCCAAAGTGCGCTCGGCGCGCTGGTCGGTACCGACGCGGCCACCCGCATCGCCCTCGCGGCGCCGCTGCTGCACGACCCGGTACGGGCCGTGCGTCTGGAAGCGGCAAGCCTGCTCGCCGGTGTTGCGCCCGAGCAGCTCGACGCCGGCCAGCGCGACGCTCTCGATCGGGCCCTGAGCGAGTACGTCGACGCGCAGCGCCTCAACGCAGACCGTCCCGACGGACGACTGAACCTCGGTTCTTTCTATGCACGCCAGCACCGCATCGGCCAGGCCGAGGCGGAGTTTCGGGCCGCGATGCGCATCGAGCCGCTGTATGTCCCAGCTTACGTCAACCTGGCCGACCTGTATCGCGAGCAGGGCCGAGAAGCCGATGCGCAGAGGACGCTGCGCGAGGGGTTGCGGCAAGTCCCGGACAACGCCGAGCTGCACCACGCGCTGGGACTCGCACTCGCCCGGCAGAAGCGATTGCCCGACGCGCTGGTCGAGTTGCGCAAGGCAGCGGCGCTCGCGCCCGACTCGGCGCGCTTTGCCTACGTGTATGGTGTCGCGCTGCATTCGAGCGGCAAGGCCGGCGCGGCAACCCGGGAGCTCGAGCAGGCGCTCAAACGCCATCCTGGCGACCGCGATATCCTGTTTGCGCTGGCGAGCTTCTCGCGCGACGCCGGACACAGCGCTCAGGCTCGAGACTATGCCAACCGTCTGCTTGCGCTGGTGCCGCAGGATCCGGATGCGCGCGCCTTGCTGACGTCGCTCCCCGGCGACTGATTCCCTGTCACTCGCTCCGCCGCGGCAAGTCCAGGGCGATTTCTGCCGGTCGAGAGGGCAAGTTACACCAGGAAACGCGGCGAGTTTGCGCTGCGCTCGGTATCATGCGCTCTTCCCGTGATGCGCCGCTTCCCTGGGGTGTAACTCGCGCGTCACACAACTGCCCCTCCCGGACTCCCCCGAACGCGGGAGAGGTTTGAAAAGGGGGCGCAAACAAGGAGACCAACATGAATCACCTCGCCGCTCGCAGATCGTCGCTGATGGTGTGCGCCGTGCTCGCCGGGCTCGTGCTTCGCCCGGCCTGGGCCGAATCGCCGAAGGCACTGACGCCCGAGGCCGAAGCGGACCAGCACGTCGCGCTGGCCGAGAAGACATTCGAGAATTTCTGGCTCGACCCGGGTCAGGACTTTTTTCGCAAACAACTTGCCAAGGCCAAGGGTGTGCTCATCATCCCGGCTTCGGCGCGCCTCGGATTCATCTTCAGCGGCGCGGGCGGGCGCGGGGTGCTGGTGGCGCGCAACGATTCGGGGAAATGGACCGGGCCCGCGTTCTATACGCTCAGCTATGCGAGCGTCGGTCTCCAGGTCGGCCTGCAAGTGTCCGAGGTGATCGTGCTGGTCATGAGCCAAAGCGGGATAAATTCCCTGCTGTCCTCGAGCTTCCGCGGTGGAGGCGACGCTGCGATCGCCGCGGGCCCCGTCGGCACGGGGACGCAGTCCTCGTTTCAGGGAGACTTCATCAGCGTCTATCGCTCGAAGGTGCTGTACGGAGGCCTCAACCTCGACCTCGCCGTCCTCAGCGCCAACGACGCCTGGAACACCGGCTTCTACGGCAAGCCGACCACCAGCGTCGATATTCTGGTGCGCCACGAAGCCAGCAGCCCGAAGGGGGAAGGCCTCCTGAACGCGGTGTCGGCTGCCGTGGCCGAATCGGCGGAGCAGCAGAGGGCCGCGGAGCCAAAGGCGCAGAAGACCGCGGAACCGAAGGCCGAGAAAAACTAAAGCCGCGTGCCGTCTGCATGCCGGTCGCCAAGCTCGACAACGTTTCGCTCGCATATGGCCACGTGCCGCTGCTCGACCGTGTCGCGCTCAGCCTGGACGCGGACGAAAAAGTGGCGCTCATCGGCCGCAACGGCAGCGGGAAGAGCAGCCTGCTCAAAGTGCTGGCCGGCGCTGCCGCGCCCGACGACGGCCGGGTCTGGCGCCAGCCCGGTCTGCGCGTGGCCTGGCTCGCGCAGGAGCCGCAGTTCGATGCGGCCCATTCCGTGTTCGATGCGGCGGCGGAAGGGCTGGGAGACGTGCGCAGGTTGTTGTCGGACTACGAAGCCGCAGCCGGTGCAGTGGAAGGCGGCGACGCAAGCGCCCTAACGGACCTGGAGCGGCTGGGCACTCGGCTCGACACCGTCGACGGCTGGCGCTTGAAGTCGCGCGTGGATAGCGTGCTGGCCAGATTGCGGTTGAGCGCGCCCGCCGCAGTGGATGCGCTCTCCGGCGGGCAGCGCAAGCGGCTCGCGCTGGCCCGCGCGCTGGTGGCGGAGCCCGAGCTGCTGCTGCTCGACGAGCCCACCAACCACCTCGACGTGGACTCCATCGAATGGCTGGAGGAGCTGCTGCGCAGCTTCAACGGTGCGCTCCTGTTCGTCACGCACGACCGCGTCTTCCTCGATCGCGTGGCGGATCGCATCGTCGAATTGGACCGCGGCCGGCTCACCAGCTTCCCGGGCAGCTTCAGCGCATATCGCGACCGCAAGGCTCAGCAGCTCGCCGACGAAGACGCGCAGCAGGAAAAGTTCGATCGCGTGCTGGCGCAGGAGGAAGCGTGGATCCGGCGCGGCGTGGAAGCGCGGCGCACGCGCGACGCCGGGCGCGTGCGCCGGCTCGAGCGCTTGCGGCAAGAGCGCGCGGCGCGGCGCGAGCGTCTCGGCAACGTGGGGCTGGCGTTGGAGGAGGGGGAGCGGTCGGGCAGACTGGTGGCGGAGCTGACGCACGTCAGCAAGGCTTTCGACACCAACGTCGTGGTGCGCGACTTCTCCTGCCGCATCCTGCGCGGAGACAAGGTCGGGCTCATCGGACCCAACGCGGCCGGCAAGACCACCTTGATCCGCCTCATGCTCGGGGAGACGGCGCCCGACTCCGGTCGAGTGCGGCGGGGCACCAGGCTCGCTATCGCGTACTTCGACCAGTTCCGCGCGCAGCTCGACGACGAGGCGAGCGTGTTCGAGACCGTGGGCCAGGGGTCCGACTACGTCGAGGTGGCCGGCGCGCGCAAGCACGTGATGAGCTATCTCGGCGAGTTCCTGTTCGCGCCGGAGCGCGTGCGCTCGCCGGTGAAGTCCCTGTCCGGCGGCGAGCGCAACCGCGTGCTGCTGGCGCGCTTGTTCGCCAAGAGCGCCAATGTCCTGGTGCTGGACGAGCCGACCAACGACCTCGACCTCGAAACGCTGGAGCTGCTCGAAGGTCTGCTGCAGGAGTATTCCGGAACGGTCTTGCTGGTGAGCCACGACCGCGCGTTCCTGGACAACGTCGTGACGCAAGTCATCGCCTCCGACGGGGGCGGCCGCTGGGTCGAGAACCCGGGTGGCTATGAGGAGTGGGCGCGAGTGTTGCGCGCGCGTGCGGGGCGCGCGGCCGCGGAGAGACTGGCGGAAGCGTCCGACCGCCCCGAGCCGGCGCGCGGCGCGCGGCAGGCGAAGCTCAGCTACAACGAGGCGCAGGAGCTGAAGGCGTTGCCGAAGCAGCTCGAAGCGCTGGAGCGCGAGCAGGCCGAGCTCGGCCGGCGGCTCGCCGATCCCGACCTGTATCGGTCAGATCCGGAGCGGGTGAAGGCGGCGAAGCTGCGCTACGCGGAGCTCGACGAGCTGCTCCTGCAGCTGCTGGCGCGCTGGGAGGACCTGAAGGGCAAGCAGGGCACAGCTTCGAGCCCGGCGCGTTAGCCTTAACGCTCATCCGGCGCATCCGGGCCGTGGCGCGCCTCACTCTTTGCGGGTGCCTCGCACCTCCCGGTGCGCCCGCACAATCCGCTCGGCCACCGTGAGATAGTGCTCGTGCTTTGCGAGGTTGTAGGGCGTGAGGTTCACCGCGCGGAGCATGCGTCTGACGATCTCGCCGTCCACGACGTCTGCGTCGATGATGTTGAGGCAGCCCGCGTCCTGCTCGAAGGCCGACAGGCCGGCGAGCCCGCCGCGCGTGACCCACGCCAGGATCACGGCGTTGGTTCCGCCATGCCCCACCACCAGCGCGGTGGTCCAGTCCCCACGCCGCAGCAACGCCTCGAAGGCTGGAACGATCCGCTCCTGGAACGCTGCAAAGCTCTCGCCGCCCGCGAAAGCTGCGCCGGGCTCGGCGGCACGCTCGAGGCCGTAGGTGAACTCCGCATCGATGCGCTGATCGCTGAGCTGCTCGATGGAACCGACCTGCATCTCACGCAGCGCCGCGATCTGTTCGAGACGGACGGCGCGGCCCGCGAGCACCAGCTCGGCGGTCTGGCGCGTGCGCGCAAGGCCGGTGTGCACCCCGACGTCGAAAGGCGCCTGCGCGAGAAGCTCGTGCATGAGCCGCGCCTGCTCAACACCTTCCTCGGTGAGCGCCACCTCGGCCGAAAAGACGGTTCGTCCGTCGGGGCGCCGGTAACTCACCTCGCCATGCCGCATCAGATAGACGCGCTTGCGGCCGCGGGTGCCGGGAAGTCCTGATTCGGCCATGCACAGATCCACGGTTGATCTTGATCAAAGCCAGTGTAGGCCAATCGGGCAGACTGTTCGCATATTTGTCAT
>DATJVW010000416.1:0-10203 GCA_035501675.1 Burkholderiales bacterium
GCGACGGCTCATGCAAGCTCTACTCGTCATGCTCGCCGTGGGCCTGATAGCATTCGCGCTGTTCCGCTTCGTGGGAGATCCTGTGTTGTTCATGCTCGGGCAGGACGCCACCGCGGAAGAGCGCGCCCGCATGACGCGGGATCTCGGCCTGGATCGCCCCTTCTACGTCCAGTACGTCAGCTTCGTCGCGCGCGCCGTGCACGGCCAGTTCGGCCTCTCGTTACGCCAGCTCCGTCCCGTGTCCACGCTCATCGCCGAGCGGCTACCCGCGACGCTCGAGCTGTCTTTCGTTGCGGCACTGCTGGCCCTGGCAGCGGGGATCCCGATGGGGGTGTACACCGCGCTTCGCCGCAGCTCATGGCTTTCGCAGTCCCTGCTCGCGCTGTCGCTGGCGGGCGTATCGCTGCCCACCTTCCTCATCGGGATCCTGCTGATCCTGGTCTTCGCGGTGAACCTCGGCTGGCTGCCGTCGTTCGGCCGGGGCGAGACGGTGGCCCTCGGCTGGTGGACCACCGGGCTGCTCACGGCCTCGGGGCTCAAAGCCCTGATCCTGCCGGCCATCACGCTCGGCCTGTTCCAGATGACGCTCATCATGCGGCTCGTGCGCTCGGAGATGCTGGAGGTGCTGCGGACCGACTACATCAAGTTCGCGCGCGCCCGGGGCTTGAACGAGCGCGTCATCCACTTCGGTCACGCGCTCAAGAACACCCTGGTACCGGTGATCACCATCACCGGCCTGCAGCTGGGGTCGATCATCGCGTTCGCCATCATCACGGAGACGGTGTTCCAGTGGCCCGGGATGGGGTTGCTGTTCATTCAGTCCGTGACTTTCGCCGACATACCGGTGATGGCCGCCTATTTGTGTCTGATCGCGCTGTTCTTCGTGGTCATCAACCTGGTGGTCGATCTGCTCTACTACGCGGTCGACCCGCGGCTGCGCCTGGATCGGGCGGCGGCTGCACACTGAGGAATAAACATGGGCAATCCAGTCGAACACATCCGCCGCTACCAGACCGAGCTCACCGCTTTGCGTCGCGACCTTCACGCGCATCCCGAGTTGGCGTTCGAGGAGGCGCGCACGGC
This sequence comes from Burkholderiales bacterium, assembly GCA_035501675.1. GTDB lineage: Bacteria > Pseudomonadota > Gammaproteobacteria > Burkholderiales > SHXO01 > SHXO01. The sequence goes on from DATJVW010000416.1 coordinate 1,084, forward strand.
CCAGCGGGTTGCGGACCAGCTCGCGGGGTGGGGTATCGAAATCCATCGCGGGTTGGCGAAGACCGGCGTGGTCGGCATCATCCCCGGGCGGAAGCCGGGCGGGCGGGCGATCGGCTTGCGCGCGGACATGGACTGCCTGCCCATGCATGAGACGGCGGCGCGGCCCCACAAGTCGCGCAACGCGGGGCGCATGCACGCCTGCGGCCACGACGGTCACACGACGATGCTGCTGGGCGCCGCGCGCTACCTGTCCGAGACGCGTCAGTTCGACGGCACTGCGTACGTGATCTTCCAGCCCGCCGAAGAGCATGGCGGTGGCGCGAATGTGATGGTGCGGGAGGGGCTATTCGAGCGCTTCCCCGCGAGCGAGGTCTACGCCCTGCACAACTGGCCCGGCCTCCCGCCGGGCCAGATCGCCGTGCGCGCCGGTCCGGTGCTCGCGGCGGCCGACGAGATCCGCATCGACGTGCGGGGTACCGGAGGGCACGCGGCGATGCCGCACCTGACCGTGGATCCCGTCGTCGTGGCCGCGCACATCATCACAGCGCTGCAGACCATCGCCAGCCGCAACGTGAGCCCGGTCGACGCCGTCGTGGTCAGCGTGTGCTCCATGGAAACCAGCCAGCTCGGGACGTTCAACGTGATCCCCGACGGCGTGAAGCTGGTCGGGACGGTGCGCACCTTCCGCCCGGAGACGCAGGCGCTCGCGGAGCGCCGCATCCGGGAGATCGCTGCAGCCGTCGCTTCGGGTCTGGGCGCGAGCGCGCAGGTCGAATACATCCGCGGCTATCCGGCCACGGTGAACACGCCGAAGGAGGCCGAGTTCGCGGCGCGCGTGGGCGGCCGCATTTTCGGCCAGGACAACGTGGTGCGGGAGTTCGACCCGACCATGGGCGGCGAGGATTTCGCTTACATGCTGCAGGCGCGGCCCGGCGCCTACGTGCTGCTCGGGCAGGGCGGGGGCGCAAGCGGCTGCTGGCTGCACAACCCCAGCTACGACTTCAACGACGAGGTGATCCCGCTCGGCGCCGGCTATCTCGCCGCGCTGGCGGAAGAAGCGCTGCCGCTGGCGTAGGAGATCCAAATGCATCGCGTTCTACCCCGAATTGCGCTCGGCTTGGCCTGCGCGCTGGCGCTAGCCGCGTCGCCCGCCCACGCCAAGACGTTCCGCTACGCGGATCAGGGCGACGCCCTGTCCATGGACCCGCACATGTTCAACGAGGCCGTGCAGCTCAGCTTCACGGCCAACATCTACGAGGGGCTCACCGGGCGCGGCAAGAAGCTCGAGACCGTGCCCCTGCTCGCCACCGACTGGAAGCAGACGTCGCCAACCGTATGGCGCTTCAACCTGCGCCACGACGTCAAGTTCCACGACGGCACGCCCTTCACGGCAGACGACGTGCTGTTCTCGCTGGAGCGCGCGCGCGGCGAGGGCTCGGATGTGAAGATGTACGTGGGTGCGGTCAAGGAGATCCGCAAGATCGACGCCCACACCGTGGACATCGTCACGCACGACCCGTTCCCCATTCTGCCCAGCATGCTCGGCACCTGGTACATCATGTCCAAGGCCTGGTGCGAGAAGAACGGCGCGCTGCGTCCGGTCGACGTGCGCAAGGCCACGGAGAACTACGCCAGCACTCACGCCAACGGCACCGGTCCCTTCATCCTGAAATCGCGCGAGCCCGGGGTGCGGACTACGCTCGTGCCCAACCCGAACTGGTGGGGCAAGCCCGAGCATAACGTCACGGAGGCGGTCTTCCTGCCCATCGCGAACGCCGCAACTCGAGTTGCCGCGCTCATATCAGGCGAGATCGACATGATGGAGCCGGTGCCCCTGCAGGACATTGCGCGCATCCAGTCCAGCCCCGACCTGAAGATCCTGCAGGGCATGGAGGCACGCGTCATCTTCCTCGCCATGGACCAGAAGCGCGACGAGCTGCTGTTCTCCAACGTGAAGGGCCGCAATCCGTTCAAGGACAAGCGGGTGCGCCAGGCCTTCTACCAGGCCATCGACATCGCGGCGATCAAGTCGCGCATCATGCGCGGCATATCCGTCCCCACCGCGCTGATGGTGGGCTCGATGGTCAACGGGTACGCGCCGGAGCTGGACAAGCGCCTGCCGTACGACCCCGAGGCAGCGAAAAAGCTGCTGGCGCAGGCCGGCTACCCGGACGGGTTCGAGGTGGGGATGAACTGCCCCAACGACCGCTACGTCAACGACGCGGAGATCTGCCAGGCGGTCGTGGCCATGCTCGCACGTATCGGCGTCAAAGTGAGCCTGACCGCCGAAACCAAGGCTATCTTCTTCCCCAAGGCTCTGCGCCGGGACATCTCGTTCGCCATGCTGGGCTGGACGCCCGCGACGCTGGACAGCCACAACGCGTTGTTCGCCCTGATGACCACTCCGGGTGAAGGCGGCCAGGGTCAGTTCAACCTGGGCATCTACTCCAACCCGCGCCTGGACGAGCTCACCACGCGGATCGCTTCGGAAAACAACCCCGCCACGCGCAATGCGATGATCGCCGAGGCCTTCAAGATCCACGCCGACGACATCGGCCACCTGCCCTTGCATGTGCAGCCGCTGGTCTGGGGCATGAAAAAGAACGTGGAGATGGTGCTGCTCGCCAATAACTTCATCCTGCTCAAGTGGGTAACGGTGAAGTGAGCCGGGCGACGCTCGGCCGCGCGTGGGACTCCGACCTGTTCTATAGCTTTCGCCACTCGCCGGTTGCGGTGGCGGCGGCGGCGCTCGTGCTGGTGTGCATAGGCGGCGCGCTGCTCGCCCCCTGGATTGCGCCCCACAACCCATTCGATCTCGCTTCGGTAGATCTGCTCGACGCCCTGGCGCCGCCGGTCTGGGCCAGCCAGGGCAAGGCGGCGTACCTGCTGGGGACGGACAATCAGGGGCGCGACATCCTGTCCGCGATTCTGTACGGCACTCGCATTTCTCTGCGGGTGGGCGTAGCGGCGGTGCTGTTCTCCATGGTGCTCGGCGTGACCCTCGGCCTTCTTTCGGGTTACCTGGGGGGCCGTGTCGATGCCCTGCTCATGCGCATCGCCGATGTGCAGCTGTCGTTTCCGGCGATACTCATCGCGCTGCTAATCGACGGCGTCGCGCGCGTGGCCCTGCCGCGCGAGTGGCAGGCCGGCATGGCGGTGTACGTGCTGATCCTCGCGATCGGGTTGTCGGGTTGGGTGCAGTTCGCCCGCACCGTGCGCGGCTCGACCCTGGTGGAGAAGAACAAGGAGTACGTCCAGGCGGCCCGCGTCATCGGGCGGCACCCGGCCGCGATCATGCTGCACCACCTCCTGCCCAACGTGATGGGCCCGGTGCTGGTGATCGCGACGATCCACCTCGCCACGGCCATCATCGCCGAGGCCACGCTCTCGTTCCTGGGCGTGGGCATGCCCCCCACCACACCGTCGCTGGGCACGCTGATTCGGGTGGGCAACGACTACCTGTTCTCGGGTGAATGGTGGATCGCGGTGTTCCCCGGCGCTGCGCTGGTCGTGCTGGTGCTGTCCGTGAACTTGCTCGGCGACTGGCTGCGCGATGCGCTCAACCCCAAGCTGAGGTGAGGCGTGGACGCTCGGGGGACCGCACTGCTCGAGGTGAGGAACCTGCGAGTCGAGTTCCCGACCCGGCGCGGCACCTTGGTCGCCGTCGACGACGTTTCCTTCGACATCGCGCCGGGCGAAGTGCTCGGCGTGGTCGGCGAATCGGGCGCGGGAAAGTCGCTCACCGGCATGGCCATCATCGGCCTGCTCGAGCCGCCCGGCCGGATCGGGGCAGGCCAAGTCCTGCTGGAGGGCAGGCGAATCGACAACTTGCGCCGGGAGAGCTTGCGCCAGATCCGCGGCCGGCGCATCGGCGCCATCTTCCAAGACCCGCTCACCTCGCTCGACCCGCTGTATACCGTAGGCCGGCAAATCACCGAAACCATCCAGGCCCATCTTCCCGTCTCCCGGCGGGAAGCGCGCGAGCGGGCCATCGCGCTGCTCTCCGAGGTGGGTATTCCCGCGCCCGAGCGGCGGCTGGATCACTATCCGCACCAGTTTTCCGGCGGCATGCGCCAGCGCGTGGTCATCGCGCTCGCGCTTTGCGCGCAACCCAAGCTGATCATCGCCGACGAACCGACCACCGCGCTGGACGTGTCGACCCAGTCGCAAATCATCACGCTGCTCCAACGCTTGTCCCGCGAGCACCATGCTGCTGTGATGCTCATCACACACGACATGGGCGTCATCGCCGAGACCGCACACCGGGTCGCCGTCATGTACGCCGGGCGGATCGCCGAGATCGGCCCCGTGCGCAGCATCATCCACTCGCCGCGCCATCCCTACACGGCCGGCCTCATGCGCTCGATCCCCAGAGTGGGCGCAACCGGTGTGCGTCTGGCCCAGATCGACGGCGCCATGCCCCGTCTCGACGCGATCCCTCGCGGCTGCGCGTTCCATCCCCGCTGTCCGCAGCGCTTCGAGCCGTGCGACCGCGAACGCCCTCCCCTGCTCGAGACCGGCGACCAGCGCGCCGCGTGCTGGCTGCATGGCGCCCCCCGGACAGCCTGACGACGCGCGACCGCTGGTCGCGCTGCGTGCCGTGGGACGCGACTTCGACGTCTCCAGACCGTGGCTGAATCGCATGCTCGAACACGCGCCCCGTCAGCTTTTGCGGGCCGTGGACGACTTCTCGGCGGAAGTGCGCAAGAGCGAAACGCTGGCCCTGGTGGGAGAGTCCGGGTGCGGCAAGTCCACGGTCGCCCGGTTGATCGTCGGTCTGTTCCCGCCTTCCCGGGGGCGCATCGAGTTCGACGGCACTCCGCAGACGGCAGCGGCAGAGGGTCTGTGGAGCGACGCGGTGCGGCGGCGCATGCAGATGATCTTCCAGGATCCCTATGCGAGCCTGAACCCGCGTTGGAGAGTGATGGACATCGTAGCCGAACCGCTCCGTGCGCACGGTTTGATGACCCGGCGCGCTGACCTGCGGGCCCGCGTCTTCGAACTGCTCACCCAGGTGGGGCTTGCACCCGCGGACGGCGACAAATACCCGCACGAATTCTCCGGCGGTCAACGCCAGCGGATCTCCATCGCTCGCGCACTGTCATCGGCACCCGAGTTCCTGGTGTGCGACGAGCCGACCTCGGCGCTCGACGTGTCGGTCCAGGCGCAGATCCTCAACCTCATGCGGGCGCTGCAGGAGAAGCTTGGGCTCACCTACCTGTTCATTTCGCACAATCTCGCCGTGGTATCGCAAATGGCAACGCGCGTGGGCGTGATGTACCTGGGGCGGCTGGTGGAGCTGGCCGACGCGGCGACGCTGTTCTCGCGTCCTCGGCATCCCTACACGCGCATGCTGCTCGATGCGATCCCGGACCTGGAGATGAGCGGGCGGGCGCGCACACCCGTGGCCGGGGAAGTGGCCAACCCGCTCGACCCGCCCCCCGGCTGCGCCTTTCATCCCCGCTGCCCGCTCGCCAACCAGCGCTGCCGCATCGAGCGCCCGCAACTGAAGGCGGAACCGGACAGCACCCTGGTGGCGTGCCACGCGGCGGAGGAAGGCCGCATTCCCGCCTGACGCTCGCGACGCACCGGCTTCTTGCCCTCGGGCCGTTCTCGTACTGATACAATTGCTTCACTCGGTTTGCCTTCGCGACCGCCATGATCTCCCTCACCGTCAACGGTGAGCGCCGCCGGTTCGAGGCCCCGCTCACCGCCGCCCAGCTCATCGCCCGCCTCGAGCTCACGGGCAAGCGCGTTGCGCTCGAACGCAACGGCGAGATCGTGCCACGCGGCCGCTTCGATCAACAGCCCCTCTCCGACGGCGACCGCATCGAGATCGTAGTCGCCGTGGGCGGTGGTTAGCCGCGAGGATTCTCACATGGACCAGCTCGTTGTAGCCGGCAAGACCTACTCTTCCCGCCTGCTGGTGGGCACCGGCAAATACAAAGACTTCGCGCAGACGCGCGCAGCGGTGGAGGCGAGCGGGGCGCAGATCGTCACGGTCGCCATCCGCCGCACGAACATCGGACAGAACCCGGGCGAGCCGAGCCTGCTGGAATCGCTCCCGCCCACCCGCTTCACGATCCTGCCCAACACCGCCGGTTGCTACTCCGCGCAGGACGCTGTACGCACGCTGCGCTTGGCGCGCGAGCTGCTGGACGGGCACGCGCTGGTGAAGCTCGAGGTGCTCGGTGACCCGCACACGCTGTATCCGAACGTGGTGGAAACGCTGTCCGCGGCCCAGACGCTGGTGAAGGAAGGGTTCCAGGTCATGGTCTACACCTCGGACGACCCGATCATCGCCAAGCAGCTGGAGGACATCGGGTGCGTCGCGGTGATGCCGCTCGCGTCGCTGATCGGCTCGGGCATGGGGATCCTCAACCCCTGGAACCTCCAGATCATCATCGGCAATGCCAAGGTCCCGGTGCTGGTGGACGCGGGCGTGGGCACCGCCTCCGATGCCGCCATCGCCATGGAGCTGGGCTGCGACGGCGTGCTGATGAACACCGCCATCGCCGCCGCGAAGGACCCGGTGCTCATGGCGAGTGCGATGAAAAAAGCTGTCGAGGCCGGCCGTGAGGCCTATCTCGCGGGCCGCATGGCGAAGAAGCCGTATTCGGCCTCACCCAGCTCACCCACCAGCGGCATCATCGCGCCGGCGCATAACAAGGCGGCATAGCGCCAGCGTCGAACTTTGCGGGCGCTGCATCGACGCCGGAGCTCAGGCATGCGCATAGTCTCCCTGCTGCCCTCTGCCACCGAGATCGTCGCCGCGCTGGGCCTGGCCGATCACCTGGTGGGGATCTCCCACGAGTGCGACTATCCGGAGCAGGTCCGCGACCGGCCTCGCGTCACGCGCTGCGAGATCCACGGCAGCGATCTTCCGAGCCCGGCAATCGACGCCTGGGTCCGCGACACGCTCGCCTCGCGCGGCACGCTTTACACGTTGGACGAGGAGCTGATCCGCGATTTGCAGCCCGACCTGATCCTCACCCAGCAGCTATGCGACGTTTGCGCCGTGAACTACGGCTCGGTCGCGGCCTTTGCGGCGAGCTTGCCGGCGCGCCCGCGTCTGATCAATCTCGAACCGAAGCGATTGACGGACATCTATGCGGACATCCGGCTCGTAGCGCAGGCGTCGAATGTACCCCACCGAGCCGAAGCGGTGATTGCGGGCCTGGAGGAGCGCGTCCAAACGGTGGTCTCGCTCGTAGCGCGTGTCCAGAGCCGTCCAAAGTGCTTCCTGATGGAGTGGATCGACCCGCCGTTCTGCGGCGGACACTGGAATCCGGAGCTGGTGGAACTGGCGGGCGGAGCGGACCCGATCGGGCGCAAAGGCGGGCCATCCCGGCGTGTGACATGGGAGGAGATCCAGCACGCCGACCCGGACGTCGTGCTGCTCGCGTGCTGCGGCTTCGGCGTGCGGCGCACGCTGCACGAGACGTCGCTGCTGGCGGGCAAGGCGCACTGGGAGAGTCTACGCGCAGTCCGGCAAGGTCGCGTGTACGTGGCGGACGGCAGCACCTATTTCAGCCGTCCCGGCCCCCGCATCGTCGACAGCCTGGAGATGCTCGCGCACGTGCTGCATCCGGAGGCCGTGGCGGCAACGGCGGTTCCCGCAGTTCCTGCTCGCTTGCAAGCCCGCGCCGAGGTCAGCGTCTCACTAGGTCCTGATCTCGCGACGGCGAAACGCTCGGCGTGAAGCTTTCCCACGTGCTGCGGATGCGCGCTGCTGCGCAGTTTGATCGATAGTTGAATGCTGTGGAGTCACGGAGGCCGATGATGAGACGCGCACTGCTGATTTCGATTCTGCTGTCGACCGTGGGGCTGATCCAGAGTGCGTTGGCGGCCGATAGCGTCCAGGGCAAGAAGCTGCACGACGCCAACTGCACGAAGTGCCACAACACCAGTGTGTACACGCGCCAGGAGCGGAAGATCAAATCCCTCGCTGCGCTCAACGAGCGAGTCGCCGCGTGTACGCACGCCGCACAGGTCACGCTGACCGACGACGAGCAAAAGAGCATCGTCCAATACCTGAACGAGCAGTTCTACAAGTTCAAGTGACGCCAGGACAAGCGATCTTGGCGTGATTCCCGCGCCGCGGTTCAGAGACGCGGCGCAACGTGTTCGGGCGGGTCTGAACGGTCCTGGTCGGGATTCGGCCTGAGGCACAATGTCCAGCCAGATCGAAACCTATTTCGTTCAACAACCGAGTTCGACCCCTATGCAAAGCTTTGCATAGCGACCCACTCCGGACAGTTGCCTTTCTTGGAAGCGGACGTCGAAAATCAGAAGTGCGGTCACTCGACGTCTGCGGCCGTCTGACCGAGTCTGCTGTCATGGGCTCAATCGGCTTCCAAACAGCACCTTCATGGTGGCCATGATAGATTAACGGCACCTACCTGACGGTCGCCGACATCGGCATTCATGACTGACCCCCAAGGCGTTCGAAGGCTCGAGGCGATTCTCGCTGCCGATGTCGCAGGATACTCACGTCTCATGCAGGAAGACGACGAGGCCACTATAGCGACGCTCGAGGAGTATCGCGCGGTCTTCCGAGAGAAGATACAAGCTCATCGCGGCCGGGTCGTGGACATGGCGGGCGACAGTGTGCTGGCCGTGTTCGATGCTGCCACAGGAGCTGTGCGCGCTGCATTCGAGATCCAGAGGGCGCTGGCAGAGCGCAACGAGGGAATGCCAGAGAGGCGTCGCATGCGATTTCGCATCGGTGTCAATCTGGGAGAAGTAATAGAACGGCCGGACGGCACTGTGTACGGGGACGGGGTCAACGTCGCGGCGCGCCTCCAGAGCATAGGCGACCCTGGCGGTGTGATGGTCTCTGGAACCGTGTTCGATCAGGTCAAGAACCGCCTCCCGGTCGCCTTCGATTTCATTGGTGAGCAGGAAGTCAAGAACATTGCAGAGCTTGTGCGAGCGTACCGGGTGCTCGCTGAAGGCGTGCCAATTTCGAAACCGAGCGCCTCCAAGAGCAAGAGCGTTGTTTCTAAGCATCCATTGGTTGGGGCCGCGGCAGGTTCTCTCGTGCTGTTAGCGGCGGTTGGAATCTACTTATACCGCCAGCCGACCTTGTTCCCACACGCCGGGACACAGTCCGGCGCC
>DATJVW010000417.1:0-2949 GCA_035501675.1 Burkholderiales bacterium
GTACCCATCTTGGGGCGGGATGAGGACGACGAACACGAGAAAGACGCGGACAATCTGGGGAGCGCTGAGGTGTACGCAGACGAGTTGGCGATCTCGATGGTCTTGGAAGGGCCGCGAAATAGGATGACGGCGCCCGCCTAATGAGCTGTCGCAATCAGCTCGTGCCGAGTGGCCGATCGGGGTGATCGGAACGAAGCTTCGCGGCGCCCTTACCAGACTTTCGCCCCGTGTCGCTGAACCAGAGCAACCCGGAGGTCTTTCGTTGAGCGCGTCCGAGTAGGCCTGGTCGGACCAGCCGGATGTCATAGCGGCACCGAAGGCGCGCTGTGGACCGGCTCCCGTGGGAGGCTAACGGGAGTGTGGGCCCTTGCCACTACGCCTCAGAAGGTCGGCCGTTCGCATCGAGCTGCGTGAGCCGACGCCGGCGTTGTCAACCGATGCCTGTGGATAGCTGCACGCTCGGTTGGCGCGCGCCGCGGGTCGTCTCGCGAACTTGGTTGGCGTAAGTCTGCTTAGACGCTCCGGTACCGCTTGTCGGCACCGCTTGTAGCCGGCTCGTGCAGCGAAATCCCGAAGCCTCCCGATCATCTTGCATCTCTGACCGGTTGTCCGCGATCGAGGATCTCGGGCAGATTCTTTGCATCTTTTGTGACGAGTCTGGACAAAGTCAGCTCAGGCGCGTTGGCGTGGAGCGTGCGCGGCGGCTGGAGAACGTCAAAGGAAGCTAAACATGCGCATCGCGAAATATCTGTTAATCACAATGGCATATGGGGTGAGCCTCAGCGCCAATGCGGACCCGCTGGCCTGTTTGATCCAACCGTATCAGGAAGCCGAGATCGGCAGCCAAGTGGTGGGGGTGATCGATCACGTCTACGTGGAGCGCGGAGACTTCGTGTCCAAGGGGCAGGCTCTGGCCCAGCTCAGCGCCAATGTCGAGCGCGCGGCGCTGGAGGCGGCGAAGCTGCGCGCGGTGGCAAGCGCGGAGCTCAAGGCGGCGGCCTCCAATCATGAGTTTGCGCAGAAGAAGAAGATTCGCGCCCAGGATCTGTACAAACAGAACTTCGTGTCCATGCAGGCAGCCGATCAGGCGGCCACGGAAGCGCAAGTGGCGGAGATGCGCCTGCGCCAGGCGCGCGAGGCGCAGCGCCTGGCCCAACAGGAGCTGGCGCAAGCGCAAGCGCAGCTTGCCCAGCGCACAATCAAAAGCCCGTTCAGCGGGGTTGTGGTGGAACGCTACCTCTCCGAGGGCGAGCGAGTGGAGGACAAGCCGGTGCTGAAGGTGGCCACCATTGATCCGCTCAAAGTGGAGGTGATCGTGCCTGCCAGCTACTTCAGCCGTATCAAACAGGGCATGAGCGCCACGGTCAAGCCCGAGATGGCCGAGGTGGACTCGCGCAGCGCCAAGGTGATCGTGGTCGACCGCGTGATTGATCCGGCCAGCAACAGCTTTCGCGTGCGCCTGGAGCTACCCAACCCGAACAACGCCGTGCCCCCCGGGCTGCGCTGCAAGCTCGCCTTCGATATGGGAGGGGGTACTACGCCAGAGACCACCGGAAAACAAGGAAGCGGACCCAAGGTCGCGACAGTGTCGTCGAAGTAACGGTTGAGTGTGTGTGCGGCAACCCGGTGTGGAGTTGAGCCATGCGTAAGCCAGCGAAGCCGCGGCGACTGAGGATCGAGGAGCTCGAGCCGCGCATTTTGTACTCGGCGGACATCAGCCCGGGGTTGCTGCAGGCAGCCCCGGTGGCGTCTGTGGCGGAGCATCGCACGCTAGACGCCAGCGGAGAGTTCACTGCCGCCGCGGCTACGCACAGCACCACCGCCGCCCCCCAGGCGCAAGGGCACGAGGTGGTGTTTGTCGACACCGCGGTGCCTGAGTACCAGAAGCTGGTCGATGACATCAAGGCCAACGCGGCACACACCGGCCAGATCGATGTGGTGTTGATCGGTCAAGGCAGCGACGGCATCGCGACCATCACCCAGACCCTGGCGGGCATGCACGATGTGAGCGCAGTGCACATCATCTCGCACGGGGCCGACGGGCAGGTACAGCTGGGCGCGGACACGCTCGACTTCGACGCGCTGCTCAAGAACGCCTCCCAGATCAAGAACTGGGGCCAGGCGCTGGCTCCGGGTGCGGATCTGTTGCTGTACGGCTGCGACGTGGCCGAGTACGCCGATGGCAAGGCGCTGGTGGATGCGCTCTCGCGCCTGACCGGGGCGGATGTAGCGGCGAGTGAGAACCTGACCGGTGCAGCGGCCAAAGGAGGCGATTGGACGCTGGAGTATCACACCGGGGCGATACAGACGGGGGTTGTGCTCTCGGCGGCCGAGGAGAAGAGCTACGACGCGGTGCTGCAGTCGACGGCTGTGGGCGGTGAGACGCGCGCCAATACCACCACCACGAATACCCAAGAGAACAACACCAACTCGGCGCCGCGCAACGTGGCGATGGATGCCAACGGCAACTACGTGGTGGTGTGGGACGGCAACGGGCCCGGAGACTCGGCCGGCGTGTTCTTCCAGCGCTACAACGCAGCTGGGGTGGCGCAAGGCTCGGAGACCCGGGTCAATAGCACCACAACCGGGACCCAGAATGCCCCGAGCGTGGCGATGGATGCCAATGGCAACTTCGTGATCGCTTGGACCGACAGCGGAGGCAGTGTCTACGAGCAGCTTTATAACTCCTCCGGGGTTGCGCAGGGTAGCAACGTGCGCGTGAATAGCTCTACCGCCCATGTCGCCGATGCCGCGGCGGTGGCGATGGGCACCGCGGGGTTTGTGATCGGCTTCGAGGAGGACACCAACGCAGACGGCAGTGGCGTGGGGGTGTATTTCCAGCGCTACAACTCTTCGGGGACAGCGCAGGGCAGCAATACGCTCGCCAATCAGACGACCGCGGGCGATCAGTGGATGGACAGTATCGCCATGGATGGCAGCGGCAATTTC
>DATJVW010000418.1:0-6328 GCA_035501675.1 Burkholderiales bacterium
CGGTGGTCCGAGCCGATGTAGGCGACGTCGATGTCGCGCTGCCCCTTCGCGGGCGCGTGGAGCCGGGGGTCGGACGCGACGGGAAGCCAGTGCGCCTCGCCGTCCCGGAAATGGTGGACAAATTCGAGGTGCGCAACGAAGGTCACGTCGAACAGCCTGGCTATGGCGAGATGCTGTCCCAGATGAAGATGGGAGTCGATTGCGTACCATGCGGTCACGCAGTCCAGATGCTCCATCCCGGAAGGGAAAATCAGTCGGGTTCCCCCCTCGACGAAGAACACTATGTCCGGATTGAGCTGTCGTTGCCTTATCCAACGAGGCACATTGACCACGCAGTTCGCCAAGCCGTTGACCGTTGGGTGCGCGCGGTCCGACAGAACGAACACTTCATGGCCCAGGTCCCGCAGGGCGTCGATGAGATACAGTGCCGTGGTTCCAGAAACAATGGAGCTGACGACGAGTATCTTGTGGGGGGCATTCATGGCCACCGCAGGCAAGCCTCAAATAACCGACTTGAAATACGCAATCGTCCGCTTCAGACCCTCCTCCAGCGCTACGGCTGGCGACCAGGCGAGCGCGGAGCGCGCAAGCGAGATGTCCGGTTGTCGCTGGCGCGGGTCGTCCTGGGGCAGCGGCCGGAACACGAGCTTGGACCGGCTCCCTGTCAGCTTCAGCGTCATTTCGGCGAGCTCGCGCATGCTGAACTCGACCGGATTGCCCAGATTCACCGGCCCCGTGATTTCGGGGCCTGAATCCATGAGTTTCAGCAGCCCGTCAACGAGGTCGTCGATGTAGCAGAAGGAACGTGTCTGCGTGCCATCGCCGTAGAGGGTGACATCCTGGCCGCGCAGCGCCTGCACGATGAAGTTGCTGACCACGCGCCCGTCGTCGGGCAGCATGCGCGGGCCGTAGGTGTTGAAGATGCGGGCGACTTTTATCGCGAGCTTGTGCTGGCGGTAGTAGTCGAAGAACAGCGTCTCCGCGCAACGCTTGCCTTCGTCGTAGCAGGCGCGCGGCCCAATGGGATTGACGCGCCCCCAGTACGCTTCAGTCTGCGGATGCACCTCGGGGTCGCCGTACACCTCGCTGGTCGAGGCCTGCAGTATCCGCGCCTTGACGCGCTTTGCCAGACCCAGCATGTTGATCGCGCCGTGCACGCTCGTCTTGGTGGTCTGCACCGGATCGAACTGGTAATGGATCGGCGAGGCGGGGCATGCGAGATTGAAGATGCGATCGACTTCGACGTAGAGCGGAAACGTGATGTCGTGCCGCATCACTTCGAACCGCGGATTAGGCAGCAGGTGGACGATATTGTCCTTGCTGCCGGTGAAGTAGTTGTCGACGCACAATACGTCATGGCCGCGGTCGATCAGCTTCTCGCAAAGATGCGACCCGATGAACCCCGCGCCGCCCGTAACCAGTATCTTCATAGTCCTGGCCTCAAATCGCCACCTTGAAACGCTCCACCCACAGTGCGAGCACGAGCAGCGGCCACAGCCGGGTGCTGTGCGACGCGCGGCCGGAGACGTGCTCGGTCACGTAACGCTCGACCTGCTCCTGCCGGAACCAGTGCGACAGCGTCTTTCGCGACACCAGTGTGTCGTGCATCATATCGGCGAGGTCTTCCCGGAGCCAGCGCGTCAGCGGCACTGAGAACCCCTTCTTCGGCCGATCCATGAAGCCCCGCGGCAGCCAGTCTGCGAACGCCTCCTTAAGAATGTGCTTGTGCCGTCCCGTGGGTGAGAGCTTGTACGTCCCGGGAAGCGTCGCCGCGAACTCGATCAGCTTGTAGTCGAGGAAGGGTGAGCGGCATTCGAGGGAATTCGCCATGCTCGCGATGTCGACCTTGAACAGGATGTCCTCGGGCAGATACGTCGTAAGGTCGAGGTACAAGTAGCGGTTGAGCATATCCTCTCCGGGCACCTGAAAATGGTCCGCGAGATATTCGGTCGTTCGGCTGTCACCGATCCGCGCGTGCAGCTCGGTTGTCAGCATGCCCGCCTTCTCGGAGTCGGAGTAGAAGGCTAGCAGATGCTTGTAGCGCGCAAGGCCGTCCAGAGCGAGCATCTCGTCGGCCCGCGTCGAGGGGAACCGCCGCCGGCCCCTCTGCCCCCGCCCCAGGTCCTCGATTGCGACGGTCATGCGGCGCAGCCCGCTCCACAGCGACAGCAGCCCGCGGCGGGCGAGCCACTCCAGCCTCCGGATTTGATAGAAGCGCCGGTAGCCGGCGAACACCTCGTCGCCGCCATCACCGGTGAGCGCGACAGTGACGCCGGTGCGTGCGAACCGCGACACGTAATACGTCGGCATCACCGAGTTGTCGGCGAGCGGCTCGCCCAGATAGTCGATCATCATCGGCATGATCGCCACGGCGTCGGCCTTCACCATCATCTCGTGATGCTCGGTGCCCAGATGCGTCGCCACCTCCCTCGCGTAAGGCAGCTCGTTGAAACGCTCGTCTTCGAAGCCGATCGAGAACGTCCGGAGCGGCGAGGCGCCGAGCTTCGCCATCGCCGCCACGGTAATGCTCGAATCGATGCCGCCGGAGAGAAACGCCCCCAGCGGCACGTCCGAGACCATGCGCAGACGAGTAGCCTCGAGCATCTGCTCGCGCAGCGCCTCACACGCATCGCTGAAAGAAAGGTCGCTGCGCTTCGTCAGATCCAGGTCCCAGTACCGGAACACGCGCTCGACGCGGGCGTTCCTCACCACCATGGCGTGAGCGGGGGGGAGCTTGCGGAGCGCGGCGAAGCCGGACATCGGCGCCGGAATGTATTGAAACGTGAGGAAGTGATCGATCCCTGCGATGTCTGGCTCGCGTGAAAGGGCCGGATCAAGCGCGAAGAGCGCCTGGATCTCCGAGGCGAAGAGGAAGCCGCGCGGCGTCTCGGCATAGACCAGCGGCTTCACACCGAGGCGATCGCGCGCGAGCGAGAGCGTTTTTTCCCGTCGGTCCCATACGGCGAAAGCGAACATGCCGCGCAGCTTCGTCAAACAGCGTTCAAGACCCTCGCGCATGAAAACCCGCAGCAGCACTTCGGTGTCCGAATGCCCACGGAAGGTCTCGCCCGCGGCTTGAAGCTGGGCCCGCAGCTCCGCGAAGTTGTAGATCTCGCCGTTGAAAACGATCACATAGCGGTCGTCGGGCGAAACCATGGGCTGATGGCCGCTCTCGGTGAGGTCGATGATGGCAAGACGCGTGAAGCCGAGCTGCGCGCCCCCCTCGTTCCAATTGCCGCTGTCGTCCGGCCCGCGATGCGCGAGGCTTGCCACGCCGCGTTGGAGTTCGGCCTTCGCGTCGGCGGAAACCACGGCGCCTACGATGCCGCACATTACCGCGTTCCCTCCAGGATCTTCTCGAGCTTCGCGGCGCTGGCGCTCCAGGTGAATTCCGCCTCGGCCTGACGGAGCGCCGCTCTTCCTGTGCGGCTAAGACGACCCGGGTCGGCCAGCGCTTCGGACAACGCCGAAGTCCATGCGGCGGCATCGCCGGGCGCTACCAGCCAGCCCGTTTCGTTGTCCGTGATCACTTCGGGAAGTCCCCCGATGCGGGCTGCGAGCACCGGCAGGCCGCAGGCCATGGCTTCAATCACACTTATGCCGAACGCCTCTTCACCGATCGAAGGCTGCACGAAAAGCTCGGCCTGCGACAGCGCGAGCGGCAATTGCGCGTGCTCGACGCGTCCCGCGAAATGTACCCTCGACACGACACCCAAGGATGCGGCCTGCGTCCTCAAGCTCGACTCTTCGGGCCCCGTGCCGACCACGAGGTAATGCACATCGCGCGGCAGTTGCGGCAGGGCGGAAACGATCAGCCGGAGTCCTTTCAGGCCCACAAGACGGCCGACGCTGATCACGAGCCTGGCGTCGAGCGGCACGTTCCATCGAGCGCGGAGGGCCGGATCGGACTCCTGCGGCCTGAATCGCCCCACGTCGACGCCGTTGTGCACCACCACGACATCGCGACGGTAGCGGCCGCGTTGCTGTGACGCCGTATACTCGCTCACGGCGATCCAGCGATGCACTGCGCCGGTGAACCAACGATCCCCGGCATAGAAGTCCGTGCCCCCGGCGTGATAAGCGGTGAGCGTTTTGAGGCCGCGACGCTGCGCAAACCACAACACCGGAAAATCGTAAGGCTTGCAGATGACGATCGCGTCGTAGGCCGACGAGAGAAGGTGCTTGACGGCGTGACGCGCAAAGGACAGGCGCTCCATTAGGCGCTGGAATCGGTGGCCGAAGTCGGGCCAGTCCTGTTCGACGCGAAACGGAAACTGAACCAGTCGGACTTCATCGTGCCAAGCCCCGTCGCGGTTTCCCGCGACCAGCGTCACGTCATGCCCGCGCCGCGCGAGCGCCCGGCCCATCTCCCAGCAATACGTTTCCAGGCCGCCAGGTATGAAGCTTGACGTGACGTTGTAGAAACAGATTCTCATCGGATATCACAGGCCAGAATCGGCCGCGCGAGGACAAAGTGCGAAACCTCTTCGCCGCGTCGACCCGACAACAATCCTTGCGCCGCAGCCCACGCCTGATCGACGGTGATCGCCGCCATCTCGGCCCCGCCAGCAGCGTCGGAAAACGTGGCAGGATGCTCGATCGCGGCGCTTCGCGGGTTTTGCAGCGGCATCAGATAGCGTCCGATGTACGACGCGTGGTACATCGCCAACATGGGGATTCCGAGGGCGCCGGCGATGTGCGTGGGCCCGGTATCGACGCCTACATACAGCCCCAGACGCTGCATCAAGGCCGCGCTCTGTCGCAGACTCAGAGTGCCGGCCGCGACCGTACAGCGTCCGGGCAGAGCGCGCGCGAATTCTCCGGCGTGTGCTCTCGCCTGCTCGTCGCCCAGCACGATGATGTGCGCATGAGGATAGTCGTTGACGATACGCCGAGCCAGATCGATGAACTGGTCGCGAGGCCAGTCCCGGTGAGCTTTGGTCGGGTAGCTGAAAGGCTGCAGCCCTATGAGCGGCCCCGCCCCCGGCGGAAGGTTCTTCCGTATCCACGCCTCCGCGCCTTGCCGCTCCTCGCGAGTCACCTCGTAGCTCAAGCGCAGATCATCGGTCCGTACTCCTGCGGCCTCCAACAACAGCATGCGCTCTCTCACTGCGTGCATGGACGACTCCGGTGGGGCCGGTACGAGCCGCAATGCCGGCGAAACCAGGGGACGAAACGCGGCACAGTCGAACGCCACCGTCAAACGGGCGGCCTTCATACAGTAGCGCACGAGCGCTAGATCGCGTCCAAAACATATCGCCAGGTCGAACTGCTGACGCCGAAACAATGCCTTGATCGGTGCGGTGTTCTTGGTGATTCCCTCCAGCTCGTCGATGAACTGCAGGTGCTGTAACACGTCGAGACGACGCGGATGAGCGAGTACGGTGAGCCAACCGCATGCGCGGCGCAGCGCGCGCAGACAGGGAGTCATCAGGATCGTGTCGCCAATCCGGGCGACCGATACGACGAGTACTCTCGATTCCGGTGTCAGCATCGTCAGCGGCGAGTGGCGACAGCCTCCCGAAAGACCCTTTCCATTCCATCGAGCATCCTCGCATCGGAAAAACTCTTCCTTGCGAGGGCAAGCGCGCTGTCCGTTAGCCTGCGTCGCAGGTCCCCGTCGTCGGCGAGCTGTTTGATTGCGAGCCCGAGGGCATCGACATCCTGGGGTCGAACCATCAGGCCGGTATGCCCGTCCACCACGATCTCGCCGATCGACCCCACATCCGTGGTGATTACCGGAATCCCGCAAGCCATCGCCTGCATGATCGCTTGCGGCACGCCCTCGTTGGCGTACGAGGGGAGCGCGAATATGTCGAAGGCGTGCAGCCAGGGGACGACGTCATCCTGGTTACCCGGCATGCGCACGCGCGATTCGATGCCGAGCGCCTTGACCTGTGCGCGCAGGTTGTCCGCGCCGGGGCCGTCCCCGACCATCACCAGCGTCACCTCCGGCATGCGGGCAACGGCGTCAACAAGGTAACGGTGCCCCTTCCAGCTCCGCAGCGTGGCAACAATGCCGACTACGAAGGCGTTTGCTGGCAGGCCCAGGCGCGTGCGAGCCTCAGCCCGAGCACCGGGCACGAAGTGACCGAGGTCGATGCCGGTGGGCACCGACGTGACGCGCGTAGCGTCCAGACCGGTCTCGCGCATGACCTGCTCGCGGAGCTGCTCGCCGGTGGTGACAACGTGCGCCGTCGCGCTGCAGTACAGCCAGCGGTTCAGGGCGTGACCGGGAATCGGCGTCGAAACGTGCCGCGTGCGCACCAGTCGCGGAGCGCGAGGGAGAGTGCCCAGGGCCAGGGCGGCCAGCCAGCTGTCGGTGGAG
>DATJVW010000419.1:0-10134 GCA_035501675.1 Burkholderiales bacterium
CACTTGCGCCAGAGATGGGAAGCCAGCCGCACGAGTTTTCAGGGCAGACCAAGAGTCACAAATCGCGTTCCCTTGCGTTGGAACTCGAGCATCCCGACCCGGCCCGAGAACGCAATGTTAGCTGAAATCCGCGATATACTGAAACAAACCAAGAGCATTCCGCTTGCTTTTCAACTCCTACGAGTTCCTATTCGGCTTCCTGCCGATCGTCCTGATCGTCTATTTCGTGCTCGGCCGCCGCGAATCCGTTCTGCCGGCGATCGGCTTTCTGGCCGCGGCCTCTCTGTTTTTCTACGGGTGGTGGAATCCGAGATATGTCGCCCTGCTCGCGGGCTCGGTCGCCTTCAACTACGCGATCGGTCGCGGTCTGCTTGCGAGGCGCTCGAAGGTGCTCCTCGCGCTCGGCGTCGCGGGAGATCTGCTGCTGCTGGGGATTTTCAAGTATGCCGGATTCTTCGCAGCGAATCTGCGCTCCGTCGCGGGACTGGGGCTGCCGATGCCGCAGATCGTGCTGCCCCTCGGCATTTCCTTCTTCACCTTCACGCAAATCGCCTACCTCGTCGACGTCTATAGGGGCCGGGCGCGCGAGTACCGCTTTTTCAACTACGCCCTGTTCGTGACCTTCTTCCCGCACTTGCTCGCGGGCCCCGTGCTGCACCACGCGGAGGTAATGCCCCAGTTCGCGCGCCGCGAAGCATTCCGCTTCAGCGGCGAGAACTTCGCAGTCGGCCTCACGATCTTCGCGATCGGACTGTTCAAAAAGGTGATCCTGGCCGACAGCGTCGCCGAGTTCGCGACTCCGGTGTTCGACGCCGCGAAGAACGGCGCCACGCTCACGCTGCTCGCCGCGTGGGGTGGGGTGCTCGCCTACACCTTCCAGTTGTACTTCGACTTCTCGGGCTACTCGGACATGGCGATCGGGCTCGCCCGGCTCTTCGGCATCGTTTTCCCGGCGAACTTCAATTCGCCGTACAAGGCCGCCTCGATCATCGATTTCTGGCGGCGCTGGCACATGACGCTGTCGCGCTTCCTGCGCGACTACCTCTATGTCCCGCTCGGAGGCAACCGCCACGGTGCCTTGCGGCGCCAAGTCAACCTGATGATCACGATGCTGCTCGGGGGCCTGTGGCACGGCGCCGGCTGGACCTTCGTGATCTGGGGCGGGCTCCACGGCCTGTACCTCGTCGCCAACCATGCGTGGCGCGGTGCGCGCGCGCGTTGGCTTCTCGGCGTCAGGGTGCCGCCGGGACTCGCGCTCTGGGCCGGGCGCCTGCTCACATTCCTCGCGGTCGTCGTCGCCTGGGTATTCTTCCGGGCGGAGACGCTGCCGGCCGCGAAAGCGATCCTCGAAGGCATGGCCGGCCTGAACGGCGTCACCAAGGCCGATCCTTACTGGTTCGGCGCCCCGCAGCTCAGATGGCTCACCGTGATGTTCCTCATTGCCTGGGGGCTGCCGAACGCGCAGCAACTGCTGCACCGCTATCGGCCCGCGATCGAGACCTACCCGGGCGAGGTCTCGCCGCCCTACTGGAGCCGCCTCGCGTGGCGCCCCGCCGCGACCTGGGCCTTGCTGACCGCCCTTTTGCTCGTGACGGCCATCATCAACCTCACGCACGTGAGCGAGTTCCTCTACTACCAGTTCTGACGTGGACTCGGGCTCCTACAACCGCCTGGTCTTGCTGCTCGCGGCGTGCGCGACGCTCGTGCTCGCGGGGTTCAACTTCATCGTCGATCCCTACGGCAATTTCGACGTGCCGCGGATCGCAGGGCTCAACGAGCTGCACCTCGGTTTCAATCGCCACCCGCTGCTCGCCAAATCGCTCGCGGCGAGTCGGATCGAGCCGACGAGCATCGTTCTCGGAAACTCGCGACCGGAGAGCGCATACGAACCCGGGCATTCGGGGTTCGAGTCTCCCGCGTACAACCTCGCGGTAGGCGGTGCGCGCCTCGGCCAGGTGCGCCGGTACCTGCTCGAGGCGCTCGCGACGGGACGCCTGAGGCAGGTGTTCCTTGCCACCGACCTCGGAATGTTCGACCCGTCGCTAGGGACGGATCAGGACATCCCCGAGGTCTTCATGCTCACTAACGACTCGGGAAAGTCCGCCGGAGCTGCACGGAAGTGGCTGCGCCTCGCCTTCGTGCTGCTGTCGGGGACGGCAAGCACCGACAGCTGGTGGTCGTTCAGGCACCAGGGCGACCCGGTCGTCGTATACCTACCCTCCGGAGTACGGGAGGAGTCTGCCGACGAGCGGCAGGTCGAGCGCGAAGGCGGCCACAGGAGCGCGTCGCTGCGCATCGAGTCCGTCTTTCTCGCGACGATGCTTCGCGACGTCGCATCTCCGGAGTTCCCAGTCGCCTACGGGGCCCTCCTCGACCAGCTCGCCGACACCATCGCGCTCGCGGTCGAACGCGGCGTGCGAGTCGACATCGTGATCGACCCGATCCACGCGCGCTTCAACTACGTCTACGCGGTGGCCGGATTGTGGCCTACGCACGAGAAGTGGAAGCGCGATCTGGCCGCTCTCGCCGCGCGATGGCCCTGGTCGGTATCGCTCTGGGACTTCAGCGGGGTAAGTCCCTGTACGTCGGAGCCGATGCCTGCGGCGGGCGACGCGACCTCGAAGATGCACTGGTACAGGGAATCCGGCCACTTCCGGCCGCGCCTCGGCGCCCTCGTTCTCGACCGCGTCCTCGGAGGCGGTGCCGGTCTGTGTCCGGGCTTCGGACGCAAGCTGGACGCCGACACGATCGAAGATGCGCTTGCCGGGCAGCGCGCCGCGCTTGCGCGCTGGGTCGCGGATCACGCTGAAGACGTGGCCGAGATCGACGCGCTCGCGCGGCGGTACCGGGGCCCACCACCCAAAACGCTATTCGGGACGAGCCAGGTCGAGAAGCTCTCGCGCAATCCGCTCCACTGAGAACTCGCGGGCCATCGCCAGGCCTGCGGCGGCCCAGCGCTCGCGCATCCCGCGGTCCTTGAGCGCCCGGATCACCGCGCTTGCAAGCGCTGCGGGGTCGCCGCTAGGCACGACCGCGCCGGCGCGAAACGACTCGACCCACTGTGCGATTCCCGCGGCATCGCTCGTCACGCTCGGGGTGCCGACGGCGGCAGCTTCGACCGTGACCATGTTGAGTCCTTCGCACAAGCTGGGATTGACGTTGAGCTCCGCCGCAGCCAGGTGATCGAAAGTCGCCGGTGCGGCGAGAATGCCCGTGGCGATCACAGTATCCCGCAGGCCTTGGCGCTCGATCGAAGGCCAGAGCCCGCGAGCCAGCCACGGGTCGTCGTGCCCGCACAACAGCCAGCGCGCGCCGGGACACGCGGATAGGATCGCCGGCCAGGCCTCGCCGAGCACCTGCATGCCCTTGCCTTTCTGATTGCCGCTGAGCGTGACGACCACGGGCGCGTCCTGGGCGATGCCGTAGCGTGTGCGCACGCGCTCGCGTATCAACGTGCGCTCGGACCGGATTCGTGCGAACGCTCCCTCGTCCGTGCCCAAATGGCTGGGGCACACCCGAACACGTGACCGATCGGCGCCGTCCCGGAGCAGCACGTCTCGCAGCATCGGGGAGACCGGCCGCAGTATGTCCGCCCCTGAGAGCGACGTCCGGATCAGCCAATCCGTCATGCCGGTGCGCCTGCGTCCGTATTCGGCGGCCGCGTTGTCGAGAATGTCGCCCCCAATGTAGCTGACGATCAGCCGCGTGCGCAGCAGGCGAAGACGTTTGAGGAAAGCCGCCGATATCGCATAGGTAAAACCGTCGCTACACACAATGGCGTCGGGCGCAAAGCGCCGCACCGCTTCGGCGATCACCCACATGCGGTGCACCAGATTGCGCCCATCGAAGCCGCGCCGAAAAACGCGGTCCGGCACCCACGTGAGCAGCCGTTCCCAGCCGCGGCGCGGGTCGTACCACAGCGTGCGGATGCCGTCTCCGGGATCACGGAAATGCTCCGCGAGATGACGCTTGCCCTGCGGCAGCCCGCGCTGCTCTTCCAGCACGCAGACTTCGTGTCCCAGCTCACGAAACTTCCTCAGGATCGCATACTCACCGATCCAGGATTTTGGATGAAGATAAAGGAGGCGCACTGCATTGGTCCTGATTCGCTCTATACCGGCACTTTGAAGCGTTCCACCCACAGCGCGAGCACAAGCAACGGCCAAAGCCGCGTGCTGTGCGAGGCGCGGCCGGAGACATGCTCCGCTACGTAGCGCTCGACTTTCTCCTGCCGGAACCAGTGCGAGAGCGTCTTTCGCGAGACTAGCGTGTCGCGCATCATGTCGGCGAGATCCTCCCTCAGCCAGCGTGTCAGCGGAACGGAAAACCCCTTCTTCGGTCGGTCCATGAAGCCCCGCGGCAGCCAGTCGGCGAACGCCGCCTTCAGGATGTGCTTGTGCCGCCCCGCGGGCGAGAGCTTGTAGCGGCCAGGGAGCGTTGCCGCGAACTCGATAAGTTTATGGTCGAGGAAGGGCGAGCGACACTCGAGCGAGTTCGCCATACTGGCGATATCGACCTTGAACAGGATGTCCTCGGGCAGATAGGTGGTGAGATCGAGATACAGATAGCGGTTGAGCACGTCCTCCCCCGGTCGCTCGAAATGCGCCGCGAGGTATTTGGTGGTCGCGCTCGTCCCGGTGCGCGCGCGCAACTCGGGCGTGAGCATGTCTTCCTTCTCGGGATCAGAGTAGAACGCGAGCAGATGTTTGTATCTCGCCAAGCCGTCGAGCGTGAGCATCTGGTCGGCGCGGGTCGAAGGAAAGCCGCGGTGGCTCTTTTCCGGACGGGCATAGTTCTCCAGCGCGACGGTCAGCCTTCGCAGACCGCGCCACAGCGGCAACAGACCCCGGCGTGCGAGCCACTCGAGTCTTCGGATCTGGTAGAAGCGCCGGTAGCCCGCGAACACCTCGTCTCCGCCGTCGCCCGTGAGCGCGACCGTCACCCCGGTGCGCGCGAACTTCGACACGTAATAAGTCGGCATCACCGAGTTGTCCGCGAGCGGCTCGCCGAGAAGATCGATCATCACCGGCATGATGGCCACGGCGTCTGCCTTCACCATCATTTCGTGATGCTCGGTGCCCAGATGGGTCGCCACCTCCCTGGCGAAGGGCAGCTCGTTGAAGCGCTCGTCCTCGAATCCGATCGAGAAGGTCCTCAGCGGCGAAGCACCCAGCTTCGCCATGGCCGCTACGGTGATGCCGGAATCGATGCCCCCGGAGAGGAACGCGCCCAGCGGCACGTCCGAGACGAGCCGCAGTCTCGTGGCCTCGAGCACCTGCTCGCGCAGTGCCTCGCAGGCCTCGCCAAAGCCGAGCGCGCTCTTCCGGGTCAGATCCAGATCCCAGTAACGGAAAAGGCGCTCTACGCGGGCGTTCCTCACGACCATCGCGTGCGCGGGCGGCAGCTTTCTGATCGCGGCAAAACCCGACAGGGGCGCGGGAACGTACTGGAACGTGAGAAAGTGGTCGATGCCTTGGTAGTCGGGCTCACGCGAAAGCGCGGGATCCAGCGCGAACAGCGCCTGGATCTCGGAGCCGAACATGAAACCGCGCGGGGTTTCGGCATAAACGATGGGCTTCACTCCCAAGCGGTCACGCGCGAGCGATAGCGTCCTTTCCTGCCGATCCCATATCGCAAATGCAAACATGCCGCGCAGTTTCTGGAGGCATTTCTCCAGACCCTCCCGAACGAAGATACGCAGCAGCACTTCGGTATCCGAGTGACCACGGAAGTTTTCGCCTGCCGCGTCAAGCTGCACGCGCAACTCGCGGAAATTATAGATCTCGCCGTTGAACACGATGATGTAGCGGCCGTCGGGCGACGCCATCGGCTGGTGACCGGCCTCGCTAAGGTCGATGATCGACAGCCGCGTAAACCCGAGGCGCGTGCCCGCTTCGCTCCAGCGGCCTTGGTCATCGGGCCCGCGGTGATGCAATCGCCGGATCGCATCTTCGATCGATGCCGACGCACCTTCAGTAAGCACGGCGCCTACGATGCCGCACATGCCGCACCTTCCGTAAAGATCGATTCCAGTTTTTCGGCGTTCGCCGCCCACGTGAACTCCGCTTCGGCGCGCGAGCGGCCGGCGCTGCCGAGCCTGTCTAGCACCTCGCGGTCGACGCCCACGCGAGCGATGGCTTCGCGCCACGCTGCAACCTTGCCCGGAGGCAGCAGGTGTCCAGTTTCTCCCTCGGCGACGATCTCCGGCAGTCCCCCATTGTTCGAGGCGAGCACCGGCAGGCCGCAGGCCATGGCCTCGACCACACTGATGCCGAACGCCTCTTCGCCGATCGATGGCTGCGCGAACAGGTCGCATTGCGACAGCACCGGCGGCAGCTCGGCGTGCGGTACACGGCCAAGGAAGCGCACGCGTTCTGCGATGCCGAGTGTGCGCGCAAGCTCGCGCAAGATCTGCTCTTGCGGCCCTTCGCCGATCACCAGTCCGCGGAAACGCGGCGGCAGCTGCGCGAGCGCTTCGATGACGACGCGCGTGCCTTTCCAGCCGACCAGCCGCCCCGCGCTCGCCACCAGACAATCTTCGGGCTCAGCGCCCAGGCTGTGTCGCAGCGCCGAGTCACGAACGTGCGGATGGAACACCTCCGTATCAACACCGTTATGAATGACCCGTACCGAGCGGTCATAGCGCGCCGCGATCTGCGCGGCGTTATAGCGGCTAGCAGAAACCCAATGCCGGATTGCACCCGCGAACATCCTGTCACCAGGGAAAAAGTCCGTGCCGCCTGAACGGAAGAGCGTCTGCGCCGTAAGACCTCTGCGGCGTGCCCGCCACAGAATCGGGAAATCGAACGGCTTGTTGACGATCACCGCATCGTAGCTGGCGCGCACGAGATGGTCGAGCGAATGGCGCGCGAAGGACAGTCGTTCCATCAGTCGGCGAAAACGCGTGCCGAGGTCCGGCCAGTCCTGCTCGATGCGGAACGGGAACTGAACCAGCTTCACCTCGCCGTGGCGCGCGCCGCCGCGGTTGCCGGCGACGATGGCCACGTCATGGCCGCGACGCGCGAGCGCGCGGCCGGCCTCCCAGCAGTAGGTCTCGAGTCCCCCTGGGATGAAGCTCGCGGTAACGTTGTAGAAACAGATTTTCACTTGGCCGCTTCCTTAGGCCTCAGCCCTTGCTGCTGTCCCAACAGGCTGTCATAAAACCTTTCTGTCTCCGCCGCCACACGATCCCAAGTAAAGCGCCGCTCGACCATGCCGCGAGCGCGTGCGGCCATCTCGGCAAGACCGGACGGGTTCTGCGCCGCATCATCGATGGAATGGGCCAGTTCTTGCGCTGACGTGTCGGGGTCCAGGACAAGAGCGTTTTCCCCATCTACAAGGTATTCCGCCATCCCTCCCCTGCGAAGCGCGAGAACGGGCACTCCGCACGCCATGGCTTCGATGGCCACCATCGAGAACGGTTCCTCAAAGCGGGATGGGATAACCACAAGATCGCCCAGTCCATAGACGGAGTGCATAGACGAGGGCGCAAGCGTGTCGAGTACCGCGTGCGGTACGACGCGCAATTGCTCTTCCAGTTGCCGGGCATATCTCACCCGCGCGCTCGTCTCCGCATCACCCCGCGACCATTCCCCGACGAACAGAAAATGAAAACGCGACGGATCGAGCCAACGCGCCGCTTCCGCCAGGAGATCAGGTCCTTTCTCCGGAGAAATCCTGCCTACAAAAAGCACGACAAAGCGATCGAGAGGGATGTTCGCCTTGCGCCTGAGTTCGCGCGCCGCATCCGGCGACTGCAAGGGTCTGAAAAGATGCGTATCGACCCCGTTGGCGAGAACGCCGTAACGATCGGCAGGAAAGCCGCGGACGCTGAACCAGTTTCGAATGTAATCGCTGCATCCAATCAAGGCGTCGATTCGGTTGCGGACTCGATCTTCTTTCTCATTGTGCATGTGGAGAACGATCCGCGCTCCCCTGATCCGCCCTGCAAGTCGATCCACCAACCGAGGAGCGTTGTGAATATGCACGATTGCCGGGGCGATCGAACCTGCATAACGCACGATCCGATCGACATATGAATATGGATCCAGACGGGTCAGCTTGCGGAAAATGCGATTGTAGAATCGGCCGATCCGAATCCGACGATAGTGCACATTGCCCTCGACTTCGGAGTCGGGCCGGACGTGATGGGGAACGCTCACAATATGCGGCTCGTAGTGCTCCAACCGGTGGGCAACGGCATCGATCCATTGCTCGACCGCCGCCCCTTTATCAGGCGGTATCGGATGGACTTCCTGCCCCAAGAGCAACACGCGGGGTTTCATTCTTTGGCTAGGCATCCATCGCGCGGCGTACTGCGTTCCACACCTCATCGACGGTGATCAACTTCATCTCGTTGCCCTTCAAATCGCCGGTGCCGGTCGTGGCCATCGAATGCGAATGCTCCAGCGCAATACAGCGCGGATGCCCTATGGGCATCAGATTGCGCCCCGGATATGCAGGGTGATAGAGCGCCACCATCGGTACGCGCAGTGCGCCCGCAATATGGGTGGGCCCCGTGTCGACACCCACGTACAGCGACAGCCTCTCAAGCAAGGCGGCGTATTGCCGCAAGGTGAGGGTTCCGGCAGCTATTGTGCAACGTTCCCGCAACGTTTCCTTGAGAACGGCGAGGGGCCACCTTGCGCCCGCATCACCCATCAAGAGAATGTGGCTGGCCGGGTACTGTCCGACGATTCTCACCGCAAGCTCCAGGAAGTTTTCCAGAGGCCAGTTTCTGTGAGACTTCGTGGGAAAGCTGAACGGATGCAAGCCTATCAGCAGATCATTGCCCAGTCGACCGTGCCGCGCCAGCCACTGGCCGGCGAAGGTCCGCTCGTCTGGCGTTACAACGTAGGCAAGGCGCTTGTCCCCGACGGATACTCCTGCAGCTTCGACCAAGAGCGATCTTTCATCGACTGCGTGCATCGAGGATTCCGGGGGAACCGGCACCCGCGTCACTGTCTTTCCGGATAAGCCACGCAGTTCGGGATAATCGAATGCAATGACGCGATCTGCCGTCTGAATACAGTACCGAAAGAGCGCCGGCTCTCGTCCGTAACAGACCGCCAGACCGTAGCGAGGCGAAATCAGTGCCTTGAGCCATGCCGTGTTCTTGCTTATGCCACCGAGATCGTCAATGAAGCTCAGATTGCGCAAGACCTCGAGTCGCTTCGGATGCGCCAGTACGGTGAGCCGACCGAAAGATTGCTTCAATGCACGCAGCGCCGGGGTCACAAGCAAGGTGTCGCCGATTCTCGCGACCACCATGGCAAGTACACCGAGGTCCGGGCCTAGCACTGTCACAGCTGCCCGGCGGCGACGGCCGTAAAAATCTTCTCCATGCGCTCGAGCATCGCGGATGCCGCGAAATGCGAAGCCGCGAACTCGCGCGCCGATCTCGCGAGCCGCTCCCGCAAAGCGGCGTCTTCCTCAAGCCGCAACAGCGCGGCGCGCAGCGCTGGAACATCTTCCGGAGGGATAATCAGCCCCGTTTCTCCGTCGTGCAGGATTTCCAGGATCGCACCGATCGGGGTCGAGACGACGGCAATACCGCAGGCCATCGCCTGCATGATTGCCTGCGGTACGCCCTCGTTGGCGTATGAGGGCAGCACAAATACGTCGAAGGCACGCAGCCAGGGAACGACGTCGTCTTGGTTGCCCGGCACGCGGACTCGCGGCTCGATCCCGAGTGCCTTCACCTGCGCGCGCAGGTTATCCGCACCCGGGCCGTCGCCGACCATTACCAGCATCGCCCCCGGGATGCCGGCAACCGCCTCCACCAGGTAGCGATGGCCTTTCCAGCTTCGCAGCGTGGCCACGATACCGATCACGAAGGCTTCCGCGGGCAACCCCAAGCGCGCGCGGGCCGCGAGCCGGTCGCCGGGCGAGAAACGACCGAGGTCGATACCCGTAGGCACCGAGGTGACGCGAGACGCGTCCAAGCCCGTCTCGCGCATCACCTGCTCGCGCAGGCGCTCCCCCGTGGTGACGACGTGCGCCGTCGCGCTGCAGTACAGCCAGCGGTTCAGGGCGTGACCGGGAATCGGCGTCGAAACGTGCCGCGTGCGCACCAGTCGCGGAGCGCGAGGGAGAGTGCCCAGGGCCAGGGCGGCCAGCCAGCTGTCGGTGGAG
>DATJVW010000420.1:0-8046 GCA_035501675.1 Burkholderiales bacterium
GATGCACAGGCTCGCCAATCTCGCCGACCGTGAACGCGACCCCAACGGATTTGTAGCGCTTGCGGTCGAGGAAATGGTCGCTTTTCCTTGGGTCCGCGGTATCGACTGGCAGACCTCGAACAGCGGAGGCATGGCCGGGCATCTCTCCCGCAACGGGACGCAGTGTAGCTTCGGAGGTCTGCAACTCACCGTCTATACCCGGTGGTCTCCGAGTCCGGCCTTGGTCCTGCACATCCGCCTGCTGGGGCGTCTGCTGGCCGATTACTACGAGACCAAGCGGCGCGAGCAGGAGCAGCGGCAAAACGCCTATATGCACGCCATCTACGAGACCGGCTCGCGGCTTACCCACGACGTCAAGAACCTCCTTCAATCCCTCAGTTCCCTGTGCTCGGCGGTGGAGACCAGCGACGAACGCGATGCCGCGGCTGTGCGCCGGCTGGTACAGCGCCAGCTTCCTCAGATCACCCAGCGGCTGCAGGGCACGCTGGACAAGCTGACCCACACCCAGAGCGGTCGTCACGAAATCGCGGCTGCGGCCGATTGGTGGCGCGAAGTTCAGCAGCGCTACGGGCATGAGGGAGTCCTGTTCGATGCCCCCGGCCTCCCGGCCGGAGCGGAACTGCCCGTTGAACTGTTCGACAGCGTCGCCGACAACTTTCTACAGAACGCGCTCGCTAAACGACGCTCGCACCCGGGCATCCGCATCCGCGCCACTCTCGCCTGGGACTCCGCTTGTACCCTCAGCGTATGCGACAGCGGCGACCCTTTAAGCGCGGAGGTGGCCCAGCAGTTGTTTGCGGCGCCAGTCCCCTCCTTACAGGGTCTTGGAGTTGGGTTGTACCAAGCGGCGCGCCAAGCGCAGATGGCGGGGTACCGGCTCGCGGTGACCAGCAATGTGAAGGGCAAGGTGTGCTTTGTGCTGATGCCGGCGACGGCCAAGGAGATGCTTACGGAAGCTTCCCAGCGGTGACCATTCGATTGAACAGAAGATTCGCCGATACCCAGACGAGGCGGTCGTCGAAGTCCCCTCCCGCGGCGCTCGTATTGGTCGCGACCTGGCGGCCAATGAAGGTGGAGCAGGGCGGGGTCACAGGACTCGTAGTGCAGGTATTGAACTGGCTATCGTTGTTCTGCTCGTCTATGTTAGTGGCGGAGGAGTTCGCGATAGCCGTGCCGTCGTCACTGGTGCCGAAGTTGTTCGCACCGTAGGAAAGTACCACCGCGGGGAGGTTCGTAGCGAGGCTGACCAAGGCACCGCCTGAATCCCGGGTTTGGACTGTCTTGGCGTTTGCCAGAGTGGTCGAGAGATTGAAGATCGCGTTCGCGAAGTCGGGCGAAACACTGTAACGGAACATCTTTCCCCACGCATCCGTCTTACGAACGCCAAGCGCGACCCAGGGCAGGTAGCCGGTGCAGTCCTGCGCCGTTGCGCAGAGCGCCCTTTCGCTGCCGTCGGTGATTGAGTTGGCGGGCCGCGGTAGGCGACCGTTGACCATTGCAAATCCGAGCAGCGCCTCGCGGATCTCTTCGAGCTGAACGTCCGTGTGCGCCACGTTCCGCTGTTCAACCTGGGTGGTCAGTGGCACGAGAAGGCTGCCTAACAGCAGAGCGATTACCGCAACCACCACGGCAAGCTCAACCAGCGTGAAGCCATCGTGGCGAGCTTGGCGCGGCTGGCGCCGAAACACGTCGGGCGTGGCGCCTGCGGTGCAGGGCGTCAACAGGGCCATGCGCCGCTCTCCTGCAAGCACTCCAGTCGATCATTGAACTTTGCTGGCGGCGACAGCCACTCGGGCGCTTTCGCGTAGACTCCGGTCATTGCGGAGTTATCTGTGCCGCTGCTCGGGTCGATTTCCAAGTATTCCGTGGCGGTGCTTTTGTTGATGGTGCGGGTCGACTGATCGGGAGTGGACAAGAACGCGTGGCCCGCCACGATAACAACGACCTTTACTGATCCCACGCCGTTGACGGTGAGGCAGTCAGCCGGACACGAACCAGTGGGACTGGTGCTCGGTTCATAGGCCTGGGACACGTGGTAGAACAGCAAATCTCTCCAGTTGTCCCACCAAGTTCCGACGCTGAAGCAGGGCTGGCTAGGCGGAGGGGTTGGGTTGACCCAGGTGACCGCCGGGTCAAGCGAAGCCTGCGTGTTTGAGAGGGTCTTCGGGATACGGCCCACGAGTGTGTTTGGCGCATCGGCGAAATTGACGAAGTCGGTCAGAGGTGCGGCCCATGGATAGCGGTTGCTCGCGAGCGGCTGCTGCGAGAACGCATCGAGACATTTACGCGCTTCGCGCGCGACGCGCCGTTCGACCTCGGGGAAAAGCATATCGCTGGTGATGGCGAGCAGGCGGTCGTTGAACGTCCCGCTGGGCTGAAGCGCGACGTAGTTGAGGTTCGGGCTTGCCGGTGGACTGGGCGTGGCATTCGAACCCTCCAGGTAGTTCGCCGGATCGAGTTCGCTTGCCGTGTCGCGTTGCTCAGCACCTATGGTCGGTCCGGGGGAAAAAATGATCGCAATCACGTTGTTGGCCGGTGTAAGGCCGGTGACTGTCAACTGGCCAGCCGTGTCGCTGTTGATCGGGGCAAAGGCTAGGTTATCCCGGAAGTTCTGCGACAGTGCATACCACAGCCGCTCTCCATATCCGTCGCGGAGATCGGGAAGTCCCAGCGTCTTCCATGGAAGACGCCCGATGTACGAGGGGCAGTGTGATCCTACGAACAGCTCAGCGACCCCATCGTTATCGATGTCCGGGCAGGGAAGGCTCCCAGGGCTGGTGCTGTCGGTCGCCGCCCGTGCGATCAACGCCTCTCGCGCCAGTCCAAGCGCCCGTGCGGTATTGCGATCCTGGTCAGTCGTGTCTGCAGCGCTAGCGCTGATCCTGATGATAAGCACCGCGGCCGTGATCCCGAGCAACGCGAGCAGGACCAGTAGGGCCAGGCCTCTCTCACGGGGAGGCGCAGTGCCACGGATTAGCGTCACTGGGTAGCCGCCTTCTCTTCGGGCGAGGGCGCAGCGTCGCGCTCTTCGTCCGGCGCAGCGCGGTCGTCCTGTTCACCTTGCTGGCGACGCGAGCGCAGCGACTTTGCGCCCCGCTGCTCGGTGTCCTTCAGGGCAGACGACTGTTCCCCTGCGGCGGGCGCAGTGGACGATGGCGGCGGCGCCGCAGTTCTGCGCCGCTCGTAAGGCTCGTCGATCCGGCCGCTGATCAGGTCGGCGTGCTGGCCAACCTTGAGGCGAACTTGTTTTCCTTTGGCAGGCTCGCGCAGCACGACGGATGATTGCGAGCCCGGTGCTATCGCTACACGCATGCCGTCCTGGGTCTGGCCCTCCGTCGGCCGTCCGTTGACCCAGATAGTCGACTCGCCGTCGCTGCGGCTGACGACGCCGTTGATGGTTACGCTCTTGGCGGGCGGGATGCGGGGCTTCTTCTCGGCCGCCGAAACCATGGCTTCGACGCGGATCTTGTTCCGACGCGCGTTGTCGAGCGCGGCGCGTTGCTCGGGCGTGAGGAACAGCCGTCCCAGCGCCGGTTCTTGCGCGAAACCGGACACCGCCAACTCGGTGAGCAGGATCGCCACGAACACCCGCCTCATGATTTGCCCTCTTCGGCAGCCGGGCCCGCGATGGTGATCCAGGCCAGCTCGCACTCCGCATTGAGCGTGGGTTGATTCACCGGCACCGTGAAGTCGACCGGGAGACGTTTCAGGCTGCACTGGTTGACGGAGAAGCGGCCGGCCTTCTGCGCAGCGAGCGCCTCGAAAAAACGGAATAGGTCGCCCTCGTGCAGCAGGCCGAGACGCAGTTTCATAGTCGATTGATGGATCGTCAGCGATCCCGCGCCGACCTCGCTGCTGAAGGCGTAGGACTGCTGCGGGCTGACCTCGTATTCGATCCCGTACAGGTCGGCCTCTTGGTTGGCGGCACGCAGCGCGTCGATCCATCCGATGCGTCGCTCCTCTCCGACGATCCCGGCGCGCTCCAACTGTCTGTAAGGCTCGACGTAGTGCTCGATCACGCCCTTTTCCTGATCTGAGCGCTGTATTCGGTTGCGCGCCTCGATCAGGTTGCCTTCCTGAGCCTTGACCTCGGCCTGTGCATTTTTGACCGCTTTGCCAGAATAGACCACGGTAATGGCGCTGATGGCGCCCACAACGGCGAGCGCGAACAACGGTTTGTAGAGCGCAGGCAAGTCTCGGGTGGTCAGGTTCAGCATGGCTTCACACTCCGGGCTTGAGCGCGACCTCGACGTCGAACTGCGAGGCCTGCGGCTGCTCCTTGCGCGGGTTGGCCGTACTACCAGACAGGCTCCCGGAGGAGGCGAGGTTCAGCGGCATCTTGGTGATTTTCACTTCTGCCACTTTGTCGCTTTTGCCTAATTCGCGTACGAAGCTGTTGATGGTTGACAAGGCCCCTTTGATATCGCCCGGCTGGGCAGTGAGCTCCATCTGCAGCGTGGCAGACTGCGACAGGGGGCCAGTTGGCGCCGAACCACCTCCGGCGTCGGGCCCGACGCGACCAATCTTCCATTGGACGCTGTTGAGCCGGATGGCCGGATATCGGTCGAGGGTTTGGCTGACCACGCTGAAAAAAATGTCCGGCAATCGTGTGATGGAAGCAATACGGCCGGCCACGTCCACCGTGAGTTGCAGCCTGTCCGAGGACACCGGCGTGGGAGGAAAGCTGCGCGTCTTCTTTTGATACTCGTTCTGTTGATCGCGTGTCTGCTCGACGATCTGGCGCGCTTCCCTCTTCAGGCTCATCGCCTGATAGAGGTTGAGACCGCACCAGGCTGCGGCCAGCACGCCGAGGCCGAGACTGGCGGCATAGATTCCCCGGCTCACGAGATGGCGCGTGTAGCCGCTGGTCAATGCCGGCGGCGCCAGGTTGAATTCCAGCGACTTCTGTTGGCCGAGCAGGAACAGGTGCAATGCGTCCTGGCTCGCCGCGAGAGCGGTGCGGTCGACGCCGATCTTGGACACGAAGTCCGCGGGGCCTACGTATGCGGCTTGCATGTTGCGCCGGCCTCGCAGCAGGCTGTCGGCCAGCGTGGCCAGCCCGCCGTCCTGATCCAGGATAGCGACGGTCAAGACATCGTCCACGTGCGTGACGTTAAGCGCGTCGAGGTACATCCGGGTATTGCGGATCTCCTCCGCGCACGACTCGATGGTACCCCCGCCAGCCCGGATCGGGGTGAGGCGGCTGATCCGGAATCGCTGGTCCTTTACGAAGGTCTGACGCACGCCCGACTCGTGCTTAGAGACGAGCAGTAAATTGGCGTCATTGAGCTCGAGCTTCCGGATCAAACCTAGGCTCACTATCGGGACGGGAAAGACCCCCGCAATCGGCAAGCCGCTGTCGGTCAGGATGCGCAGCCAAGGGTTGAAGACCTCGGGGTTGGTCAGCGCGGCAAACAGGTAACGGTCATCGCGCCGCCTGCTGTCCTCTCGATCCTGCAAGCTGGAACCATAGAAGGGAGTGCTACGGTAGAGCTGCTTGAGCTTGCGTTCGACCATGTCCCGGCGGTCTTTGCCGGAGGTGTGCGGAAGGGTCTCGAAGCGGTAGTCCTCGTCGACCGTGTCGGCCATCAGAAAGGCCGGCACGCCGCGAGCCGCATGCAGGAAATTGGCGAGGGAGTGCTGATCCTCCTCAGTGTCCTCGAAGCTGTGCACCCGTTCAAGCCGACGACCGGTCCACATCCCAGCCGTGAGGTGCGAGGTAGAGGCGCACAGAACAAGCTTGCGGGCCATATCAGATCTTGATCTTGCCCAGAATGTCGTAGATTGGTGTAAGCACGGAGAACAGGATCAGCGCGAGGATCCCGCCGAGGACGAGCGTCATGGTCGGCTCAAGCAACTTCAGTGCCTTGTCGATCGCCTCACGCACGTCCCGCGTGTAGAAGTAGCTGATGTTCAGGAGCGCCGTGTCCAGCGCGCCGGTATTTTCTCCTACCCGCATCATGCGGATGACGAGCGGTGGGAACACGCCCAGATTACCGAAGGCCTCGCTCATGCTCTCGCCGGCATTGATTTGCTGGCCGGCGCGCTGGAGCCCGTCGGCGATGACGCGGTTGCCCACGATCTCCTCGCTGGTCTTGATGGCATCCAGGATCGTGATGCCGGACTGGTACATCAGCGCAAAGAAGTTGCAGAAGCGCGCCAGAATGATCTTCTGCAGGATCGCTCCGGTCACGGGTAGGCGCAGCTTCACGTAATCAAAGTAGTACACGCCTTTGGGGTTGGTCCTGATGAAGTAGGCGATCCCGGCTATTGCAACCACTGGGGTCATCAGTACCACGTACCAGTAGTGAGCGGTGAAGTTCGATATGCCTATGAGAATCCGCGTCTGCAGAGGCAGCGGCATCGACATGCTCTTTAGCAGAGTTACCACCTGTGGCACGAGGTAAAGCAGCAGAAACAGCGTCACGCCGGTCACTACAACGAGCACCATCGCCGGGTAGATCAGGAGCTTCCGCGTCTGCGAGATCAGTTCGTCCTGCCATTTGAGCGCGGCGCCCAAACTCTCGAATACCTCCGTGACCCGGCCGGATTGCTCCCCTGCCCTGACCAGGCTGACGAATACCGACCCAAACACGTTGGGGAACGCAGACAGACCCTGCGACAGCATCTTCCCGCCCTCGATGTCCTCCAGCACCGACGACAGCATCTCGCGAAAGCGGGGATTCTCGGTGGCGTCGCGCAGGTCCCGCAGGCCCTCGACTACCGGGATCCCGGCGCGCGAGATCTGCTCGAGGTCGAAGCAGAAGGCGATCAAGTCGCGGCGAGTGATGCTGCCGCTGGCCAGAGTGGTGCGGCCGCTGCGGATGGTCCGGAAGGTGATCAAGTCCAAGCCCATCCGCTTGAGGCGCAGTTCGAGGTCCACGTCGTTGGTGGCATCGAGCTTGCCGCGCGCGGGGCGGCCCAGCTTGTCGATGGCTTTGTACTGGAAAGCGGGCATGGGACGAGAACTCAGGATAGCGCAGGGGCGGGCGACTGCTCGGCTGAGGCGCTAGTGGAAGCGCTGAGTCAAATCCACGGAGCGCGCCACCTCCGCGATACTCGTGCTCGCGTCCAGGATACGCGCGATGCCTTCCTCCACCAGCGGCCGAAACCCCTTCTCGACGGCCAGCGTCCGAATCTCCTTGGCGGTTGCGCGGCGCGCCACCAACTCGTCCAGATCGGTATCCATACGCAGGATTTCCATGATCGCGGTCCGGCCCCTGTAACCGCGGAAATTGCAGTGTTTGCAGCCGGTAGGGCGGTAGATCTTCGAGGTCGCGTCGGCCGTGAGGCCGAGTAACTGGCGCTCCTCCTTGCTTGGACCATAGGCTTCTTTGCAATGCGTGCACAGCATGCGAACCAGGCGCTGCGCGATGATGCCGATGACGTTTCCGGCGATGATGTCCGGCAGGATGCCGATGTCGAACAGCCGAGGGAACGCGCCCAGCGCGGAATTGGTGTGAAGCGTAGTGAATACCTGGTGGCCAGTCATGGCGGCGCGAAAGGCCATCTCGGCGGTATCCTTATCGCGCACCTCGCCTACCAGAATGATGTCCGGATCCTGGCGCATCATCGAGCGGATGCCATTCACGAAATCCATCTTGGCTGCCTCGTTCACGGAGGTCTGTCGCATGAGCGCCACCGGATACTCGACCGGATCTTCTAGCGTCATGATATTGACGGACTCTACGTTCAGCTGCGAGAGCAGCGAGTACAGCGTCGTGGTTTTGCCGCTGCCGGTGGGTCCGGTGATGACGAGTATGCCCTCCGGCCGAGCCAGCATCAGCGAGAGCATGTTGAGCACATGCTTGGGCAGCTTCATCTGATCCAAGCTGATGATGGACTTTTCACGGTCCAGCACGCGCAGCACGATGTTCTCCCCGTGGATGGTGGGCTGGGTCGCGACGCGGAAGTCCACCGGCCGGCCATTAAGATTGAGCGAGATGCGTCCATCCTGGGGCGCGCGCGTCTCCGCAATGTTCATCCCGCTGATAACCTTCAGACGCACGGCGATGCCTGGCCAGTAGTTCTTGTGCAGGCTGCGCA
>DATJVW010000421.1:0-5861 GCA_035501675.1 Burkholderiales bacterium
CCGGATCTGGATCAGACGCTGGAACAACAGCAGCAGGGCTTTCCCGTCCTCGTCAAGGCTCCAGTCCAGCCACGAGATCTCGTTGTCCTGGCAGTAGGCGTTGTTGTTGCCGCGCTGGGTGCGGCCGATCTCATCGCCCGCCAGCAGCATAGGCACCCCTTGCGACAGCAGCAGCGTGGCGATGAAGTTGCGCTTCTGCCGGGCACGCAAAGCATTGACGCCCGGGTCGTCGGTCGCGCCCTCCACGCCGCAGTTCCAGGACAGGTTGTTGAGTTGACCGTCCCGGTTGTTCTCCAGGTTTGCCTGATTGTGCTTATCGTTGTAGCTGACCAGATCGGTCAGCGTGAAGCCGTCGTGCGCGGTGACGTAGTTGATGCTCGCGTGCGGCTTGCGCCCGCTGGCCTCGTACAGATCGCTGGAGCCGGTCAGGCGCCGCGCGAAGTCGCCGATTAATCCCCCATCGCCTTTCCAGTAGGCGCGCACCGTGTCCCGGTAACGGTCGTTCCACTCCGCCCACCCGGTCGGAAAATTGCCCACCTGGTAGCCGCCCTCGCCGAGGTCCCACGGCTCGGCGATGAGCTTGACCTGCGACAGCACCGGGTCCTGGCCGATGATGTCGAAGAAGGCGCCTAGCCGATCGACCTCGTGCAGCTCGCGCGCCAGCGCCGAGGCGAGGTCGAAGCGGAAGCCGTCCACGTGCATCTCCAACACCCAGTAGCGCAACGAGTCCATGATGAGTTGCAGCACGCTTGGGTGGCGCATGTTCAGCGTATTGCCGGTGCCCGTATAGTCCATGTAATAGCGCGGGTTGCCGGGCGCGAGCCGGTAGTACGAAGCGTTGTCGATGCCGCGCAGGCTCAGCGTGGGACCGAGCTGGTTGCCCTCGGCGGTGTGGTTGTAGACCACGTCGAGGATGACCTCGAGCCCGGCGGAGTGCAGCGTCTTGACCATGGTCTTGAACTCGCTTATGCGGCCCGTCGACGAGTAGCGCGTATCGGGAGCGAAGAAGCCGAGCGAGTTGTAGCCCCAGTAGTTGCGCAGGCCACCCGCTACGAGATGGCGGTCGTCTACGAAGGTATGCACCGGCATCAGCTCCACCGTGGTCACGCCTACACGGCGCAAATGGTCGATGACGGGCTCGCAGGCGAGGCCGGCATAGGTGCCGCGAAGCTGAGGCGGCACATCGGGATGGCGCAGTGTGAAGCCGCGAACGTGCAGCTCATAGATGATCGTATCGTGCCAGGGCACGCGCGGCGGGCGATCGTCACCCCAGGTAAAGGCGGGATCGATGACGCGGCATTTGGGCATGCCGGCCGCGCTGTCGCGCCGGTCGAATGACAGGTCGTCCTGCCGGTGGCCGACACGGTAGCCGAAATGCGCATCGCTCCACTTCAGCGTCCCGACGAGGTGCTTGGCGTAGGGCTCGACGAGCAGCTTGTGCGGGTTGAAGCGCTGGCCGGACTCGGGCTGGTACGGGCCGTGTACGCGATAGCCGTACAGCAGTCCTGGCCGGGCCTCGGGCAGGTAGCAATGCCACGCCTGATCGGTGCGCTCGTGCACCTCGACACGCTGCACCTCGTGCCGCCCGGAGGGATCGAACAGGCACAGCTCAACCCTCTCGGCGTGGGCCGAGAACAGCGAGAAGTTGACGCCTTCCCCATCCCAGGTTGCGCCGCGCGGATGCGGATCGCCCGGCCAGACGGCGCTGATGAGCTTGGCCAACTAGCGTCGCGCGCCTCTCCAGCCCGGCTCGTCGCGGTCCAGCAAGCGCTTGAGCGCCGCGAAGTGCAGCTCGGATTGCTGGCGCTCTCCGCCGATCTGCTTCGCGGCTTGCGCACAGACCTCGTCGGGCTGCGTCCGCAGGGGCTTGCCGCTGCTCTGCGCGAGGACCTGTACCATGCAAGAGCGCTCCAGGTAATAGAGGTCGTCGAAGGCGTAGTCCATACGCTCGCCGCACACCAGGACGCCATGATGGGCCATGATCATCACTTCGGCATTGCCGAGCGCGCCGGCGAGGCGGTCGCCCTCGTTGTCCGACAGCGCCACGCCGCCATAGCCGTCGTCGTACGCGATGCGGCCATGAAAACGCATGGCGTTCTGGTTGGCGCCGATGTCCAAGCGTCCGCCCTCGATGAT
This sequence comes from Burkholderiales bacterium, assembly GCA_035501675.1. Taxonomy (GTDB): domain Bacteria; phylum Pseudomonadota; class Gammaproteobacteria; order Burkholderiales; family SHXO01; genus SHXO01. The sequence continues at coordinate 2,137 of DATJVW010000421.1, forward strand.
CGCGAGCGCCGTCGCGAACGGCATGTGGGTGTGCAGCACGACTTTTTTCTTGCAGCGCAAGTGCACTCGGCTATGAATGAAGAAGGCGGTGGGCTCGACCCTGTGCTTGCCCGAGAGCACCCTGCCGTTCTCGTCCACCACCAACAGATCCGCAGGCGTAATCTCGGACCAGTGGAAGCCCTGGGGGTTGATCAGGAACTTGTCGGGATGGCCCGGAAGCTCCATGCTGAAGTGGTTGCATACGCCCTCGTTGAGCGCCATGCGCGCCGCCATCCGCAGCGCCGCAGTGAGGTCAACCCGTGCCTGCCGCTCGTCATAACCCTTGCGGCTCGATGGCTTGGTCTTGATCGCGTTCAGGTCGCTGACGTCCATGTAGGGTCCTTTGCGAGTACGAGGGTGGGATTCTAAGCCAAACCGAACCCAAGACGCGCAGCGCCTTAACCCCGTTTGACTTTGGCTGCGTTTACAGGCGTTGATAGGCGTTGAGAATTCTGCCCAACCCACGCTTAAAGGAACCAACGTGAAATGTTTGCGAGCTTTCATCCTCACCGCTCCCGCTGTGCTGTATGGTGGTTATGGCGCCCAGGCCTCGGAGCCGACTGCCAACGCCGTCACGATCTACAGCAGCGCCCAGCCCGGCGCGATATCGCCCGAACTGTACCGCTACGGCGGGCAGCAGGGCAATCAAGTGCCCGGCTATGCCGTGGTCCGTCACGAGCGCCCGATCGAGCTCAAGAGCGGGCGCAACGACGTGCGCTTTAGCGACGTCGCGGGATTGATCGACCCGACCACGGTGTCCTTCGAGTCGCTGACCGACCCCAAAGGCACGCGCGTGGTCGAGCAGAACTTCCAGTTCGATCTGGTCAGCACCGATAAGTTGCTGCGCAAGTTCATCGACCGGGAGATCACGGTGGAGCAGACCCGGGGCGACAAGCTAGACAGCTATGCCGGCACTCTGCTGTCGACCTCCGGCGGGCTGGTCCTGCGCGAGGCCGACGGCTCGGTGCGCGTGGTCTCCCACAATTCCGGCATCACCCTGCCCAGCTTGCCGGGCGGATTGATCACACGGCCCACGCTGGTGTGGGACGTGGCTGCAAAGAAGCCAGGCAAACATACGGCGCGCGTGACGTATCAGACGACGGGGATCACCTGGTGGACGGATTACAACCTCACCTATGCTGAGGGCGCCGACGCAAACTCTTGCCACGTGAATGTAGGCGCCTGGGTCAGCATCCTCAACCAGTCTGGCGCTTCCTATCCGGATGCCAAGATCAAGCTCATCGCTGGCGACGTGCATCGCGCGCCGCCCACAGCCGCACCCTCGGCGCGCACGATGATGAAAGCCGCGGCGGAAGAGGCCAAGGACGAGGTGGGGTTTCAGGAGAAGACTTTCTTCGAGTACCATTTATACACGCTGGGACGCCCCAGCTCCTTGCCTGACAACTCTACCAAGCAGATCGAGCTGTTTCCGGCGGTAACCGGTGTGCCGTGCGAGAAGACCCTGGTCTACTACGGCCAGCAGGGCTTCAACTATGGTTTCGGCCCCAACCCGTACATCGACCGCAACCTGGGCATTGCCAGCAGCAAGAAAGTCGACACCTATCTCAGCTTCAAGAACACCCAGGACAACGGCATGGGCGTCCCGATGCCGTCGGGGCGCGTGCGGGTAAGCAAGGTGGACACGGCCGACGGCTCGCTCGAGTTCATCGGCGAAGACCGCATCGACCACACGCCGAAGAACGAGGTCATTTTGCTCAAGCTCGGTTCGGCCTTCGACGTGGTGGGCGAACGTCGCCAGGTCGACTTCAAGATAGACACCAGCCGCAATACCATGACCGAAGAGATCGAGATCAAGATCCGCAACCGCAAGGAGGAGCCGGTCAACGTCATCGTCAAGGAGAACCTGTACCGCTGGACCAACTGGAAGATCGTCGCGACCACGCAGCCTTATGAAAAGCAGGATGCGCGCACCGTGCACTTTCCGCTGACCGTGCCGGCCGACAAGGAGGCGGTAGTGCACTATACGGTGCGGTATACGTGGTGAGAGGCGTGGAGCCTACGCCCTGGCCGATTGCAACGCGGCGCCCTCCGGTTGTTGTCCGCCGCTGCGCTCCGTCCAGGCTATCGGCCGGCGCCTTTGCGGTGTTCAAGAAACTTGCGCATGGCTTCCTGCGGCTCGCCGCTTGCGTAGGCCTCCCGCTGAGCCTTCTTCGCCGCCTCCAGCGCGCCATCGAAACCCGCTTGCGTCAGCTCGCGCAACCGCCGCTTGGTGAGCCGGACGGCGGTTGGTCCGAGCTTCGCGAGGTCGGCCGCCAACGCCAGCGATTTCTCCAGCACCTCTGCGCGCGGCACGAGGTGGTTCACGAGACCCAGCTCATACGCGCGCTGGCCGCTGATCAGCTCTCCGGTCAGCGACATCTGCACGTTTTGCGACAGCCCTAGGTGCAGCGTCATCAGATACGAGCCCACCACGCTCGCCAGGCCCGCCCGGATCTCCGGCTGGCCCAGCTTCATCTCGGGGAAGCCCACGCGCAGATCCGAGCACAACCCGATCTGGTACCCGGCGCCCGCGGCCACCCCGTTCCAGGCGGCGATGCAGGGCTTATCGAGATCGCGTACCGCTTGGTACATGGCGTGCTGGCGGCTGAGCCAATGGTCTACATCGTCGACGGTGTAGGGCGCCGTCTCGTTGAGGTCCTGCCCCGAGCAGAACGCCCGCTCACCGGCTCCAGTGATGACCACAACACGAACAGCGCGGTCGTGGTTCAGTTGGGCGAGGACGTCGATCAGCGCCTCGCGCATCTGGGCGTTGACGGCGTTGAGCGCCGCTGGGCGATTCAGGGTGACCAGGCCGGCGCTGTCGCGGCGTTGCACCAACACCGCGTCCGGCTCACCCTGCATGTCCCTCAGCCGCGCAAACGGCAGGTGCAGATCGACTTCGCAAACCGTCGGTTCACGGCTGTGCGTTAGCTCTTGTTTTCCACCAGGTAGCACGAGCGCAGATTGAGCTCGGCTGTCATGCGGTCGACGAGCTTGAGTTGGGAAGTCGGCACGAACAATCCCACCCCGATGTCTTGCCATACGTAATACATGTGGCCTGGCTCGGCGTTGATGACCAGCCCGGACCAGTCCACTGTTTCGGAAATGACGATATGCTCACCGGGGTTGACCTCCCAACGAAAGTAGTCTTGCCCGCCGGTCACACCCATATCCTTGCCGTCCAGCTTGACGTGGATTGCCCACCCGTTGCTGGGGGGAGAATTGCGGAACAGATAGATCACCGCCTTGCCCTCAACCGGGAGCATCAGCTTGGCCAGCGTGTCCTCTTTGGGCGGCGCGAGCGACGCGCTACCGCAGCCGGCAAGAAGGACGGTCACGCAAAGCAGCGCGCAGCCCAGCACGGATTTGACGTTCATGAGCATCTCCTACGATGGAATCCAACGAATTAGGTACCGGGTGCCGACGCGGTCCTCAGACATACGCGGGCCCCTCGATGACGGGATGGGCCTGGAGGAACTTCTCGTCGACCTCAACGCCGATGCCGGCAGACTCTAGCGGGCGAACACACCCGTCGCTACCCACCTCATAGGGTCGGCTGACCAGCTCATCGCGGAACAGATTGTTCTTGGACACGTCACCCTCGAAATAGCCGCCATTGTCGATCGCGGCCAGGAAGTGGATGGTCGCCGCCATGTTCAGCCCGGTCATGGAGGTATGCGGGTTTA
>DATJVW010000422.1:0-15684 GCA_035501675.1 Burkholderiales bacterium
CGAGCGTCAAGGCGTGCAGTCCTGGAGCTACACCGAGCCCGACGGGACCCGGCTGGGCCAGAACGTGACACCGTTGGAGCGCGTGGGGATATATGTCCCGGGCGGCAAGGCAGCCTATCCGTCGACCGTGCTCATGAACGCGATGCCGGCGCGCGTCGCTGGGGTAGGTGAGATCGTCATGGTCGTACCGGCGCCCGGCGGCGAAGCGAACGAGTTGGTGCTGGCCGCCGCTGCCATCTGTGGCGTAGACCGCGTGTTCACCATCGGCGGGGCGCAAGCCATAGGCGCGTTGGCATATGGCACCGAGTCGGTTCCCGCGGTAGACAAGATCGTGGGACCAGGCAATGCCTATGTAGCGGCTGCGAAGCGTCGTGTTTTTGGGGTTGTCGGTATCGACATGCTGGCCGGCCCCTCCGAGATCTTGGTGTTGTGCGACGGCAGCACCAATCCGGAGTGGGTCTCTATGGACCTGCTTTCCCAGGCCGAGCACGACGAGATGGCGCAAGCCATCCTGCTCTGTCCCGACGCTGCCTACATCGACGCGGTTGCCGCAAGCATTGAACGCCAGCTCATCGCTATGCCGCGCAAGGAGGTGATCGGCGCGTCGCTGTCTGCGCGCGGGGCTTTGATCAAGGTGAGAGATTTGGACGAGGCGTGCCAGATCGCTAACCGGTTCGCGCCTGAACACTTGGAGCTCTCGGTGCAGGACGCCGAAGGTTGGTTGCCCAAGATCCGGCACGCTGGCGCGGTGTTTCTCGGCAAGTATTCCTCGGAGGCGCTGGGGGACTATTGCGCCGGGCCCAACCATGTTCTACCCACCGCGCGCACGGCGCGCTTCTCCTCTCCGCTGGGCGTGTACGACTTTCAGAAGCGGACCAGCGTGATACAGGTATCGCGCGAGGGCGCGCAAACGCTGGGCCCCGTCGCCGCCGAGCTGGCTAGCGGCGAGGGCTTGCCGGCCCACGCCAGATCGGCTCAGTACCGCCTGCATGGATAGAGCACCGAGTTCGGTGATCCGCGACGAGGTGCGGGCCATCTCCGCCTACCACGTCCCGGACAGCCGAGGGTTGATCAAGCTGGACGCCATGGAGAACCCGTACGGCCTGCCGGCAGAGCTGCGCGCGCAGATCGCGGAGCTGGCTGCAGAGACCAGCCTGAATCGCTATCCCGATCCCGCGGCTGCGGCGCTGAAGGCGCAGCTGCGCGAGGCCATGCGCGTCCCCGACGGGATGGACCTGCTCCTTGGAAATGGCTCGGACGAGATCATCCAGATCCTGGCGCTCGCGGTGAATCGGCAGGCGGCAGTGTTGATGGGCGTCGAACCCTCCTTCGTGATGTTCCGCATGGTCGCGACCTTCACCGCCATGCGTTACATAGGGGTTCCCCTGACGGCAGACTTCAGCCTGGATGTGCATCGAGTCCGCGCCGCGCTGCGCGAACACCGGCCCGCCTTGACCTTTATCGCCTACCCCAACAACCCCACCGGCAACCTGTTCGACGCCGAGGCGATCCACGCCGTGATAGAAGCGGCCCCAGGGTTGGTCGTGGTGGATGAGGCCTACCACGCTTTCGCGGGCCGCACCTTCTTGCCTGAGCTCGCGCGCCATCCGAATCTGCTGGTCATGCGCACATTGTCCAAGCTCGGGCTGGCGGGGCTGCGGCTTGGGATGCTCATCGGCCGGCCGGAGTGGCTGTCCGAACTGGACAAGGTGCGCCTGCCCTATAATGTGAACGTGCTGACGCAGAAGATCGCGGCATGTGTGCTTCGACGTCCGGACGTGCTCGATGCGCAGGCGGCTGAGGTTCGCAAAGGACGGACGCGACTGCTCTTAGGGTTGCAGGCGCTACCGGGGGTAGAGGCATTTCCGAGCGACGCGAACTTTGTCCTGTTCCGCGTGCCTCGAGCCGATGCGGTCTTCGCCGGCCTCAGGGCGCGCGGCGTCCTGATCAAAAACCTGAACGGTTCCCACCAGAGTCTGGCCGATTGCCTGCGAGTAACCGTGGGTACACCCGAGGAGAACGACCAGCTTCTGGGCGCCCTGCAGCAGAGCCTTTTGCAGGCCGCCTAGCTCCGGCCGCCACCATGCGCCAGGCCCAAGTCACCCGCAACACGCTGGAAACCCAGATTACCGTCACGATCGACCTGGACGGTGCGGGCAAGTCCGCCCTGTCCACGGGCATCGGTTTCTTCGATCATATGCTTGACCAAGTGGCGCGCCACGCCATGCTCGACTTGGAGATCGCGGCCAAGGGAGACCTGCACATCGACGCTCACCATACGGTGGAAGACGTCGGCATCACGCTCGGCCAGGCGTTCGCCCGCGCGTTGGGGGACAAGAAGGGCGTCCGCCGTTACGGGTACGCCTACGTGCCGCTCGACGAAGCTCTGTCGCGTGTGGTCGTCGACCTGTCGGGCCGACCCGGTTTGGAGTACAACCTCAAGTTCACGCGCGCATTGATCGGCGAATTCGACGTGGACTTGATCCACGAGTTCTTCCAAGGCTTCGTCAATCACGCGCAGGTGACCTTGCACGTGGACAACCTCAAGGGCAACAACGCCCACCATCAGGCGGAGACCGTGTTCAAGGCCTTTGGGCGCGCGCTGCGCATGGCGGTGGAACCCGACCCGCGGATGCAGGGGATGCTCCCGTCGACCAAGGGCAGTCTGTGAAGGTATACGCGCGCACGTTGTCGGGTCATTTCGTCGACCGCACGGAGTTTAGATGATCGACATCGCCGTGGTCGATTACGGGATGGGCAATCTGCGCTCCGTGTCTAAGGCCGTGGAGCACGTTGCGCCAGGTCTCAGGGTGGTCGTGACCGGCCGGTCCGACGACGTGCGCAGCGCCCGTCGCGTTGTGTTTCCGGGGCAGGGTGCGATGCCGGACTGCATGCGCGAGCTCGATGCGAGGGGCCTGCGCCCCGCTGTGCTCGAGGCGGCCCGCAGCAAGCCGTTCCTGGGGATCTGCATCGGTCTTCAGATGCTGTTCGAGGTGAGCGAGGAGGGCAACGTGGCGGGGCTGGGTCTGCTTCCCGGGCGGGTGGTGCGCTTCCCCGCCGCAGGGTTGGTTGGATCCGTCGGCCAAAAGCTAAAGGTACCCCACATGGGGTGGAACGAGGTGCAACAAACCCTGAAACACCCTCTATTTCGCGGGGTTCCGCAGGGAAGCCGGTTCTATTTCGTGCACAGCTATTACCCCGTGCCCCGCGACCGTTCGTTGATCGCGGGCTATAGTTTGTACCCGTTCCCCTTCACCTGCGCAGTGGCCAGGGATAACCTTTTCGCCGTGCAGTTCCACCCGGAGAAAAGCCAAGAGCCTGGGCTCAAGCTGCTGGCCAACTTCGTGCGGTGGGACGGCTGCCTCACTGCCTCTCCCGGCGCTCTGGAGATGCCCCTGATCGGTGGGTGACCGGCCAGTGGACTTTTTCTCGGCAGAGGGTGTGTTGTATGATGGGCAGGCCTGATGTTACGGCCCACGTGCCGCCCCGCCTGATCTCGCCTGCCCATATCCGCTGCTTCCTGCCCGCTGCATGCTGCTCATTCCGGCTATTGACCTGAAAGACGGGCATTGCGTGCGCCTGAAACAGGGCGCCATGGACAAGGCTACGGTTTTTTCCGAAGCCCCGGGTGCCATGGCGCAGCACTGGACTAAACAGGGTGCGCGCCGACTTCATCTGATCGACCTGAACGGGGCGTTCGCAGGTAGGCCCAAGAACGAGGCGGCGATCAAGGCCATCGTGGAGGCGGTCGGCGACGCTATCCCGCTGCAGCTCGGAGGCGGCATCCGGGACCTGGACACCATCGAACGCTATCTCGACGACGGCATCAGCTACATCATCGTCGGCACCGCCGCCGTCAAGACGCCCGGTTTCTTGCACGACGCCTGTTACGCGTTTCCCGGCCATGTGATGGTCGCGCTAGACGCCAGGGACGGCAAGGTGGCCGTGGATGGCTGGTCCAAGATGACGGGCCACGACGTCGTCGATCTGGCCAAGAAGTTCCAGGACTACGGCGTTGAAGCGATCATCCACACCGATATCGGTCGGGACGGAATGCTTACGGGGCTGAACGTCGATGCCAGCGTGGAATTGGCGCGTTCTCTCTCGGTTCCCGTCATCGCGAGCGGCGGGATTGCCAACCTGGAGGACGTCAAAGCCCTGTGCGCGGTCGAGCAGGAGGGCATCGTCGGCGCCATCACCGGGCGGGCCGTCTACGAGGGAACTTTGAACTTTGCGGAAGCGCAGAAGCTTGCCGACAAACTCTCCGGCAAGGAGGCGAAGGCCTCCTGATTCGGATTGCAAGCGCGACGGCTTTCTTGGCAGGTTCGGGGTCACGAGTGTCTCACCGATGGGTCTGGCCAAGCGCATCATCCCCTGCCTGGACGTAACCAGCGGGCGCGTAGTGAAGGGCGTGAACTTCGTCGGCCTGCGCGATGCCGGCGACCCCGTCGAGATCGCGCGCCGCTATGACGAACAGGGCGCCGATGAGTTGTGCTTTCTCGACATCACCGCCAGCTCCGATGAGCGCGGTTTGATCCTGGGCATCATTGAGGGGGTTGCGGCGCAGGTGTTCATTCCCCTCACCGTCGGCGGCGGGGTGCGCTCGGTGACTGATGTGAGAGATCTGCTCAACGCCGGAGCGGACAAGGTGAGCATCAATACGGCGGCAGTGCTCGAGCCTGAGCTCGTCGCGCATGCCAGCGGCAAGGTCGGCTCCCAGTGCATAGTCGTCGCAATCGACGCCAAACGCGTAACGAGTTCGCATTCCCCGCGTTGGGAGGTCTTCACTCACGGCGGTCGCCGCCCGACCGGGTTGGACGCGCTAGACTGGGGCCGTCGCGTGCAGCAACTGGGAGCGGGGGAGATCCTGCTCACAAGCATGGACCGCGATGGCACGCGCTCCGGATTTGACCTCGAGCTGACCCGCGCCTTTTCCGATGCTCTCGAGGTGCCGATCATCGCCAGCGGTGGCGTTGGCAACTTGGAGCACTTCGTTGAAGGAGTGGCTGCGGGGCACGCGGACGCGGTGCTGGCCGCGAGCATCTTCCACTACGGTGAATACACTGTGCGCCAAGCGAAGGAGTACATGGCCTCGCGGGGAATCGAGGTGCGCGCATGAGCCCCCCGAGCAGGGGCTCCGCGCTTGCGCGGGGATGCGAGCAAGGCGAGTGCGCGCGGGCGCCGAGGCGCGGTGGCGAGGGCCCCGTCGCTCTTGGAAGAGGCGACCGCATGAGCCCCCCGAGCAGGGGCCGGCGCACCGCGGAGCAGGGGCCCCACTTGTGGGGATGCGACAGTGGAGCCGGCCAAGGCGCGTCGCCCGCCGGCCCTTGCGCGTCTGCGGGGTGCGGCCGCTCCCGGCGGGCGCAAGCTTGGGGCGGAGCGGCTGCGTTGCGACCCGGGCCGACCCCACCAAAGGCGGCCTTATGCGCCCCTGCCCGCACCACTCTTCGGGAGACCGAGTCCGGGGCGCATCCCCAGCAAGCCGGGGCCCCTCTTCCGCGCTCCGACGCGCCCACTTGTGGGGATGCGACAGTGGAGCCGGCCAAGGCGCTGCCCGCCGGCCCTCGCGCGTCTGCGGGGTGCGGCCGCTCCCGGCGGGCGCAAGCTTGGGGCGGAGCGGTTGCGTTGCGACCCGGGCCGACCCCACCAAAGGCGGCCTTATGCGCCCCCGGCCGCACCACTCTTCGAGAGACCGAGCCCGGGGCGCGTCCCCCCCCAGCAAGCTGGGGCCGCTCTTCCGCGCTCCGACGCGCCCGCGCTTGCGCGGGGATGCGAGCAAGCCGAGTGCGCGCAGGCGCCGAGGCGCGGTGGCGGGCGAAGCCGCGCTGGTCCAAGAGGCGCTGGCATGAACTCGGAGGAATTTCACCGGACATCTGCCAAAGAGAGGCGCCATGAGCGCGAAGCAGGAGCGGGTTGAAGACTGGATGGAGGAGATCGCCTGGTCGGCCGAGGGGACCGTGCCCGTTGTCGCCCAGGACGCGACGACCAATCGCGTTCTGATGTTCGCATGGATGAACCGCGAAGCGCTGATGCTCACCATCGAGACCGGCGAGGTACATTACTGGTCCCGATCGCGTCAGCGACTGTGGCGCAAAGGCGAGCAGTCGGGTCACCTGCAGAAGGTGAGGGAGCTGCGGCTGGATTGCGACGGCGATGCGATCTTGGTCAGCGTGGAGCAGTTGGGAGGGATCGCCTGCCACACCGGGCGCGAGCGCTGCTTCTTTCGCCGTTACGAGAAAGGCGGCTGGGTGGTGACCGATCCGGTCTTGAGACACCCGGACGAGATCTATCCGACCTGAGCGAGCTTGCGGCAAAGGAGATTGAAATGATCGATGCTTCCATCCTCGGCCGCCTGGCGCAAGCGATCGAATCGCGCAAGGGGGCTGACACGACCTCGTCCTACGTCGCGCGGCTGTTAGCTATGGGCAACAACGCGATCCTCAAGAAGATCGGGGAAGAGGCGGCGGAGACGCTCCTGGCCGCGAAGGACGGTGATAAACTGCAGATCGTGCGGGAAACCGCTGACCTTTGGTTCCACACCCTGGTGATGTTGAGCTTCCACGGGTTGGGGCCCAATGATGTGCTGGCCGAATTGCATCGGCGCGAGGGTATCTCCGGCATCGATGAGAAGGCCTCCAGGCGCGACTAGCCGCGTCGGCTGGCCGCCTGGGCGGACTGACCGCTGCGCTATGCTGGTCCCGGGGTGGGGCGTCGGCTGACCCAACTGCACCCTGAGAGTGACGCCGCCGACCCGCATGCAAGACGCGAACTGTATTTTCTGCCGGATCGTGCGGGGGGAGATCCCCTCGCGAACGCTGTACGAGGACGATGAAGTGCTGGCGTTTCACGATATCAACCCGCTGGCGCCGGTGCACTTCCTGATCATCCCCAAAGGGCATATCGGGTCGATGATGGACCTGGAGGACGGGCACCGGGACTTGTTCGGCAAGATAATGGTGCTGGCGCCAAAGCTGGCCAGCGAACAGGGGGCAAAGGACGGCTTCCGGCTGATCGTGAACACCGGACGCGTTGGGCGGCAGGAAGTGGGCCACGTCCACCTGCACATCATCGGTGGCGGAGAGCCGCTAGGCGCTATGCTGCCGCGCCCCAGAAACTGAGCGGACCCAACGCGCTGGGGTTTGAGTGGATCGAAGAGGAGCGAGAAATGGGCTCATTTAGCATTTGGCACTGGTTGATCGTGCTGGTGGTCGTGGTGTTGATCTTCGGCACGAAGAAGCTGCGCAACCTAGGCGCTGACCTGGGCGGCGCGGTGAAGGGGTTCAAGGAAGGAATGAAGACCGAGGAGGACAAGGCGCAGCCCTCGGTCGCTGCCAAGCTCGAACATCCCGGTGCAGGGCAGACCATCGAGGGAGAAGTCAAGGACAAGACGCATTCGTAGTCCCTATCGCTCGCAGCGGCAGCACCTTCACATGCTCGACATCGGCTTCTCCGAGCTGGTCCTCATAGGCGTGGTGGCATTGATTGTGATCGGGCCCGAGCGTCTGCCACGCGTTGCACGCACCGCCGGCCACCTTCTCGGTCGCTTTCAACGCTACGTGGCCGAGGTGAAGGCCGACATCAACCGCGAGATGGAACTGGCTGAACTCAAGAAGCTGCAGTCCTCTGTGGAGGACGCGGCGCGGTCGATCGAACACAGCGTGAAGACCGGCATGGAGGACGCGCAGAAAGAGTTCAGGGACGCTCAGGCTGCGCTCGAGGGTGCGGGGGCCGGACTCAAGAAAGCCGAGGACGAACTCAAACAGGCGGTATTCGAGGCCCCGACGCCACACATGGGCACGGCTTCGCCCGGAGCAGACCACGGCGGGCATTCGGATGCATCCTCGGCACATGGGGGCGTTTCGCCAGATCTGTTGCCTGCAACAGACGGCTCGCACTCCTCGCCTGCTACGCTTCAAACCCAACCCCCTCCAGCTGCGGCGGAAGGTGCCACACGCACGCAGAACGAAGATCTCTCCGCACAACTCGAGCTAGGCCTCGACGGCGGGCTCGAGTCTACTCCGCGCCAGCAGACGTAGCCGACCACGCCCGTGCGCGCGAGCCTATTTCCGGCGGCCCTTCCTTTGCAGTGAAGCCGTGAGCGAGAACGAGCAGGGACAAGAGGGTTTCCTATCCCACCTGGTCGAGCTGCGTAACCGCTTGCTCTGGTCTGTGATAGCGGTGCTCGTGGTGTTTGTGTGTCTGGTGCCGTGGGCGAAAGACATCTATCACCTGCTCTCGGAGCCTATGCTCGCCCAGTTGCCCAAGGGCGGACGCATGATAGCCACCGAGATCACTTCTCCCTTCTTCATCCCGTTCAAGGTCACTTTTCTCGCGGCCGTGGTCATTTCGCTCCCTTTTCTGCTCTACCAGGTTTGGGCGTTTGTCGCCCCCGGACTGTACGCACACGAAAAGCGCTTGGTTGCCCCGCTGGTCGTAGCGAGCACGCTCCTGTTCCTGTGCGGGATGACCTTTGCTTACCTTTTGGTTTTCCCGACTGTGTTCCGAGTCATGCAAGCGTTCACTCCCACTGGCGTGGAGTGGATGCCGGATATAGGCACCTACCTCAGCTTCGTGATCAACATGTTCCTGGCTTTTGGCGTCACCTTCGAGGTGCCCATCGTGGTGATTTTGCTGGTCAGAATGGGGGTCGTTTCGGTGGAGAAGCTCAGGCATGCCCGTCCGTACGTGATCGTGAGCGCCTTCATCGTGGCCGCGGTTGTCACGCCGCCCGATGTTACCTCCCAGATTTTGCTGGCGCTGCCGCTATGTCTGCTCTACGAGGTAGGCTTGGTGGTTGCCTCACTGATCGCTCGCCCGCATAGCGCGGAATCCGAACTCCAGAAGGAGTAGGCACAACTCTCACCGCACGCGGCGTTACTCGTCTTCTTCATTGCGGCGCGGGCGCGGCTTGGGTCGCTTGCCAACCGTGAGTTTGACCGTCAGTGCGGCGCTATTGCGCAGAACTCTGAGCAGGGCAACCTTGCCCGGTTGCGCCTCAGCCACCAAGTTCAGCATGGCCGAGGAGTCGAGCACCGGCTTGCCTTCGACTTCCACCAAGATGTCGCCGGGCTTGACTCCAGCACGATCCGCCGGTCCGCCGCGCACCACTCCCGCGATGAGGACGCCCTTGCTGCTGTCGGGGAGCTTGAACGACTCGGCTAACTCGGGCGTGATGTCCTGGACCTCAACCCCGATCCACCCGCGCGTGACGGACCCAGTGGCGATGATCTGGTCCATGACTTGGCGCGCGAGGCTCACCGGGATCGCGAACCCGATTCCCATTGAGCCACCGCTGCGGGAATAGATCGCGGTATTGACCCCAATCAGGTTACCGTTCGCGTCAACCAGCGCGCCGCCCGAGTTGCCCGGATTGATGGCGGCGTCGGTTTGAATGAAGTTCTCGAACGTGTTGATCCCAAGGTGGCTGCGTCCTAGGCCGCTGACGATCCCCTGGGTCACCGTCTGGCCAACGCCGAAAGGGTTCCCGATGGCCAATACAACATCTCCAACGCTCGCCTGGTCGGGGCGGCCGAAGGTAATGGCCGGCAGATTTTTCAGGTCCACCTTCAATACAGCGAGGTCGCTTTCGGGGTCTGCACCGACCAGTTTGGCCCTGGCTTGCCGGCCGTCGTTCAATGCAATCTCGATTTCGTCTGCAGCCTCGATGACATGGTGATTGGTCAGGATGTAGCCCTCCGAGCCCACGATGACGCCCGAACCCAGGCTCGACGTGCGCTGCGTTTCGCCGTCAAACTGGTCGCCGAAGAAGCGGCGAAACAAGGGGTCGTCCATGAACGGATGGTGCTGCAGCTTCACCTCCTTGCTGGTGAAGACGTTCACCACCGAAGGCATCGCTTTTCTGGCCGCCGAGCTATAGGAACCGGTGCTCTTGCCCGCGGCGGGCGCCTCCTCTTTTGACGGGGGACGTCCACGCGATTCGTTGATCGTTAGCACCCCACCCATGTTGCGGTTAGGCAACAGATCGGGCCGCAGTGTTTGTACGACGAGCAGGACGCCTAAAGCGATCGTTGTCGCCTGGGCGAACGTAAGCCAGATCTTGCGCATGAAGAGCGCGGCGTCAGCCGCGAAAAAGCGGGTAAGAGGCGGTTGATCCGAAAGCAAAATTATATCCTGAACGGGTTCCAGACCCCTATCAACGATCAGCAGGCTCGGATCAGGGCGGCGATCAGGATCAAATCCGCTTGTTTGACAGGGACTAACAGTTGCCGCTAAGATGCGCCCCTTCGTTGGATCCGGACGCACTTCCGAGTCCGCAACCTGGCAATCACGCCATCTCATGAAGACTTTTTCGGCCAAGCCTCACGAGGTTAAGCGCGATTGGTATCTGATCGATGCAAGCAACAAGGTTCTGGGTCGCCTGGCCGTTGACATTGCGACACGGTTGCGCGGCAAACACAAAGCAGAGTTTACGCCCCATGTGGACACGGGCGATTACATCGTGGTGATCAACGCCGAGAAGGTGCGCGTCACCGGCCGCAAGCCCGAAGCAAAACTCTATTACCGGCACAGCCAGTATGCGGGGGGGCTCAAGACGACCACTTTTGCCAAGCTCCAAGCAAAGTTCCCGACCCGCATCATCGAAAAGGCCGTCAAAGGCATGCTGCCCAAGGGGCCGCTAGGCAGTGCCATGTATCGCAAGCTCAAGGTGTACGCTGGACCGGAACATCCTCACCAGGCTCAGCAACCCCGAGAGCTCAAGCTCACCAAAAACTAGACGGATCGCGCGCCCGGGCTGAGTATGGCTACTCAACAGCACTATTACGGAACCGGCCGCCGCAAGAGCGCGGTAGCGCGTGTTTTCCTGCGGCCCGGAAAGGGGCAGATCGTAGTCAACGGGAAGCCCGTCGACGACTTCTTTTCGCGGGAGACCGGCCGCATGATCGTGCGCCAACCGTTGACCCTGGCAAACCACCTAACCACTTTCGATATCTCAGCAAATGTCCAGGGCGGGGGCGAATCGGGCCAAGCCGGCGCTGTGCGTCATGGCATCACCCGCGCACTCATCAACTACGACGCTGCTCTCAAGCCGGTTTTGAAAAAAGCGGGCCTCGTGAGGCGCGACGCGCGAGAGGTGGAACGCAAGAAAGTCGGATTGCACAAGGCCCGCCGGCGTAAACAGTTCTCGAAGCGCTAACCCGAGCTCGAAACCAAGAAGGCCGCCTTCGGGCGGCTTTTTTTTTGCCCCGGAATGCCCGGTTTGGGTTTATTATGCGGCATGAAGGTTCGCATATAACGAATTGATTAGGCGAGATATTAGATAATGGTCAAGGTCGGCGTGGTGGGCGGAACGGGTTACGCTGGGGCAGAGCTCTTGAGAATCCTCGCCCGCCACAGCGAGGTCGAACTGTGCGCGATTACCTCCCGTAAGGAGGCTGGCGCGGCGGTCGCTGATCGATTCGCCCACCTGCGGGGAAGCGTCGATCTGAGGTTCTCGGACCCAGGGGCGACTGACCTCTCGCGCTGCGACGTGGTGTTCTTCGCCACTCCGCGGGGTATAGCCATGGAGCAGGCACCACGACTAGTCGAAGCCGGCGTGCGCGTGATCGCTCTGGGATCGGATTTCCGGTTGAAGGATTTGGCTGAGTGGCAGAAGTGGTACGGCATGCCGCACCGCAGTCCCAAACTGGCCGAGGAGGCGGTTTACGGATTGCCCGAGATGAATCGAGAGCAGATCCGCAAGGCGCGAGTGGTGGGTACTCCGGGCTGTTACGCTACAGTGGTCCAGCTGGGATTCCTGCCGCTGGTGGAGGCGGACGTCGTGGACGCCGGTCACCTGATCGCGGATGCCAAGTCCGGGGTCAGCGGGGCGGGTCGCAAGGCGCAGCTGCATATACTTTTCTCCGAGGCCGCCGATAACTTCAAGGCCTATGGTTTGGAGGGCCATCGGCACCTTCCCGAAATCCTACAAGGCCTCGGGGGGGCGGCGCGGCGCCAGGTTGCCGTGACCTTCATTCCGCATCTAACGCCTATGATCCGCGGCATTCACGCCACGCTATACGCCAGGTTGACACGGGAAGTGGATGTGCAGTCGCTGTTCGAGCGGCGCTTCGGACAGGAGCCCTTCGTCGACGTTCTGCCAGCCGGCAGCCAGCCCGACACGCGCTCCGTCCGGGGTGCCAATGAGTGCCGCATGGCAGTGCATCGTCCCGGAGGCGGGGACATGGTCGTCGTGCTGGCGGTGATCGACAACTTGATGAAGGGAGCTTCCGGTCAGGCGGTGCAATGCATGAACATCATGTTCGGATTGCCTGAGACGAAGGGGCTGGAAATGCTCGCGCTCGTGCCGTGACCGTGATTCGACAGCTGAAGCGCCGCTTTGGCATCGCCGGCCGGCGCGTGGCTGTCCACGCGCAGGCCCCCTGGTATCTGCGCTGGGGCCTGATCTCGATGGCCATCAGCGCCGTGCTGGCGGTGGCTTGGTTTACCTACGATGCCGGCCGCAGCTTGGCCGGGTTCCAGAGCAGCCAAGCAGCAGCGGAGCAGGAGCGGCTGAGCGAGGAGGTGACCCATCTGAGGGATGAAAATACGGAGCTGCGCAGCCAGCTCGCGGCTACGGAGCGTCAGATGCAGATCGAGCGTGCCACGCACGGGAATCTCGCGACTCAGATGAAAACGCTGACCGATGAGAACGCGTTGCTCAAGGAAGACTTGGCCTTCTTCCAGACGCTCATGACCTCAAGCGGTGAGTCTGCCGCCGGGATCAGCATCAACCGCTTTCGCGTGCGTCCCGACGCGCTGCCCGGCGAGTACCGCTACCAGCTGCTGGTGGTGCAGGCGCGCACGCGCAGCCGCGAGTTCCTGGGAAAGCTGCAACTCGTGGTGGACTTGGAGCAAGACGGCGATACGCAAGTGCTCGTGTTTCCGCGCGATGGGGAGAAAAGCGCACCTTACAACCTGAGCTTCAAGTTCTATCAGCGGGTGGAAGGCGTATTCCACGTCCCCCCCGAGGCTACCGTTAAACGCGTACAGGTGCGCGTGCTGGAGAATGGCACCGAGGCGCCCAAGTCATCGCAGACGGTTAACCTTTCTTAGGAGAGTGCGAATGTTTGGAGGCAAGACGAGCAAGCCGCAGACGCGGATTGACAGCCTGATAGGCGAAGGCACCACGGTGGAAGGAAACGTGATCTTCAGCGGCGGGCTGCGTGTAGACGGACGCGTAAAGGGAAATGTCCTGACCTCAGACGAGCAGCCCAGCACCCTGGTGCTGAGTGAGCGCGCTCGGATAGAAGGGGAGATACGCGTCTCTCACGCGGTGATCAACGGAACCGTGGTTGGTCCGGTGTTCGGCGGCGAGTACGTCGAACTGCAGGCCAAGTCCAATGTTACCGGGGACGTCCACTATCGAACGCTGGAGATCCAGCTCGGCGCCGTAGTGCAGGGACGGCTGGTCCATCAACAGGAGAGCCCGGCACCCAAGGCCATGGCCGTGAAGCCGCTTGGCAGTAGTTGATGCAGGGCGGTTGATTGCCTGTCGGTTGACCCCATCTGAGAGGGAGCCGATAATTACTCATTGGAATGATCAGGAGTTCAGACGATGAACGCGGTAACTGAAATGCCGGCGCCGTTGGTATTCACCGATGCCGCCGCCAGCAAAGTGAAGCAGCTCATCGAGGAGGAGGGTAATCCCGATCTCAAGCTGCGCGTCTTCGTGACCGGCGGGGGCTGTTCGGGGTTCCAGTACGGGTTTACCTTTGACGAGAGCATCAGCGCAGACGACACTCCGATGGTCAAGAACGGGGTAACCCTGCTGATCGATCCGATGAGCTATCAATACCTCGTGGGCGCCGAGATCGACTACCAAGAAGGCATCGAGGGGGCTCAATTCGTGATCAAGAACCCAAACGCGACCTCGACCTGTGGTTGCGGGTCCTCTTTTTCCGCTTGATCTCTCGCGTCGGGCCGGACTCGAAGGGGGCCCCGCGGCCCCCCTTTCTTATTGCGTGCTCAGTTGATCGCCGCCAGATTTGTCCCGCGGGTCAGGTCCAGTTGCTCCAGCAGCGGCCGCAGCGCGTCTTGGAAGGCGGGCTGTAAATCTGCGGTGATCGGCGGTCCGGGCGGGAGCGCGAGCCTGAGCGGGTTCTGATATACGCCGTTTACGCGCAGCTCGTAGTGCAAATGCGGGCCGGTCGCGAGACCTGTCATACCCACGTAGCCGATCACGTCGCCCTGGGTGACGCGTTGTCCCTCTCGCAGACCTTTGGCATATCCTGACAGATGCCCGTAGGCGGTGCTGTAACCGTTCTTGTGCTGCAATAAAATCAGGTTCCCGTAGCCGCCCTGGCGGCCCATGAACTGCACGTATCCATCGGCCGTAGCCTTCACTCGGGTGCCCGTGGGCGCCGCGTAGTCCACCCCCTGATGGGCGCGCCAGGTGTTCAAGATAGGGTGATAGCGCAGCAAAGAGAACCCGGAGCTGATGCGTGAGAACTCCAGTGGTGAACGCAGGAAAGTCTTGCGCATATTCTTACCCGCCGGCGTGTAGTAACCGCCGCGGCCTTGAGGATCCTGGTAGTAGACCGCGCGGTAGGTGTGGCCAGCGTTAGTGAACTCGGCCGCGACGATGCGGCCGCTGCGCACGAACTCGCCGTTGCTGTAGAACGCCTCGAACACGACGGCGAAGCGGTCACCCGGCCGCAGGTCGCGGTGGAAGTCGACCTCGCTCGAGAACACATCGACCAGCTGCGCGGCGATGGCGTCGCTGAGTCCCGCTGCATCCGTCGCGGCGAACAGCGAAGTCTGGATCTCTCCCGAGCTCATCAGCAGCCGCCGCTCCGGGGACAGGGCCTGCTCAAGGGCGAAAAAGTCGCGCCCCCGCTTCTGCACCACCAGCTCGACGCCGTCGCTGTTGAGATATCGCAACGTGACCAGCTCCCCTTCTCGCGTAGTCACGGCCCGCACTGTCCGGCCCGGGACGAGCTGATAGAGGGTACGCACGTGACGCACCCCGCGCAAATAGGCAATCGCTTCGGGGTCGGTCACCTGGAGACGGGCCAGCAGCGAACCAATCGTGTCGCCGCGCTGAATGCGCTCCTCGCGCCAATACTGCGCCGCCGCCTGCGGCGCCGGCTGCTCGGGGAGGCTCAGAGGCACATCCTGCACGACCCGGTGCAGCACGACAGTTTCGGTCACCGTGTCGGGCGCGATGCCGAAGGCCGCGACCACCCCCAGAAGCAGCAGGCCGGTTAACGCCAGCCATTGGCGCGCGAGGCGTCCGCGCCGCAGGGCGGAAGGGGTGAGGCGAGAAGCCTTTTCGGCTAGAATTGCCGTCTTCTTTTCCATCGATCGAGTGCGCGCGGCGGCAGGTTAGCACAAAAGCCGCCACGGGGTGGCGTGCGCCCCCTGGTTGCCCGGAACGATCCCTAACGGGCCGCGATAATTCATGCCGGCGGCATGAGAGCGTGTGTACGGGGTCATGTCTGGGGTTTCCATGGCTGGCGTGCAAGAAAGCCTGGCGGTCATCAAGCGCGGCTGCGACGAGCTCCTGGTGGAGGATGAGATGGTGGCCAGGCTCGAATCCGGTCGGCCGCTGCGCGTGAAGACGGGGTTCGACCCGACGGCACCCGACTTGCATCTCGGGCACACGGTGCTGCTAAACAAGATGCGTCACTTCCAGGATCTCGGTCATCACGTGATCTTCTTGATCGGAGACTTTACCGGGATGAT
>DATJVW010000423.1:0-6956 GCA_035501675.1 Burkholderiales bacterium
TCGAGGCCGCCGACGTCACGCTGATGCGCAACGAACTGTCCGGCGTCGCGGACGCCATTTCCTTGTCGCACGCAACGCTGTCCCGGATCCGCCAGAATCTGTTCTTCGCTTTCGCGTACAACGCGCTTGGCATCCCGTTAGCGGCGCTGGGTTGGCTGAGCCCGGTCATCGCCGGTGCGGCGATGGCCATGAGCTCGGTGTCCGTGGTTGCCAACTCGCTGCTGCTGCGCCGCTGGAAACCCGGAAACCCGACTTGAGCCGCCAAGGCGCCTTGGCGGCTCAGCACTTGTTCTTGAGGTGTGGGATGAAGACGGTAACCCTGAAGGTGAACGGCATGACCTGTCACGGCTGCGCGCGTGGTGTAACCAGAGCGCTGCAGCGTGTTCCGGGTGTGGTCAGCGCTCAAGTCTCGCTGGACAATGCGCAGGCGACGGTCGCCTTCGACCCAGCGCAGGTCACCCCGGCGCAGCTCAAGGCTGCCGTCGACGAGGCCGGTTACACAGCCATCTTGCCGGCGGCTCCGGTCGAATCGACCTAAAACACCTCCCACCAGGCTTTCTTGTGCAGCGACTCCAGCGAGAACTTGGTGTTGGGGAAGTTGAGCTTGAGCAGCCGCTGCGTGTCGTCGCGCAACTCCGGCATCCGCATCGCGTCGTAGGCCTTCACCTGCACGATCAGGGCTTGCTCGACCATAGGTGATTGCTGGTAGTTCGCCACGACGAACTGCGCGCGATTCACGGCAGCGACATAGGCATGCCGCCTCATATAGTACTCGGCGGTGCGCACCTCGTTGGCTGCCATCGCGTTGACGAGATAGCGCATGCGCAGCATCGCGTCGGCCGCATAGCGGCTGTCCGGAAAGCGCGTCACCAGTTCCTTGAACGCTTCGAACGACTCGCGCGCGGCCTTCGGGTCGCGCTCGCTCATGTCCTGGCCCGAGATCCCCCCCAGCAGCCCGAGGTCCTCGTTGAAGTTCACCAGACCTTTTAGATAATAGGCGTAGTCCACGTTCGGGTGGTTGGGGTGCAGCTTGATGAAGCGGTCGGCGGCTGCCAGCGCAGACACCGCGTCCTTGTCCTTGAAATACGCGTATCCGATCTCCAGCTGCGCCTGCAGGGCGAGCTTGCCGTAGGGATAGCGCGCCTCGAGCTTGGTGTAATACTCGATGGCCTTCTTGTAGTTGCCCCCGACCAGCTCATCCTTGGCTTCGCGGTACAACTTCTCCGCCGACCAATCACGGGTCGCGTCGTACTTGGCGTCGTCGCTGGAGCAGGCACCGAGGAAGAGCGCGCAGCCGAGCAGCAGCGCGCTGGCTATTGACGCTACACTACTTCGCATAATGCCTCTCGAGAAAAACCCGCCGGATTATAGCGGAAAGCCCGGTCCCGAGACCGGACCGCGCTCGGTCGAACCGACCATCGAGCTGCGCGTGCCGGGCGAGATGACCGGCCTGCGCTTGGACCAGGCTCTGGCCCGGCTGCTGCCCGCCTTCTCGCGGAGCCGGCTGCAGCACTGGGTGCGCCACGCACGCGTCACCGTGGATGGTGCCGCGGCCGCGCCGAAGGACAAGGTGTGGGGCGGCGAGCGCATCGAAGTGCGGGCGGAGCGCGACCCAGCCACGCGCGCGGATGAGCCGCAGGAGATCGCGCTGGCGATCGTGCACGAGGACGCACAATTGCTCGTCATCGACAAGCCAGCGGGGCTGGTGGTCCATCCGGGCAGCGGCAACCCGAGCGGCACACTGCTTAACGCGTTGCTGCACCATGCGCCGTCGCTGGCTGCGCTGCCGCGTGCCGGCATTGTGCACCGCCTGGACAAGGATACCAGCGGGCTGTTGGTGGTCGCGAAGACCCTCGAGGCTCACACCAGCCTGGTGCGCCAGCTCCAATCGCACTCGGTGCGGCGCGAGTATGTCGCGCTGGTGGTGGGCGTGCCCTCGCCTCAGGGAAGGGTCGAGGCCCCGATTGGCCGCCATCCAGTGGCGCGCACTAGGATGGCGGTGGTGGCGCGCGGAAGACCGGCCCTCACCCATTTCCGCGTCATGCGCGCGCGTGGAGCATGGTCGCTGGTGCGGTGCCGGCTGGAGACCGGCCGCACCCACCAGATCCGGGTGCACATGCACTCCATCGGCCATCCGCTGATAGGTGACCCCGTCTACGGCACTGCGAAGTTCGCGCGCGCGTTGCCGGAGCCCGCGCGCAACTTCCGGCGCCAGGCGCTGCATGCTGCCCGGTTGGAGCTCACCCATCCAGCGAGCGGCCAGAGGGTTACGTTCCACGCCCCGCTTCCTGCCGACCTCGCCGGACTCCTCGCCGGCCTCGAGCACCATGCCTGTTCCGTCTGACTGGATTGAGCCCGACTGGCCCGCCCCGCACCGGGTGAAGGCGCTGGTCACCACGCGCAATGGGGGCGTCAGCCAAGGGCCGTACGCCAGCCTCAATCTCGGCATCCGGGTGGGCGACGACGCGCATGCGGTGAGCGAAAACCGCGCGCGGGTGCGCGCTCTGCTGCCTTCCGAACCGAAGTGGCTGCGGCAAGTGCATGGCCTCGACGTCGTGCAGGCCGACCGCGTCACGGTCGAAGCCACGGCGGACGCCGCCTTCACCCGGCAAGCGGGAGTCGTGTGCGCGGTCCAGAGCGCTGATTGTCTGCCCGTTCTGCTGTGCGACCGCGAGGGGGCGAGCGTGGCGATCGCCCATGCAGGCTGGCGCGGGTTGAGTGCTGGGGTGCTGGAGAATGCGGTGGCCGCCCTGGATCGTGCACCCGAGGAGCTCATCGCCTGGCTCGGTCCGGCGATCGGCCCGGGCAAATTCGAAGTCGGCTTAGACGTGTTCGAGGCTTACACCGTGGCGGATCCAGCCGCGATCCTTGCCTTCGAGCCCCTGCGCGAAGGCAAGTGGCTGGCCGATCTCTATGCGCTCGCCCGCCGCCGGTTGTCGCGCGCCGGAGTCACCGCCGTATTCGGTGGCGGGCTCTGCACTGTCAGCGATCCGGTTCGCTTCTTCTCGCACCGCCGCGACCGCGTGACGGGGCGCCAGGGCGCCTTCATCTGGATCGCAGCCTGATGGTGCAAGACGCGTCTTGCCGAGTGCCTGCTGGAGCGCCGGGCGCAGCCGCTGCGCTCGGCGAAGCGCTTGTATTGCCGGAACGGCTCCTACGCGAACTGCTGCGCAGCTTGCCGGAGAGCGACGCATTGACGCTCCACGACTTGTTCCGCGGCTTGGCGACCCAGCCGGAGCGCGTAGCCGAGATTCAGAACCGCCATTACCGAGAGCACCTCGCGTTGTGGATCGAGCTCTTGCCGACGGACGGCAGCAGGCCGCGGCAGACGCCTGAGCCGGCACCGTCCGACCGCCGCTTCTCCAGCGCGGAATGGCGCACCTTGCCGTGGTTTGAGTTCCTGAAGCGCTCGTACCTGATCAATGCGCGTTGGCTTACGGAGCTGTTGGAGAGCGTGCCGATGCCGAGCCGGAAAAAACAGCGCGCTGCGTTCGTGCTGCGTCAGTGCCTCGACGCGCTGGCCCCGACGAATTTCCCGGCCACCAACCCCGAGGTCATCCGTCTGGCGGCGCAGAGCAACGGCGCGAGCTTGGCGCAAGGGCTCGCGAATCTGCGCGAGGACCTCGCGCGCGGGCGCATGCGCATGAGCGACGAGAACGCCTTCGAAGTGGGGCGCAACGTCGCCGTGACGCCGGGGTCGGTGGTGTATCAGAACCCGACCATGCAGCTCATACAGTACGCGCCCCGGACCGACAAGGTGCACGCGCATCCCCTGTTCATCGTGCCGCCTTTCATCAACAAGTACTACATCCTGGACCTGCAGCCGGAAAACTCTTTCGTGCGCTATGCGCTGGATCGAGGCATGCAGGTGTTTCTGGTTTCGTGGCGCAACGTCCCGCGCGAGTTGGGCAGTGCGACCTGGGAGGACTACATCCGACACGGTGTGTGCGCACCGCTGGAGGCGGTGCAGGACATCACCGGCGCGGACAAGATCAACGTGCTTGGATTCTGCGTCGGCGGCACCCTGCTCGCCTCTGCGCTGGCGGTGATGGACGACCCGCAGCGCATCGCCAGCCTGACGCTGCTCGCCGCCATGCTCGATTTCAGCGACGTGGGTGAGGTCGGCGTCTACATCGACGAAAACTACGTCCGGCACTGCGAGGAGATCTACCGCGACGGCGGCCTGGTGCCCGGCAGCCTGCTCGCCTCCACCTTCGCCAGCCTGCGCGCCAACGAGCTGGTCTGGTCGTTCGTGATCAACAACTACCTGAAGGGCGAGGCACCACCGGCCTTCGACCTGCTCTATTGGAACAGCGACAGCGCTAACCTGCCCGGGCCACTGTATGCATGGTATCTGCGCAATGCCTACCTCGAGAACAACCTACGCACTCCGGGGAAGCTTACGCTGTGCGCCCGACCGGTGAACCTGCGGTCCATCGGTTGCCCCGCCTTCGTCTTGGCCACGCGCGAAGACCATATCGTGCCTTGGCGCAGCGCTTACGCGAGCACCCAACTGCTTGGAGGTAGAATCGAGTTCGTCCTCGGTGCGAGCGGCCACGTCGCCGGCATCGTCAACCCGCCGTCGCTCGGGCGGCGCAGCCATTGGGTGGGCGCAGCTACGCCGCGCAGCGCCGACGACTGGCTGGCACAAGCAAGCAGCGTTGCGGGGAGCTGGTGGCCTCATTGGGTGAGGTGGCTGAGGCGGCGATCCGGGGTGCAGATGTCTGCGCCGGTAGCGCTTGGCAGTGTCCGTCATCCCGAGCACGAGCCCGCCCCGGGCGGCTACGTACGAGAGCGCGGGCACTGAGCGCCTAACGCGGAAGCAGCAAACGCAGCCCGTCATCAACAAGCTGGGAGGAGGGAACATGGCGCAGCGCAACGTGCTTGTCACAGGCGGTATGGGGGGCCTGGGTGAATCCATCTGCACCAAGATGGCTGACGCAGGCTATAGGGTAATCGTCACCTACTCGCCCGGTAACACCAAGGCGGCGGATTGGTTGGCGAGCATGAAGGCGCGCGGCTACAAGTTTTACGCCTACCAGTGCGACGTCGCCGACTTCGACTCCTGTGGCGAGGCCGTGAAGAAGATGCAGGCCGAGATCGCTCCCATCGACGTGCTGGTCAACAACGCGGGCATCACGCGCGACATGACATTCAAGAAAATGGGCAAAGCCGACTGGGACGCGGTCATCGGCACCAATCTGGACAGCGTGTTCAACATGACCAAGCAGGTCATGGACGGCATGGTAGAGCGCGGGTGGGGCCGGATCGTCAACGTGGCGTCGGTCAACGCGCAGAAGGGCGCCTTCGGTCAGACCAACTATTCGGCCGCCAAGGCCGGCATGCACGGCTTTACCAAGGCGCTCGCGCTGGAAGTGGCCAAGAAAGGCGTGACGGTGAACACCATCTCCCCCGGCTACATTGGCACGAAGATGGTGACCGCCATCCCGGAGAACATACTCAACGAGAAGATCCTGCCGCAGATCCCGGTGGGACGGCTAGGCAAGCCCGAGGAAGTGGCTGGCCTCATCATCTACCTCGCCTCCGACGAGGCGGCGTTCGTGACCGGCGCCAACATCTCGATCAACGGTGGACAACACATGTTCTAGCACGAGCTGCCACCAGAACCGGAAAAAAAAAGCCCCGGCGGAAAAACCACCGGGGCGAACCTTTGATATAAGGGCGAACCTTATATAAAGGGGGAGGAGCCTTACAACCCTTGCTGGCCGCGCCACCGGCCAGTCCGGCGGCGGCTCACGTCGCCGCATCCGCCGGTTCACCAGGCTGCTTCGCAGCCTGCATCCATCCTTACCGCCGTGGCGCCGCGAACTCTCGCCGCAGAAGCGATGTCATACGCCTCGCCCGAGTTAAGCCTGCTGCCGCGTAGCGTTAAGTCCGCGAACCACTGTGCCCCAGGCACTTCGGCTGCGGGTGCGGGTGCTTTAACCGCGCGGGACGCGATTTTTCCGCAACATCGAGCAGGACTCGAACCGCTTCGGGTGCGCGCCGAAGTCCGATATTGTTCAGCGCCGCAAACTGGTTCAGCTGCCCGTTTAGGTGTAGCCTTTTAATTCACTTGCCTAAACCGCCGTGGCTTTGTATCGAACTTGCCGTCTTTGCTGCGACGCACCAGCAGATCCTAACGGCGCCTACCGAACTTGTCAACATTTTTTTATGGCAACGCAGCAAAAACCATTTGCGTTTACTTTTCAATAGGTTAAACTTGTCATATTGAGAGGTTCGGGCTGCACGCATTAGTCAATTAAGTCAGAACGTTGCACCACAAAAAGGAAGGGGCCCATGTCCGAAGACACCCGATTGATCAAGAAATACCCGAACCGCCGCCTGTACGATACGGCGACCAGCAGCTACATCACTCTCGCCGACGTCAAGAAACTGGTCCTCGAGCAGGTTCCATTCAAAGTGGTGGACGCGAAGACCAACGAGGACCTCACGCGCAGCATTCTGTTGCAGATCATCCTCGACGAAGAAAGCGCCGGCGCGCCGATGTTCTCCTCGGACATGCTGTCGCAGATCATTCGCTTTTACGGCAACGCCATGCAGGGAATGATGGGCACCTACCTGGAAAAGAACATCCAGACCTTCATGGAGATCCAGCGCCGCCTGCAAGAGCAGTCGCTGGGCAAGCTCGGCGACAACCCGATGCTCAACACCGAGGCTTGGAGCCAGTTCGTCAAGATGCAGGGTCCGGCGATCCAGGGCCTCATGACGAGCTATCTGGATCAGAGCGCACAGACGTTCCTCGAAATGCAGCAGCAGTTGCAAAAGCAGGCGCGCAATATCTTCGGCGCGTTCCAGTTTCCCACCTTCGTGAACCCTTACACCCCGTTCTCGGGTGAGGCGGCCAGCAAACCGGACAGCGAACCCGGCAAAGGGCCTGCCACCGAGCGCAAGGCCTGATCGGTTTCACCGCTCGCTTCATGGCGGCGGCAGCG
>DATJVW010000424.1:0-3359 GCA_035501675.1 Burkholderiales bacterium
GAGGGACTCGACTTCCTCCGGGTCGAGGCGCTCATTGAGCGCGGTGTAGCCGGCGAGATCGGAAAAAACCACGGTGGCATTACGGCGCTCACCCGATGCTGCAGAGGTGTCCGGGTGAGACAGAGGCACGGGATCGAGCGATGCGTGGCCTCCCGCGCCCTGCGTTTGCGCGCCCGCGGTCTCCGCGGCCGCCGCCATCGCAGCGAGAAACTTGACTCGGTGCCCCATCGGCAGTCCGAGATCCTTCAGATTAGCGTCGGTCAGGTGTCGCGCCGCTTCGAGGTCGATCTGCTCGCGCTCGAACACCTCGGCGTATTGCCCGAACCCGAGCTGCTGAAGCCAACCGCCGAGGTCAGCGCCCATCGCCACCCCCCGAGTTCATCCAGAAGGGCCTTGGGGACTGGGCGTCCTTCATGAGTTCTCCAGGCTAGAGCCTGTATTGGAGCTGGCGCTGCTCCTTGAGCGCAAGCAAGACAACTTCACTGCTCGAGTTGGCATAGAGTACTACGTAGTCCTTGAGGACATATTCCCGCAGGTCTTGCATACCGAGCGATCGCGCCAGCCGACCAACACGCGACGCGCGTTCGCGCGCCTGGATGCTGCGGCTGGCAAGAGATCCGGCGGGTCTACCGATGGCGGGATGAGCTTCCAGCAATCCGATGGGCTCATCGATGTTGATTCAGTGGTGGGCGGTACTGGGATCGAACCAGTGGCCCCGCGCGTGTGAAGCGCGTGCTCTACCGCTGAGCTAACCGCCCGCATCGCCGGTGACGTAAAACGGCGCAAACGGAAGCCGTATTCTAGCTAAAGCACCTGCCCAGTGCCACGGACGCCATCGAGGATATGTGGAAAACTCGCAACCCGCTGGATATACTCCGGGCTGACTGCCTCAGGCGACGACCATCACCGTGAACCGAGGCGAAACAGCGGAACGACCTGGATTTTCAGCGTTCGCCACCAATGCGCACGGATGCGGGCCGACGGCTCCGGCGGCGGCCCGCGCGTTCACGCTCATCGAGCTGGTGGTGGTCATCGTGGTCCTCGGCATCCTCGCGGCGTTCGCCCTGCCTCGCTTCGTTACCTTCAGCCGCGAGGCGCGAATTGCGAAGCTCGAGGCGGCGCGGGGGGCCGTTGGCTCGGGCGCGTTTCTGGCGAACAGTGTTTCCATGACGCAGGGGCTGGCTCCTAACGCGGCCGTAAACATGGAAGGTGGGACAGTGACGATGTTCCGGTCTTACCCCACTGCCGACGTTTCCGGCATCGTGGCGGCCGCAGGCTTGTCGGCACAGGACTATTCGTTTCTCAATCTGCCGGGCGCACCCGCGAACAGCGTGGCCGTCGCTGCAGCCGGCGGAAGCGATGTGACGCAATGCTACTTTTTCTACACCTCCCCCATAGCACAGGGAGAGCCCCCCGATTTCACCACCGTCGTAACAACCGGTTGCTAACGGCACAGCGCGCTGGCACCACAACCTCGGCCATGGTTCGTACACGCTTCGCCCCGAGTCCCACCGGCTATCTGCACATCGGCGGCGCGCGCACCGCGCTGTTCTCCTGGGCCTACGCCCGCAAGCTCGGTGGCGTATTCGTCCTGCGCATCGAGGACACCGATCGCGAGCGCTCCACACGCGAATCCACCCAGGCCATCCTCGATGCCATGCAATGGCTGCGTCTGGGCTACGACGAGGGGCCCTTCTATCAGATGCAACGGCTGGACCGCTATCGCGAGGTGGCCGAGCAGCTCGTGCGTGAGGGCAAGGCGTACCTGTGCTACGCCAGCAGGGAAGAGCTCGATGCGATGCGCGAATCCCAGCGAGCGCGTGGCGAGAAGCCGCGCTACGACGGCCGCTGGCGCCCCGAGAACGCGCGCGGCAAGACGCCCCCGCCCGGCGTCCCACCGGTGGTACGGTTCAAGAATCCCCTCGACGGCGAAGTCATCGTCGATGATCTGGTCAAGGGCACCATCCTGGTTCAAAACAGCGAGCTGGACGATCTCGTCATCTTGCGTGCGGACGGCGTGCCCACCTATAACTTCGGCGTCGTGGTCGACGATCTCGACATGAACATCACGCATGTCATCCGCGGCGACGATCACGTCAACAACACGCCGCGGCAGATCAATATCTTCAGGGCGCTGGGCGCGACGCTGCCGAAGTTTGCTCACGTGCCCATGATCCTGGGTCCGGACGGCGAGCGCCTCTCCAAGCGCCACGGGGCGGTGAGCGTGATGCAGTACGAGGAAGACGGCTATCTGCCGGAGGCGCTGGTGAACTACCTCGCGCGCCTCGGCTGGTCGCACGGCAACGAAGAGATCTTCTCGACGGCGCAATTCGTCGAATGGTTCGATCTCGAGCACATCAGCCGCTCCGCCGCGCAATTCAATCCCGAAAAGCTCCTGTGGATGAACGCACAGTATCTCAAGGCTGTCGACAACGCGCACCTGGCTGCGCTTGTGAAACGCTTCCTGCTGGCTGACGGTTGTGACCCAGACCACGGGCCGGCGCTCGACCAAGTTGTCGGCCTGCTAAAGGAAAGGGTCAACACTCTGGAGGAGCTGGCTGACGCGGCGGTGTACTTCTTCCGCCGCCTGACGCCCACGGAAGAGCTGCGCACCCAGCACTATCTGGCCGAATCGCGTCCGGCGCTCGAAGCGCTGCTTGCGCGACTGCAAGACATCTCCTGGACCAAGCCCGACATCAGCGCGGCGCTCAAGTCGGTGACAGAAGCCCACAAGCTCAAGATGCCCAAAGTGGCCATGCCGCTGCGCGTAATGGTCACCGCCGAGACCCACACGCCGTCCATCGACGCGACGCTCGAGCTGATCGGCCGCGACGAAGTCATCGCGCGGATGCGGCAAGAGCTCGCCCGATTTCCCGCGTGATTCCCTCGCGCGCGTGCGCGGCGACTCCCTTATTCCCCTCCCCGGCATGCGGGGGAGGGTAGGGTGGGGGCACTGTTCAATAACTCCTTGTCCCACATGCGTTTGCAGGGTGCGGACGCGTTGCGTATAATTCGCCCTCCGCGTGGGGGTATAGCTCAGCTGGGAGAGCGCTTGCATGGCATGCAAGAGGTCAGCGGTTCGATCCCGCTTACCTCCACCAATCTAGACGCTGGAGACACAACCGAAGCGATCGCTACAGCACATCGTGTGCTGCGCTTGATCTGTTGGTTTCGCGTCTCCGGTTTCTAGCTCGGTCCCCATCGTCTAGAGGCCTAGGACATCGCCCTTTCACGGCGGTAACCGGGGTTCGAATCCCCGTGGGGACGCCAATGAGATCAAGTAGATACTCCTGAAACTAAGCACGACGAGGCCATAATGTCGCGGTCGTGTCGCGCAGGCGTCGCGGGCAGCGATCGCT
>DATJVW010000425.1:0-4577 GCA_035501675.1 Burkholderiales bacterium
ATAGCGACATGGCCACCGTGCAACCGATCGTCGAGGACAGCAGCGCCTTCGTGCAGCGTGAGTATTCATCCGCCGCCAAGCGTGCGCTCGCGCGCAAGCCCGCGCTCTTCATCAACAACGAGTGGGTGTCATCGAGTCACGCTGCGACGCTCGTGGTCGAAGATCCTTCCAACGGGCGCGAAGTCGGCCGCATCGTCGATGCCTCCGACGCCGATGTCGACCGCGCCGTCGCGGCCGCCCGCGCTGCCTTCGATGATGGACGCTGGTCGAACCTGCCGCCCAAGGCACGCGAGCGCACGATCAACAAGCTCGCGGACCTCATCGAGGCGCATGCGGCGGAATTCGCCGAGCTCGAGGCCATCGACAACGGCAAGCCGGTCGGCTTTGCGAAGATGATCGACGTCCCGGGTTCGGTGGATCACCTGCGCTACATGGCGGGCTGGGCTTCCAAGCTCGGGGGCGAGGTGATGGATCCGATGGGCATGCCGCGCGGGCAGGTGTTCAGCTACGTCGTGCGCCAACCGATCGGTGTGACGGCGCAGATCATCCCGTGGAACTTCCCGCTGCTGATGGCGACCCTGAAGATCTCACCGGCCCTTGCCGCGGGGTGCACGCTGGTGCTGAAGCCCGCCGAGCAGACCTCCGTCACCGCGTTGCGCATGGCGGACCTGGTTGCTGAAGCCGGCTTCCCGCCCGGCGTCATCAACGTGATCACGGGCAACGGGCACACCGCGGGCGCTCGCCTGGTGAAGCATCCGGACATCGACAAGGTCGCGTTCACCGGCTCCACCGAGGTGGGCAAGATCATCAATCGCGATGCCACCGAGACGTTGAAGCGCGTGACGCTGGAGCTCGGCGGCAAGTCGCCGCTGGTGGTGATGCCGGATGTCAACGTCGATGAGGTCGCCCCGGCCGCAGCCGGCAGCGTCTTCTTCAATGCCGGGCAGATCTGCGTGGCCGGCTCCCGGCTCTTTGCACACCACTCGATTTTCGACCGCGTGGTCGAAGGCGTCGCCAAGGCCTCGGCCTTCTGGCGTCCCCGCCCCTCGCTCGATCCCCAGGCGCACATGGGCCCGCTGGTCTCGAAGGAGCAAATGGACCGCGTCATGGGCTACATCGAGTCGGGCAAGAAGGACGGTGCCGCGGTGGTGGTCGGCGGTGACGCCGCAGCCTCCAACGGTTACTACGTGAATCCGACAGTCATGGTGAACGTGAAGCCCACCATGAAGGCGGTGCGCGAAGAGATCTTTGGCCCCGTCATC
This sequence comes from Burkholderiales bacterium, assembly GCA_035501675.1. GTDB lineage: Bacteria > Pseudomonadota > Gammaproteobacteria > Burkholderiales > SHXO01 > SHXO01. The sequence goes on from DATJVW010000425.1 coordinate 1,263, forward strand.
GTCGCGCAGCGGTTCGATTCCGTGGACGAGGTCGCGAAGGCAGCTAATGACACGACCTACGGCCTCGCGGCCAGCATCTGGACCAGGGACGTGTCGGCCATGCACAAGCTGGCGGCGCGGATCAACGCGGGCACCGTCTGGGGCAACTGCCATGCGGTCATCGATCCGGCGCTGCCGTTCGGTGGCTTCAAGCAGTCGGGAATCGGCCGCGAGCAGGGCCGCGAAGGGATCCAGGCCTATACCGAGCTGAAGACGGTCATCATCCAGCTCTGACGATAAAGGTCGGAAGCCTCGAGCGCGCGATCGGGTCAGGCTTGAAGACGCAACAGGGGCGAACCTTCCGGTTCGTCCCTGTTGCTTGGCGCCGCAGTGCTGCTGCTACCAGCTCTTCTTCACCATCAGCGACCATCCGAACGGTGCACCGGGCGAGCCGGTGATGGTGCCCGAACCGGCTCCCGTCAGGTCGAACTTTCCGTAGTAGTAGTAATGGTTGAAGAGGTTCGTGGCTTCGAGCGTGGTCTGCAGATCCTTTTTCTCATTGGTCCATATCAGACGGGCGTTGGCCACCGTGAACCCACCGACCCGGCCGTAGAGATCAGACGGCGATCCCGGTACGGCTGCCTGGTTGCTGCCAGTCTGCGGACCCTGATACGCGGCATCGAAACGCGGCGTGAGGCTGCTGCCGTTAGCCAGGCGGAATTCATACTGGATACCGACGTGGCCCTGCTGCTGGATGAATCCGATAGGAGTCCCGGAAAGTTGATTGATTATCGCTGGATCGCTCGAGCAGCCGGTCACCCCGGCAGGAGGTGCGGGAACCACCTGCGGGTCTACGCATTGCCAGTCCCAATGCAGATATGAGCCCGACAGGTCGATCTGCAGCCCGCCGAACGCGAGCGCGAAGATCTCGGCTTCCACGCCCCAGACGTGCGCGTCGCCAGCGTTCTGAGGCAGCGCGCACGGCCCCGGGCCGCCGTACTGCGGGCAGGAGAGCAACACGATCTGTGCGTCGGTGAAGTCGTTGTAGAAGACCGCGGCATTGAACCGCAGATGCCGATCGAACAGGTCGGTCTTGAGTCCCAGTTCGTACGAGGTGAGCTTCTCCGGCCCGAAGGGACGAGCCTGCTCGGCATTGAACGGACGCGGACCCACACCACCTGCCTTATAGCCGGTGCCCGCGGAAACGTAGGCCATCACTGCCGGATTGAAGCGGTAATCGGCGCTGAAGTGCCAATCGGTCCGGTTGCCTTCGAAGACGGCCTGACGACCGGTGAGCGCCTGTACGGTACCGGGCACCGGGCCTGGCGGCAGGCCGGGAATATTCAGGGAATTCGGACCGTCATACCCCGGACCGTAGGCGGCACCTACCGGATCGACGAACGGGTTGATCGTGATCCCATCGAAGTTGTAGCGATAGTAGGTGTAGCTCTTGTAGTCCTTCGTGTAGCGCACACCCCCGGTCACGGAGAACGCGTCGGTGAGGTCCCAGAACAGCGTGCCGAAAGCGGCCTTTGAGGTGGTCTTCACCGGGTCATTGCCGAGGAACTGCAGCGGGTAGATGGGACAAGTGGGCGTCGGCAGCCCCCCGAACGCTGCCTGACAGACCGGCCCGGGGACGCCGATGGCCACGTAGCGGATGTCCTGCAGCGTGTAATAGGTCGTCTTCTCGTCGGAGTAGTAGCCACCAACGGTGGCACGCACGGCTTTGGAAAAGTCGATGTTCAGCCGCAGCTCCTCGCTCCAGAACCAGTGATCGAGGATGTTGTTACCGAACTGGGTCTGTGCCGGGGACAGGTCACCGTCGATGCTGAAGGAGTTGGTCCAATTGTGATAGCCGGTGATCGAGTTCACCCTCACCGCGTCCGTGATGCCCCAGTTGAGATTGAGCGCGAAGTCATAGGCATCGAAAATGTTGAGCTGCTGACCGGAAGAGGCGGCCATGGGAAAGCCCTGCAGGGGTGGTATCAGACCCGCGGTGTAGGGCGCGGCAGCATTGCCGAGCGTGGTGTAGTTGCACCACTTGCCGCAGAGGAAGCGGGAGTCGAACGGCAGGCCATTCGGCGTGTTCACGTTGGGATTCGCGTTGTTGCCGTACAGCAGCACTTCGGCGCCGTTGTTGTGCGCGTCATGGATGTAGTCGGCGCTCAGCAGTGCCTCGAAGCGGTCTGAGGGGACGAAACGCAGCGCCGCGCGCAGAGCCCGGTAGCCGACATCACCCAGCTGGTACTCGTCACACTTGATGCCGCCGACGGAGGGTGAGGCTCCGGCGGTGGTATGGGCGCAGTCGTAGTTGTACACATCGACGTAGCCGTCCTGGTTGGCGAAGGTGCCGGCTATGCGCGCGAACAGCACGTCAGTGAGCTTGAAGTCTGCTGCCCCGCGCAGCTGGAGCAGATTACGGGTGCCGTAGGTCGCCGATACGTAGCCATCCCCATCGCCCGTGGGCTTCTTGGTGACGAAGCGGATCGCGCCACCCTCGGAGTTACGACCCTCGAGCGTGCCTTGCGGTCCGCGCAGGACCTCCACGCGCTCCACGTCCATCAGGTCGAAATTCGCTCCGGTCAAACGCGGGTAGTAGACGTCATCGATGTAGAGGCCGACACCGGGCTCGAAGGCGGGATCGAAGTCGGCCTGGCCGAAGCCGCGGATAAAGGCGGTTACGGACTCGCCGAAGGCCGCGGACTGCTGACGGAACGCCACGCTCGGCGCGTTGGTGAGCACGTCCGAAAGCTTCTGCGCGCCCTGCTGCTCGATCATCTGCGAGGTAATCGCAGTGATGGCGATCGGCGTGTCCTGGAGTTTCTCCTCACGGTATTGCGCGGTTACCACAACCTCCTGGAGCTGCGTTCCCGGCTCCGTCGCCGGCGCGGCGTCCGCCGCCATCGCGAGTCCGCTCACCAGGGTGCCAAGCGCTGTAAAGCCGCTTAGCGCAAACCACCGCAGACTGGAAATACCGCGCTGAGTAGGCTCCATCTCACGTCCCCCCTCAAGTTGTCGATCATTCACGACGCGCTATCGGAACGCCCTCTTCTTTTTTGTAAGTAGAACAAACAACTTGGTCGTTTGCAAGACATACAATCTTCGTTTCGTGGCGTATTTGCAACGCTCTGCGGCGGCTTCTGAAGGGTAGGCGCGACGGTGCGAGCGCGGTGTGCCCCTCACCCGCTCCCGGCGAATGCCACGCCGAATCGCGGGTGCGCAAAGTGCATCGGCACGTCCTGCCGGTGTGGCCAGGTGCGGCGGACCGCGGCGGCCGGCAGCAGCAGATCCGGTCCATGCGGGTCGGCGGGAAAGGTCTGCGCGGCGGGCTGCAGG
>DATJVW010000426.1:0-7383 GCA_035501675.1 Burkholderiales bacterium
GATTCCATGGTTCGTTGTCACCGACGGAACTGATGAGGCTGGGTGCGCCCGCCGACTCGCGATGCTCGGACGTAGAGTTCGTGCTCGACGGCCTGCCTGAGCCTGCACGGGTGCGCATCCGGGCCATCCCCACGCGCCTCACGCCGATGCGCCAGGAAATCGACGCGACCCGCTCGCTGCCCGGTTAGCAGCGATAGCTCGCGCGCGCGAAGCGCTCGGACCTCGACCAGCACCGCTGCGGAGTGAGTTTGCATTTGCGCTTTGATCGCTGTGCCAAGTACAGCCGTCAGGCAAACCTGAACGCCGACATCGCGAGCACGGCCACGCCCAGCAGGACTGCCGTGATGCGCTGACCTGCACGCGCGGCAGCAGGCACTTCCTGCGTCGAGCCTCCGGCGCGGCGCAGCGATAGGCCGACGACAATGGCGTTGCAGAACGCTGCGAGGATCCCGGCGGCAGCTCCCGTATGCAGGAGCAGGATGTTCATCGAGGGACTTGCACCCGCGTACATGTGCCAGTACAGGAATCCGCCTGAGACGATGGCCCACCAGGATGCGCCCAGCTGAGGGACAAACAAGGCTTTCAGAAGGGACGGCGATATGTCCCGGCGAAGGGCGGCAAAGGTGGAGCCGGCCCAGAAGACGGCCGCGGACACATGCACCACGGACGCGAGAAGAACAACTTGCAAGGGAGTCCTTGAGGTTGGCATTGAGGTTTGAAAGCAAGCGCGCCGAAGTCGCGGCGGCTCAGGGCAAGCGTGGACGTGCCCGTGCGCTTGCGCCGAGCGATTCGCGCCGGCAGCCCGTCTCAGGGCTTGGCGCCAAGAGCTTGGTAGAGCGTCGCCGTGTCGATCAGCCGCTGCGCCTGTACCCGACTGCGGTCCAGCGCCGTCTGCAACTCCTGACGCTGGGCGTCGAGCAGCGCAAGCTGACTGAGGCCGCCCACCTCGTAGCGCCGTCGAGCGAGCTGCGCCGCGGCGGCTGAATCCCGCTGTGCGGCATCGCGCGCTGCCAGCTCCGAAGCGTCATGCTCCAAGGCCCTGAGCGTGTCGGCCACTTGCTGCAAGCCCTGCAGCACCGTCTGTCGGTGCGATGCCAACGCCACCTCGTAGGCCTCCTGCGCCGAGCGTTGCCGAGCTCTCAGCTGGCCGCCGTTGAACAGCGGCTGCGTCAGGCCGGCGCCCAGCGTCCACACGCTGGAGAGGTCGGAGAGCTTCGCACCCGACCCCCCATAGCTTCCCGTGAGTGTGATCTGCGGGTAGAGGTTGGCTGTGGCGACACCGACGTTCGCGCTCGCCTGATGCAGCAAGGCCTCGGAAGCCCGAAAATCGGGCCGCTGGCGTGCCAGCTCGGAGGGGACCGCGAGCGGCAGCTCCTGCGGCAGTCGCAGGCGATCGAGCGAGGGCAAGTCCCCGGCTCCTTCGCTGGGCGCTTGACCGAGATAGACCGCCAGCTGGTGCTCGGCCTGGGCGAGCTGGGTACGCAAGGGCTCGAGCCCGGCGCGCGTCTGCTCGACCTGCGAACGCTGCGACAGCATGTCGAGCTCGGAGAGGCTGCCGGCCAGCATGCGCTTCTCGGCGATTTCCAGCTGGCGTTCTTGTGCACCCAGGAGGCGCTGGGTGAGATCGATCTGCGCCGCGAGTGAGGCATGACGCAGGGCCGTCGTGGCCACGTTGGCCGCGAGGGTGGCCCGTGCCGCCTCAAGCTGGAATCGCTGGTAGTCGACCTGGGCCGCCACCCCTTCCAGCGCTCGCCGATCGGCCCCGAATAGGTCCAGCGTGTAAGAGACGCTCACGTTCGCCTGCAGCACGGTGAACGGGGACGACGTTGGCACGCCCACACCGGCGGGCGCCTGCTGCTGGCGCGTGGCGTTCACTGTGCCGGTCACCTGTGGCCATTGAATGCCGCCTTGCGCACCGAAGTCCGCCTGCGCCTGTCGGAGCCGATGCTGGGCTTGCTCGAGCGTCGGGCTGCCGGCCAGCGCCAGCTGCACCAGCCGATCAAGTTCGTCGGAGCCGAACGCCTGCCACCACGCCTCACCGGGCGACCCGCCCTGGATGAAGCGTTGTGGTTCGCCGGCCGGACCACCGGCAGCCGCCGTCGTAAGCGGAACATCCCCGTGAACGTAGGCATTGCCCAGGTCGGAGTGAGGCGCGCGAAAGTCGGGCCCCACTGCGCATGCCGACAGCGCGGCGCTACAGACCAGGCTCAGAGCGAGTTGGGTGGCGCGGTGTACGCGCGGCCTGTGATGGGAATCGATGGCGGACATCATGAACATTCCTTTGATGATTGGGCGCCGCAGCTCGGACCGGCGGCCGAGCTGACGAGGCGAAGCGTCTGAGGTGATGGGCATAGTGCTGTGCGTCGCGGTACGAATGCGTCTGCAGATTAACTAATCTATTAATTATCAGCAACCGCAAAAACTTCCCGTGGCTGCAAAAGTGAGTTGCGCCAGTGCTACTATTAATTAATTCTTTCATTAGTTAAAGTCTCGTCATCGCACTGCCCACCCCGCAAGGGCCGCCTGACTTCCTGTACCGAGGCTCCGCATGACCCAACACCTGCTCACCGTCGAAGCAAACCCCGCATCACTGCTGAACCAGCTGCGCCTGGACCGCCCCGGGAATGCCCGAGACGGCGGCGCCAAGAACCGTTCGTGGGTCGTCGCGACCGCGCTTGCCGCGGCTCTCGTCGCCGCCGGAGTCGGCGCCGTGTACTGGCAGCGCCACCAGGCGATCACCGTCTCCGTCGCGGTCGCCGTGCCGCCCGCTCCTTCGCAAGGCAGCACGTCGATCCTGCAAGCCACCGGGTACGTCACGGCGCGCCGCCTTGCCACCGTCTCGGCGCAGATCACCGGGACGATCAACAAGGTCCTGATCGAGGAAGGCGAAAGGGTGCAGGCAGGCCAGGTGCTGGCTCAGCTCGACGACACGTCGCAACAGGCCGCCCTTGCCCAGAGCCAGGCACAAGAACGCGCTGCGGAGGCGCTGCTCGACCAATACGAGGCGCAGCTCGAACAGGCGCAGCGCGACATGAAGCGCAACCAATCGCTGGCAGGCACCGCCATCGCCATGCAGGAAGTCGAAGCCTCGAGCACCCAGGTCCGTACCCTCACTGCCCAGCTGGCGTCGCAACGCCGCCAGGTCGAGCTCGCTCATGCTGCCGCGAAGGGGGCGCAAGTGCAGCTCGCCTACACCACGATCCGGGCACCCTTTGCAGGCGTCATCACGGCGAAGGCAGCCCAGGCTGGCGAGATCGTGTCGCCGATGTCCGCGGGCGGCGGCTTCACCCGCACAGGCATCGGCACGATCGTCGACATGGATTCGCTGGAGATCGAAGTCGATGTCAACGAGGCGTATCTGCACAACGTGCAGCCCGGGCAGCCCGCCAAAGCGGTGCTGGACGCTTACCCGGACTGGAACATCCCGGCGCACGTCATCGCGATCATCCCGACTGCCGATCGCAGCAAGGCCACCGTCAAGGTACGTGTAGCACTCGACCAGAAGGATCCGCGCATCCTGCCGGACATGGGCGTGCGCGTGTCGTTCGAGCGGTCGGGCAGCGGCGGGGCCGCTGCCGCCGCGCCCAAGGGCGTGCTGGTGCCGGCATCGGCCATCGCCCAACGCTCGGGCCGCTCAGTGGTGTTCACGGTGGATGCCGACCAGGCGCACGAGCTCGGCATCACCGCGAGCCAGAGCGTCGGCGACCTGCGCCTTGTCGACAACCTGACCCCGGGGCAGCGCGTCGTGCGCACGCCGCCGGCCGATCTGAAGGACGGTGCACGTGTCGCCGTCAAGCAATGAGAAAGGACCCGCCAATGGCCACCCTCGTCGAAATCCGCAACCTCAGCAAGGTGTACACGCGTGGCAAGGAGCGCTTGGAAGTGCTGCACTCTGTGAACCTCGACATCGAGGAAGGCGACTTCGTCGCGCTGATGGGCCCTTCGGGCTCCGGCAAGTCCACGCTGCTCAACCTGATCGGTGGCCTGGACTCGCCCACCGGGGGAACGCTGACGATCGGCGGCCAGCCGATCCATTCCGTCGGCGACGACGCGCTCGCCAAGTGGCGATCTGCCAACGTCGGGTTCGTGTTTCAGTTCTACAACCTGATGCCGGCCCTCACCGCTCAGAAGAACGTGGAACTGCCGCTGCTGATGACCGATCTGGGGGCAGCGCAGCGCAAGCGCCGCGCCGGCATCGCCCTGCAGCTGGTCGGCCTGTCCGAACGTGCGAACCACAAACCGACCGAACTCTCCGGCGGGCAACAGCAGCGTGTCGCGATCGCGCGTGCGATCGTCTCGGACCCGAAGCTGATCGTCGGCGACGAACCCACCGGTGACCTCGACCGCCAGTCGGCCACGGAAGTCCTTGAGATGCTCCGCATGCTGAATCGGGACCACGGCAAGACCGTCATCATGGTCACGCACGACCCGAAGGCGGCCGAGTACGCGCGCCGCACGCTGCAACTCGACAAGGGCACGCTTGTCGAGGACGCCGTTCGCGCCCTTGCCTGAATCCGCGACGCACGAGGAAACCTGGCCGTGAAGTACTTCCACCTCATCTGGGCTGCGCTTTTCCGGCGCAAGACCCGCACCTTCTTCACCCTGCTGTCGGTGCTTGCTGCGTTCCTGCTGTTCGGTCTGCTCGATTCTGTGCGGGGCGCCTTCACCGCCGCATCGAACAACGTCACGGGCGCGGACCGACTGATCACTGTCTCCAAGATCAGCCTGACCCTGCCGCTACCCCGAAGCCTGCTCGCCCGCATCCAGGCGGTGCCTGGCGTGGCCGACACGACCTTCGCCAACTGGTTCGGCGGCATCTACCAGGACCCGAAGAACTTCTTCCCGAGCCAGTCGGTCGCGGAGAACTTCCTTGATCTCTACCCGGAGTGGAAGATCTCGGCCGAGGAGCGCAAGGCCTTCCACGACACGCGCACCGGCGCAATCGTCGGCGCCAGCCTGGCGCAGAAGTTCGGCTGGAAGGTGGGCGACAAGATCCCGCTGCAGGCCACGATCTTTCCGCAGAAGGACGGCAGCAATACCTGGACGCTGGATCTCGTGGGCATCTACCACGTCGACGATCCGAATCTGCGCGCACAGGAGGATGCCCTTTACTTCAACTGGAGCTACTTCGACGAGGCGCGCCAGACGAGCAAGGGCAGCGTGGGCTGGTACGTGGTCCGGGTCATCGATCGCGACCGCGCCGACGCCGTGGCCGCGGCAATCGATGCGCTGTCCTTCGACTCAGACCACGAGACCAAGACGCAAAGCGAACAAGCCTTCATGGCAGCGTTCGCAAGCCAGTTCGCCGACATCGGCCTCATCGTCGGCTCGATCATGGGCGCGGTCTTCTTCACCCTCGTGCTGCTAACCGGCAACACGATGGCACAGGCGGTGCGCGAGCGCATCCCGGAGCTGGCGGTGCTCAAGGTGCTCGGCTTCACTCACCGCGGCGTGCTGGCGCTGGTGCTGTGCGAATCGGTGTTGATGCTCGTCCTGGGCGGCGCGGCTGGGCTGGCGCTCGCCGGCGTGGCTGTCGGCGCCATCCGGCAGGCCATGGGACCTTCGGTGCCGATGCTCCCGGTGGCCGGCTCGATCTGGGAACGGGGCCTCGGGCTGATGGTCTTGATCGGCATCGTCGTGGGCGCGTTGCCCGCACTGCGAGGCATGCGCCTGCGCATCGTCGACGCCCTCACCGGCCGCTGAACCTCTCGTCAGGTGACACCTATGAAGAAGATTCGAGACATTCTGTCGCTTGCGGCGACGGCGCTGCTGCCCACCATGCTCCTGCTCGCCGCCCCCTGGTGGCTCGCTCTGGCACTCGCCCTATGCGTCGCCGGCTGGATGGCCCTCACGCGCACCGGGCGCCAGGCCGCCTCCGTCACGCGTGTGGCCATCTCCACGCTGGCCCAGCGAGCTGGATCCTCGCTGGTGGTTGTGGTCGGCATCGCCGGCGTCGTTGGCGTGCTCGTGGCGTTGCTCGCGATGGCCGCCGGCTTCGAGGCCACCCTGCGGCAAACCGGCACCGACGACACAGCCATTGTGTTGCGTGCCGGCGCGCAGACCGAAACCAACTCCACGCTCGACCGTGACGCCACCCAGGTCATCGCCCAGGCGCCCCAGGTACTGACGGCGGCGGGCGGGCAACCCATCGCATCGCCCGAGCTGGTGGTAGTGGCCTCGTTGCCGAAGCGTTCGAACGGACTCGATGCCAATGTACAGCTGCGCGGCGTTGGAGAGCGCGCCTGGGACCTGCACGACCGCTTCCGCATCACCGCCGGGCGCCGCTTCCAGCCAGGCATGCGCGAGCTTATCGTCGGCAAAGGCGCGCTGGCGCAATTTGCCGGCCTCGAGGTCGGGGCCATGCTCAAGCTCAACGGCCAGCCCTGGACTGTCGTCGGCACCTTCGAGACCGGCGACTCGCATGATTCCGAGATCTGGGGCGACACGCCGGTCGTCGCCGCGACCTATCGGCGCGAGGGCAGCGTCAACTCGATCACCGTGCGCCTGCAGAACGCCATCGCCTTCGATACGTTCAAGGCGGCGCTGGCCGGCGATCCGCGGCTGCGCGTGGATGCCTTCACCACGCGCGACTACTTTAACCGGCAGTCTGAGAGCATCAGCCGTCAGATCCGCATCCTCGGCACGGCGGTCGCGGCCATCATGGCGCTCGGCGCGGTGTTCGGTGCGCTGAACACCATGCACGCCGCCGTCTCGACCCGCGCCCGCGAGATCGCCACCCTGCGCGCGCTCGGCTTCCGCGGCACGCCGGTGATCGTGTCCGTCCTGCTGGAGACGATGGTGCTCGCGCTGCTCGGCGGCGCCATCGGCGCGGCCATCGCCTGGTCCGTCTTCGACAACTACAGCGCATCGACGCTGGGCCAGAACTTCAGCCAAGTGGTGTTCTCGTTCCACGTCTCACCGCAGCTGCTGTGGAGCGGCCTGACCTGGGCACTGGCGATCGGCTTCGTGGGCGGCGTGTTCCCCGCGTGGCGCGCTGCGCGAATGCCGATCACGAGCGGGCTTCGCGAGCAGTGAATCCATCACATCGAGTCGGGGCGCATATGTCCCTCGGTCACGCACTGGTCGAACTTGTGCTGCGCCCGTGGCGCGAGCAGCGATACGCACTGAAGACAAGCCGGGCCTTGTTGCGCCTCTATGAGGAGGCACGCTCGACTGATCCCACTTTGCGCGGGCGCGCGCTGTACCTGCAAGTGGTGCGTTTTCACCTCGGGGAGCAAGAAAAGGATGCGGAGGACATCCTGAACGGTGCGGAGCAAAGCTATGCGTCATGGCCGGTGCCCAGGGACCTTACGTTCCGCGACGTCGTCCACTACATCGTTGTGACGGAGTACCTGGCAGTGAAGGGAGCCGGATACACACAGG
>DATJVW010000427.1:0-6265 GCA_035501675.1 Burkholderiales bacterium
ACTGGGCACACTATCTGCTGTTCGACCGCGACTCGATCTTCTCCGAAGAGGTTGTTGCCACTGTCCTGTCGATGGCCATCGATCCCAAGCGCACCAGCTTCCGGAGCCCATGGCAAAATGATGTCGCGGAGCGTTTTGTGGGCAGCGTGAGACGAGAGCTGCTCGACCATGTCATCGTCCTCGATGACTGCCATCTCCGTCGGTTGCTTACCGGATACACCGAATACTACCTGCAGGATCGTACTCATCTCGGGATCGCAAAGGATAGTCCGCATGCCCGTCCGGTGGAGCCCTGCCCCGCTCACCTGGCACGGGTGTGTGCCCGACCGCGCGTTGGCGGCCTGCACCATCGGTACAGCTGGCAAGCAGAAGCGTAGTCCAGGTCTCGGCGCGACTCCCGCGACCCACGACAACTTGCGCCGAGCAACCCCGCCCTGGGGTCGCCCGGGACCGACACGATGGGGGCCGCAGTCTTCATTGCACTCCGCCCCGCGCATTTCCTTCTCCGCCCTGCCTTCGAGCCGGCTCTTTCTCTAAACCGACGTCGGTCCTTTTTTCCTTCGGCGCATCAGATCGGCTATTGGCGACCCACAGGGGTTGACGATCTCATCGGGAAGGTTGTCAACGTCGACGTCGCGGTCGTCTACCAAGACCGCACCGTGCCTGACTGCATTGCACCCGGCGACTTCCACGAGGTCTCCTGAACGCGAAGCTGGCCGCAGCTCAGAGCGTAGGACTCAGGCCGGGTCGTTCGTAGCGAGCATTCCGGTGGCGAGGAGGACCTCTAACGCCGCGCTCGCTTCTGCATGTGCCAACTCCGGGGGAACGCCTGCCCGCACCAAATGACCCGAGAACCTCGCCAGCACCTCCGTCCGAGCCTCAGGTGTCTCCACCCCGCTTCGCCAGCCGCGGCCATCCTCGAGGCGCACAAGCGCCCCCACCCGCTCCCAGAACCCTGCCGTGTAGCGGTAGGTTCCCGCACCGGACACGAGCACGTCCGCAACGCGCGTATCCGTCTCCTGGGCGACGAACCCCCGCTTCGCTAGGGCCCCGCATGCATCTTCGCTAATTGAGGGTCGCCCCACGCCCATCCCTCCGGATTGACTGAACCGTTACACCTTGTTCCCATCTAAGGATGCTGCCTTCGCCACCCCTCTCTAAGGTCGCACCCCGTCACCCTCGATGTCCTCATCCCGAACTCCCTGGACAAGGGAAGCGTAAGGTCGAGAGGCAACGCCAGCGCCGCCAAGACAGCTGTCCATAGCGATCCCTCGGGAAACATAGCTGCGTTCCTGACTCTAGCGCCATTCGTTCGCTTTAGAAGAATGTGAATACAAAGAACGCTACAAGAAGCGAGGCGAGCGCGTACGCGAGATAGGCGTTGAGTCGTCCGTGGTGCATCCGCGCAAGCACACTGCCGACGGCCATCGCAATGTTGCGTGCGGGTTCGAGCACGACCCGATCGACGACGTGGACCGTCTCGGATTGCCGGCGAATAGCGGTGCGGAAGTGCTCACCTACCGTCTCGCGCGTATCTTCCATGATCGTCGGCCGGAATATTGCGTCGAAGATGACCCGCACCGGATTCGAGAATCCCGTCGCCGTGTAGGTCATCTCCGGCAACAGGCGCCGGATGCCGCCGTCCCAGCACACGCGCCGCGTCACGGTTCGGCGCCGCGAAACCGTACCTCGCACGACGAGAAAGACCAGGACCAGCAGCCCCGCGAGCACCACGATCAGGTACGTCGGCGCGCCTGCGAACACCACCGGATTCGCCGTGCCACCGCGATGCAGAATCACCAAGCCCCGTCCTGGGGCAACTCCTTGGCCAACCTGCGCACCGAGGTCGTGAAACTCGCCAGCGAACGCTGGGGGCAGATCTTGATGACCGGGGCTGCCCGCGAAAAACGGAGGCACCAGCACGTCCGCCGCGCTCGAACCAGCGATCGGGCGCACCGCGTGGTCGAGGGCCTCAATCACGTAAGTCGGCAGCACGCCTAGGGCGAGGCACAAGACGGCGAGAATCGCCATTGGTCCCAGTGCGGAAAGACTAGTTTCCTTGGCCTGCTCTGCCTTCGACGAGCGTGTCATGCCCAAAAAGCCCATGGCAAACAACTTTACGAAACAGGTCACAGCCAGCGCCGCGGTCAGGGCCAGTCCCGCGCCACAAAGCGCGAACACAATCTTCACGCCGCCGGAACCCAGCTCTGCGCTACGCAGCAGTGTCTGGAGCGTCAGCCATTCGCTGACGAAGCCGTTGAACGGCGGGAGCGCGGAAATGGAGAGGACGCCCGCCAAAACCGCGAGTGCCGTCCAGGGCATCAGGCGGATCAGTCCGCCCAGCCGGTCGAGGTCGCGCGTGCCGGCGCGGTCCTCGACGACGCCGGCGCCTACGAACAACAACGTCTTGTAAAGCGAATGGTTGGCCAGATGATACAGCGCGACCAGAAACGCGAAGGCGGACAGCGCAGGTTTCCCAGTTGCCGCGAAAATGAATCCCGCGCCAAAACCCGCCGTGATGATCCCTGCGTTTTCAATCGAACTGTGTGCGAGAAGCGTTTTCAGATCGCCGTCCGTCGTGGCGTAGAGAATCCCGACAAGGGCGGAAGCGGTACCGACGATGAGCGCGATCACTCCTGGGACGACGGAGGCAGCGGGCATGAGGTCAGCATTCACGCGAAGGATCCCGTACAGGCCTAGGTTCAACGTCGCCCCGGCCAGCACGGGGACGAACGCCGCGGGCGCGGCGGTATAAGCGCGCGGCAGCCATACGTTCACCGGTACCAAACCGGCCTTCACGCCGAAGCCGAAGAACGTCAGCAGGAAGATCGCCAATCGCATTCCGCCACCGAGGGTGCCAGCCGACGCCTTCAACTGGGAGAAGTCGAGCGATCCAGCGTTGGCTGCCAGCAACAGCAAACCCAGTGCTGCTGCGAGTGCGCCTGCCTCGCTGATCGTGAGCATCAGATAGCTCGCCTTTCGGTTGTCCTCCTCCTCGTGTTCGAAGTTCACCAGCAGGTAGCAGAGGATGGACATGATTTCCCATGCCACCATGAACGAAAACACGTCGCCCGACACTAGCGTCCAGACCACGGATACAAGCAGCGCGAAATACAACACTCCATACCCACGCATGCTGTAGCGCCCTAGCAAACCGGGCAGGCTGTTTGCTGCGAAGATGGACACCGGCAGGAACACGAGTCCTGTCACGAGTAAGAACACGCCGGCCAGGGCGTCCCAGCGGAGAATGAAGGCACCGATCGGCGGGACGTTCCACACGACTGTCGTGGTCGGGGGCCAGGCGAGCAACGCGCCCGCACCGAGACCGATCAGCGCCACCGCGGCCAGTGCGCCAAGCCAGGCGACTACGCGGGGGACGTGTCGCTGCGGCAGGGCAAGGCTCAGCAGCGCGCCGGCGCCGCAGACCGCCAGGAATACCTTCAGCCATGCGGCGAACGAGTTCACGGTGCCCCCGCTTTCGCTCGCTGCACCGGAACCGGAGAGATGAGCGACGCCGCCGAACGGCGCCCGACCGCGACCAGGAGCCCGTGCAGGATCGCTAGTGGCGGCGGCGGTTGCCCCGGCACTTCGAAGTCCACCGGAATGACTCGCGCGACACCGCTCTCGCTCACGAAGCTGGGCCCGAACACGCCACCCGACAATGCGCAGGCGCCAACCGCCACCACCCGCTTGGGCGTGGGCATCGCGTTGTATGTCTTCTCGACAGCGACGCGCATGTTGACGGTGACCGGGCCCACCACGAGCATGACGTCGGCCTGCCGCGGCGTCGGCGTGATGAAGAACCCCAGTCGATGCATGTTGTAATACGGGTTGTCGAGTTGCTTCACCTCGTGCAGGCAGGCGCCGCAATCGCCAGCGTCGACGACGATGACGTGAATCGAACGGCGGAATTCACTTCCGAGGCTCTGCACCGGATCTGGGGCCGTGAGCGTTCCTGCCCACTCGTAGTCGCGTGACCACGCGAGCGGCATCGCGAGTCGCCGCTGGCACCGGTAGCAATGCACACAGCGGCAATAGTCGACGACGACTTTCCCGTCGACCTCGCGAAGCGCCTGCGTCGGGCAGCGTGTGGTGAGGCCCGCCATCTCATCCGCCGGATAGTCGCCGCCTAGCGGCAGCCCCGGCGAAACGCCGGCGGCCATTTCCGGCTTCGAGGGATACGCGGTAGTCCGGATGCCGGTTCGAAGTCCCTTGCGTACCCACTGGCTCATGATTCCGTCCTCATGCCTCTGCCTCAGCGATCGCTCTCCGCGACCGATAGGTCCAGGGTCGACAGGATGATGGGGAAATCCTGGAACGCGAAGTTCTCGACGCTCAGCCGGAAGCCATGCCAGTTGGCGAACGAGGGCGGCATGATCCTATACCGCGCAGCGGTTCCATCCTCGCTAAGATGCAACCAATGAAACGCCGCGCCGCGCGGGGCTTCGACCCAGCCCAGCGCCTCACCGGCCTGTACCTGAAAGGGCGCGGCCACTCGCCCCGCGCTCAGCAAGGCGACCGCCTGCTCCATCAAGCTAACTGATTCGCGAGCCTCGGCGAACAGAACCCGCAACCGGGCGTAGCCATCGCCCTCCTTTTCCACCGGCACCTCAAACTTCAGACGCCCGTAGTCTTCATACGGCTGCGCAACTCGTAGATCTCGAGAGATTCCAGAGGCTCGCGCGATGGGCCCCACTAGACCGAACACACGAGCGTTCGCCTCCGAAATGAATCCGACCTCTTCCAAACGGTCGAGAAAGCTGCTCGAGACTCGCAGCATGCGCTCGAGCTCGTTCAACCGCTCCAGCACGTCGTGACATCCTCGCAACGCCTCCAGGCAAGCGGCGTCGCTGAGGTCGGTCGCGATGCCGCCGGGGACCGCGAGCCCGAACAAGTACCGATGTCCCGCCAGTGTGCCGCTTACGCGCAGGAGTTCCTCTTCCAGCATTGCCGTCTGGTTGGCGGCCACGACCAGTGCCGTGGATGCGCAGATGCCTTCGATGGCGCCCACGTGGTGCCGAAATCGCTCGAGCTCAGCAATGAACACACGCAAGACCCGCCCACGGGCAGGCACTTCGGCGCGGCAGATCGTTTCGACTGCTTGGCAGAACGCCAGCGCGTGGGCGAAGGCCGTAGTCGCGGAAAAGCGCTCCGCCAACAGAAGGATGTTCTCGATCGCCCGACCCTCGGCGATCTTCTCGATAGCACGATACTTGTAGAACAGCCGCGGAAGGGCGCGAATCACGTCCTCGCCGACGGTCTCCAACAAGAAGTGAACCGACTCGGCGAGACCCGAGAACACTGGACCGATAGGCATGGCGAACGCGCCCGGGGCTTCCAGGATGCGGCGCGGGCGCCACTCCATGTTCGGACGCCGCTCGATGTCTCGGACCTGGGCGCTGAACTGGTGGCGCATCGGCGCAACGCCTTCTTGCCAGGCATCGTCATGGAGCACGAAGTCGCCGAGATGCGGGTGACCCTCGAAAAGCACGCCGAACAGGTCCTCGGATTCGCGCTCATGCCAGTTCGCTGCATGGACGAACTTCACGATGCTGGGAATTGTCCGCTCATCCAGGGGAGCGTTCATCAGCACGTGAACCCAGCCTGCAGAACGCTCACCGTAGAACAGGTACCGCAGGCGCCATTCGGCTGCGCCTTCCTCGACGACCAGGCCCGCGAAGCTGAAGCTCCAGTCTAGAAATAGCTTTCCGCACACCTGCGCGAGCACGTCGCGGGCGCACGTCACCTCGCCAAAGCCGCCCGAATCGAGGCGGTATCGCGCCTGACCGGGCCAGCGCCGCTCCATCTCTTGTCCGAGTTCACTCTGATTCATGGCGGCGCCAGCGGATTCAGGTTGGAGGCGGCTAAGGTCAAGAGGGCGTGCAACCACCTCGGCTGGTACACGCCGAGCACGAGGACCGGAATCGCCGCGAGGATCAGCGTCAGGACACAAGTCCGCGGCAGCACGGCATGGGCCCTGGCGGGCGCGGGATTCTCCGCAGGGCGGCCAAACACCATGCGGTTCACGTGTAGCAAGATGCCGAAGAAAGCCACTATGATGAAGATCACCAGCAGCGCCGTGACGAAATAATGCTGTTGCGCCACGCCGGCGCGGAAGATGAAGAACTCGCTCAGGAACACCGCGAACGGTGGTGCGCCGCCGATGGCCAACGCCCCGAACAATAACGCCGCGCCTGCGACCGGCGACGTCCGAATTAGGCCACGTACCGAGGCGATCTCCCGTGTGCCCACCACCAGCAGCGCT